>JANRLN010000035.1:0-5760 GCA_033762515.1 Planctomycetaceae bacterium
TTCTGGCGGTCAACATCGCCAAGAACGTCAACGCCGTCAACGTCGCCACGGTGGGGAGTCTGGCGTTGTTCGTGGCCAGGGAGCAGCACTTCCCACTTCCCGTCGCCCCGTTTCCGGGCCTTGCACCCGAGGTTGTTCCGCGCCCGTTCCAGCGTTTTCGACTTGATCTGGTTCGCGCTCGCACCGGCAGCCAGTTCAGCAGAGAGCATCGGCCCCGCCGACAACTGCTCTTTCACGAAGTCGACCGCGACGCCAAGCGCAGTCGCGTCATCGCCCTCCGGCTTGTCCTGCCGTTTGGCCTCGGCGGCGAGATACTCGTCGGCGGTCATGGGAACAGGATCGGCATCCCACGCCACAAACGAACCGCCACCGTCGTCCCTGATCTTGAACGCCAGTCCCGTCAACTCCTTCGCGACATTGCATTTCACTGGCAGCAGTACCCGTTTGGCCGGGTCGTCAAGGTCGCGGGCCAACATCCAGACCGCCCGAGCCGCCGCAGCGAACGCCAGGGAGCCTGTCGCCCTGTAAACGGCTTTGCCCCCAGACCCCTTGCTCAGGTGCGTCACAGCGAGGACAGCGACGTCATACCGCTGCGCCAGATCGGCTAGTGGACCCAACAGCGTCCTCACCTCAGCGTTCTTGTGGGAGTCCGTCTTGCCCGTGTAGCTCGACACGGGATCGATCACAAGCAAGCGCACGTCGCCAATCGTCTGCAGACACTGTTCCAGCGCCGGCAGATGCTCTCCGAGAGAGAACGACCGCCGTTCCATCACGCCGGTCTTCGGATTCGGCGCTTTGACCGATTCCAATACATGCACCTTGCGGACGTCCGCGCCGGCCCGATCCAACCGCGGCCGAATCGTATCGGCGACGTCGTCCTCGGCCGAGAACAGGATCACACTACCGATCTGGCACCGCGTCGGATCGTCGGGCCACCGGTCTCCCCTTGTCACCCGAGCGGCAATGTCGGTCGTGAGATGCGATTTGCCGAGGCCAGGATCGCCGCACAGCAATGTCAGCTTTCCAAGCGGGATTCGATTCGGCCAGAGCCAGGTGACGGGCTCAGGTTCCACGTCGGCGACCCTCACAAGTTGAAGTTGCGGTCGGGCCTGCGGCCGTTCCCGCGTGCGGATCAGCTTCGCCAATCGCTCGGCATCGTCCGCCAGGAGCGCGGGATCGGCGGAAGGATCGTTCAATTCGGCGGCGAGCGACTTTGCCCTGATGAGCGCATCACGCCGGACCGAGGCCTCTCGGATCAGGCGCACCCATTCGGCGGTATGCCAGATGTCAGGAGCCTCTTCCATCAACTGCATCAGGAACGGCACACCGTCACTGCCAGTTGCCTCGGCGAGTTTCCCTTGTCGCTCCAAATCCTCGGCGACCGCCAGCGCGCCGCAATCTTCTCCGCGGTCGCGCCGATCCAGGAACGTCCGTACGATGTGCCGATGCCGTTCGTCGTACAGATCGATCGTTTACAGGTCGCCAAGGTCATCGACCGGCGACTGTCCATTGCGGTCCTGCCCGATGAGCAGGGCGCCGACTAGCCAGCGTTCGGCATCAATCGCTTGCGGGAGTAGTCGTCTCAATTGGCCACCCCCTCGAAGTCTGCAGAGTCGAAGACCAGTCGGCCCTGTCGATCGCCACCACTTGGGCGATGCGGGACCGGAGCGAGCGACGCGGGGAAATCGTTGTCAGCCGGCAGATCAGGATGCGTGGCGAGCCATTCCATCGCCGATGCTGGTTTCGTCAGTCGCCAGAGCCCGATGTGTCGGCTGTGGGCCACGGGTCGCTCCGTGCGAACATGAGTCAACCGTTCGATGATTCCATCCGAATGAAAGTCTGTCGGGATCTGCCCGCAACATTTCGGGTTCACGCCGTCGGGTACTGGGACTGCTTCCCGGACCGCGTCGATGGAGACGATGCCATGTTGCAAGAGGGCCTGCAGGAAGTACCGCTTCGCTCGCCGCAGGAATCGCTCACGGGCGCGGGCGGTCCATCTCTTGTCGCCGGGAGATCTGTCGGGATGATCGCTTTTGGTGGGCCATGCGGGGCCGTCTTGTGTATACTGCACTTTGTTCGCTTTCGATTGCGGCCGCAGTCCATTCCTTGCCACGGGGGACCGTCGGCCGTCGTCGTTGATGGGGAGTCAGCGCGGACCACCCGCGCTGCGGATGATCCGATCGCTATCCCAGCAGCGCGGACTTGACCGCGGCGGGATCGAGCAGCACCCTGCGACCGACCTTGCGAGCGGGGAGCTTGCCCGAGGCGATCAACTTTTGCAGCGTGCGCGTGGAGAGGGTCGTGGCCTTGCTGGCGTCGGCCAGCGACCAGACAGGTTTGTCGGCTAGCGGAATCGATTCTGGACGCCGCAGGGCCTGTGGCAAACGCGCTGAGTCAGACATGAGGGTTCCTAAGGTGCGAGGACGAGACTGTCGATGCACCTAAGAAACCATAGAGACCGCATTAGCATAAGGTGGAAACGGCCCAATCCGGGATTGCCTACGTCACCTGATCGGCTCACGTCGGTTTTGGTCGGTTTTCGTCGGCTTTCGTCGACTTCGAAGCTAAGAACTGCTGGTTCCAAGCGGCGAATTGTGAAGATGTCTTTCCGTAAAGGCGGAACGTTTTACCGTCGATTCTCCAGATCCACCACGAGTTTCCATTGTGCCTACGGAGCGTCTGTTGGTCCTTATCAATAATCTTTGCAATCAGTACGAGTTTGGCGTCGAAGTATGATTGAAACCAGTCGCCGGTTGGCGGACCCAACTTCCACTCTCCCTTAGTCTTCTTTGGTTGCTTCTGCTTCGTTTGATCAAGCGACGTCGGTGTGTTGTTGGAGGCCAAGTGTCCGCCAGTATTCTTGGCCGATCCATCGACCGACAGATTGGACATCGACGCATCGGAAGCCGTTGTACTTCGAATCCTACGCGCAGCCGATCGGCAGATCGCCGCATAGTTCTGCGCCCGAATTCGCCAGTCACGGGGATCGATTTCCCATCGGCCGTCAGCCAGCGCTCGACCAGAATTCGGGTCCGCCACTACGGTCTCCGGAAACGCCTTGAAGAGGAATTGGCAGAACGCGACCCACTTGAGGCAGCGTTCGCGAATGAGATCGGGCGATGCCCCCTCGGGCCTGTCGAACTGCACTGTCTGCGATATGCCCGGAATAAACTGATTTTTCAGGGCGATGTCGACAAGTTGACCACCGCGTCCGCAGGCTACGAGCATCTGATGATTGGCCGATTCATCGTCTCCGTCGATCGCGACGAATCGATCACCCAGTTCATCGAACGCAGCAGCAACGTCAGAAGGCGTAGACGAGTCACGATTCTGAATTTCACGGGCAATTGCCGCATCCGGCCTTGCGGAATTCGTTGGCAAATCGAAAATCGACGGCAATGACTCGTAACATATCACCCCAGGACTTGCCCCGGCCCGCAGCAGTTTGCCGGTGAGCACATTGATCGTATGTCCGGGAACGATCGACGGATGAGTTGGGAAGGGGATCTCTTGAATAACGCGGGCGTTGAGCAGATGCCGAATGACTCCAAACGACAGCCGCTGTGGGTGGCCTAGCTCCGAGAGCTTGGATTCAAGGTTCGTCATCGTAAACCGCAAATTGCCCTGCTCGTATCGTTGCTTCAGCCACGACACGATCTGGCCTGAAGCTGTGATCAGACTGCCCGGTTGCTCCGCATGAGCAACGTCCTCGGAGCGAATCTCCGACGTGTTATCATCATGGGAACGCAGCATTTCTGCATTTGCGAGAACCCAACGGATGAGTCTTTCCAGCTGCACTTCGGCCGTTTTGAGGTCAGTAGGAGGGTCTGGAAGATCGGGCAGCGATTGAGTTCTCCGATCAGCGTGCCAATCGGAGATTGCACGCTGAGCGTTGGCCAAGAGGTGCCGGATAATTTCCAGGGCATCTGAAGCGTTTACTGAGGGATGTGCCGGGAAGAATTGCGCCCGTGCGCCTTGCAGGAATTCCAAGAGGTCCGCCGGCGTTCGCAGGGGACGCAGCGGGAACGGATGGTTCGGCTCGGGACCCTCCCAACGGGGCGGCAGTTCCCCGGCGGCACGTGCCGCCTTGACCATGTCGAGCGAGAATTCGTCGGCCCACTCCCGAATCGCAACGAAGACGGGACGCCAATTCCCCGTTGTTTTCGCGGCTGACACAGCGTTCCAAGCTGTGATCATCGAAATCGGGGTGACGCAATCCGGACGGCGCCCGTCAAGGTTACGATTCGCCAGAAATCTCACCGCACGATCGATCGCCGCAGCGATGTACGACAAATCGGAGTCGAAGCACCAGAGCCGGTGGGCCAGGAGTTCGTCAGCATCGTTCCTCAATCGCCCATCACGACCATCCGGCAGATCGATCAGAAACTTCAGTGGACCGTGGGGCCAGGATTCAGGGATTCCCGCCGCTGAGACGCCAGAGAACAGAATTCGGATGTGGTGATAGAACTGAATGAAGGAATCCGTCGACTCAGACGGAATCGTCCGGCGTATCCCGTTGAGTTCGCGGAGTGCAGCCTCCACGCGTCGCCGAATGAGTGACTGATCGACATTAACCTTGAATCCGAACCAGGAACTCAGGGCCGCTTGGGGTGTCCCTCCGTTTCGGAACTCGAATCCCGCTCGAAGTAACCAGCGCATGGTTTGAGCGCAGTCCCATTCGGTCAACCCTTCACACAAGTCATCTGCCGAGAAATCGCCCGATCCCTTTAGACGTTCCAGTCGCGTTCTGAGAACGTTGACGGCCGTTGTGAGGCTATCAGGATCATCGTCAGGGCGGTCTTCGATCAGAGCGTTTCGACCGATCCTGCTCCTCTTGGTCGATTTCCTCACTGAATTCTTATCGACCGATTCCACATGTTCCTGAGACTCTTGGAGCGGTCCTTCCAACATGGCATTCTCGGTTGGTTCATCATCGATCCAAAGAGCGATCAGCGATTCCAGCGTCCCGTCTAGAGAGTCAGCCCGTGTTTCGTGGTCTTCGTGGAGAGAGGATTCCTGCACGCGACGAAATCGGCCGATCAGACATGCGGCCAAGTCGAGGCGAATGTTCCAAGAATGGGCGTCTTCTCTAACCTCGGGAGATGTAACGTCGGCCGAATCATCGAATTCAGAGCGAGCATTCCAAAGAAGGTCCTCGGCGGCGCTAATCTGTTCTGCCGCGGACTTGCCCTCCGATAGAAGCTGAAGAACCCCAAACAGCGCGTTCCGCAGTTGGCGAAGGGTTTCCTCAAGCTGACGGGCAAACTGCGCGGACTGGTCCATCTCGCATCCTTCGCTGCGATCCTTCGAGAAACAAGTCGCGGGCAGCCGGGTGAAGGAATCCCGACGTTCGGCGGCCAGACCTAGCCCGCGTTGCAGAGTTTACCACACGATGCGGCATCCCGGATGCGGTACGCTCCATGTCGGAATCTGTGGCAAGTGGTTGGCAGAACATGCGTTGTCGGGCCGATGGCCTGGCTGGCACACGTTACAATGCCACTGCTACCCTGTCAGCCGGATACCACCATGAACGAGCAGGCGGATTCCACGGAGTGCAAGGCTTGTCCCCATTGCGGGACCATGCAACCACTGACTCGGTTCAAACGGCGCTCCCGCCGGGAGGGACAGCGCGAATCGTGGTGCCGTGACTGCATCAATGCCGCCGATCGGGAGCGCCGCTCACGGAAGCGGGCCGGAGTCGTGCTCGGCCTCGGACGGCATCTCCGGGTCGGCACCCCGGCGGAGAAGGCGCGGGCCGTT
>JANRLN010000036.1:0-1845 GCA_033762515.1 Planctomycetaceae bacterium
GTCAGCAGCGTGCGATTGATTCCCTGAACCGCCGCCTGCAGGTTGTCTTTGATCACGCCGTGAAGCTGGAACCCCTGCCGCGTGGTGACGCGCAGCGTTCCGTTGCCGTATTCTTCGCACAGATCCAGATGGGCCAGGAACTGATCCGCCGTCACCTTCCCGCCGGGGATGCGCGTGCGGACCATGAACATATACTGCTTGCCCTTAGCCTTGCCGTCGGCGTCTTTGGCCTTGCGTTCGTCGCGATCGTCCTGCTGATAGATGCCGTGGGGCTTCAGGAGCTGTTCGGAATCAGCGCAGAAGTGGTCGATGTCCGCCTGCAGCTCTTCGCCCAGCGTCCCGCGGAGTTGCCGGCTGGTTTCCTTGATGATCTCCACTTTGCTGCGCTTGGCTTCCTCAGCCATCGAACCATCTCCGTCAAATCGTTGTGGGAACCGCAAAACCGACGGCGTTGCTCGCTCGGCGACCCGCGATTCGGATGTCGACGCGCGTTGAATTTCGGGACCGCGCGTTCTCTGAGACCCGGAATCGGTATTATAGGGGGAGTCGGAAAACCTGACGAGCCGAGTCCCCCACGAGTTCGCGCCCGGTCCGCGTGATTCTCGAAACTGAGGAAGACCTGATGCGTTCACTGCTGAGCGGTTCTCGTGATTGGTGTGTGCTCATGGCCTGTGCCGGGGCTTTGCTGTTCGCCGGACACCTGGGCGCCGCCGATCCAGTGCTCCCGCCCCCCGTCGCTGAGGAAACCTGGCAGGTGATCTATCTTGCCGGCCAGCGCGTGGGTTACGCCCGCAGCCTCGTCAGCCCCTTGGAATCCGACGGCGAGACGCTCGTCCGCACCGAAGTTGAGACCCATCTGAGCATCAAACGCTTCGGCCAGACGCTCAACATGAGCACGTCGCAGGAATCGGTCGAAACCCTTGCCGGGAACATGCTCCGCTATGCCTTCGAGATGAAGAATCCCCCGGCGTCAACGACGAAAAACACCGGCGAAGTGGATGGGGCCAAATTGCGGATCAGCAGCGACATCAACGGCCGCAAGTCGCAATCGGTGACCGAATGGAAACCGGGCATCAAGTCGCCGACCTATCAGGACCGCCTGCTCCGCGCGCAGCCCCTCAAGGCCGGGGAGCAGAAGCAGTTCGACGTCTTTTTCCCGGAGATGAGCAGGCCCGGCACTCTCAAAGTCGTCGCGGGAGACTCGGAGTCGATCGAAGTCCCCGGCGGCAAACGGGAAACGCTGCAGAAGGTGACGGTCACCAATTCCATCATTCCCGGCGTCAAGACGCTGGCCTGGATCAACGCGCGCGGGGACACGGTCAAGAGTTCCACGAGCATGCTGGGAACAGAAATGGTGACCTACACCGTTTCCAAGGACGAGGCACTGAAGGTGCTCACCGTCACGGAATTGGATCTGGGACTGTCGACGCTGGTCAAAACGAAGGCGATTCCGAACCCCTATCAGACCCGGAAAGTGGTCTACCGCATCACGATTCCCGACGAAAACCCGACGCAGGTCATTCCCGCCGGCGATACGCAGTCGGTCGCTGACGTGTCGGAACACGCGGCCGATGTGACAGTCACTCAGCTTCCCATCCCGGCGAGCGCGACCATCGGCAAAGTGGCGGCGGAGTTCCTGGAGCCGACGCAGTTCCTGCAGTCCGACGACGAGAAGGTGAAAGAGCACGCCGAGAGGGCGGCGGGGACCCTCACCGATCCCGCCGCGATTGCCAAGGCGATGGAGTCGTACGTCCGCACCAACTTGAAGAACAAGAATTTCTCGACCGCTCTGGCCTCAGCGGGAGAGGTCGCCCGCAACCTGGAAGGGGACTGCACCGAACACGC
>JANRLN010000037.1:0-9267 GCA_033762515.1 Planctomycetaceae bacterium
CCGGCAAGGGCGCATATCGCAAATGGAGCCCGTACCGACGCGACGGGCTCGTGGAATGGAATCCAATTATGCCGCGCAGCCTTCACTGGATCCTGATCTCCTTTCGCTTCGGTCGATCCTACCGGTTCCGGTTGACGGGGAACATGTGTCTGATTCCACTGCTCGTGATCGGGATGCCGTTGGGTTACGCCCTCAGTATTGGCCCTGAAACCCGCTTCCTTTACGCCACCGGTCTTCACAGCAATTCCTATGTTCAGCGCTGGCACGATTTGTTCTACTGGCCCCTCCACATGTCCATGGAGTCGAACGAATCGCTCGATGAGTTCGTGAGCTCGTATCAGCACTTCTGGCTGGAGATACAGGTCGAAGTTCAACAGGCTGCGCCGGAATGAGGAACTGGGGGATGGCGCCCTATCGGCATCGAATCCTGATCACGTTTCGTTTCGGCCGTGCGTACCGGTTCCGAATCACCGGCCGCATGTGCCTGTACCCGTTGCTGGCACTGGGGCTGCCGCTGAGTTACTGCCTGAGCATCGGCCCGGTGGCGTGGCTGGTTCAGACGTACGACCTCAATTCGGATCCTGCTGTTATTGAGATCCTGGGCTACTACTACATGCCGCTGGTCTGGTGCATGGGCTATTCGGAGACCTTCACCTCAGTGATGCAGTGGTACCAGATGCTGTGGGTGAGCTGAGAGCGTTGGAAACCTCGCGGAGGACCGCATGGAACGCAGCCGCTACTGGATTGTGATGAGCGTCCGCTTCGGTCGCACGGGTCGAGTTCGCGTGACGGACCGCATGCTCGCAGTCCCGCTGGCCGGCATCGCCCTGCTCGCCAGCTACGTTCTGACCACCGGACCGCTCGTGTGGGCGCTGGATACGTGCGGGCTCGATCGTTACCCGTTTCTGGTGTCTGTTGCAGAAGTCGCTTACTTCCCGATCATATGGTTTCAGGAGCATTGCGACACCTTCGACGACTGGCTGCAGTGGTACATGGCATTCTGGCAACCTTGATCTCCGGTGTTTCGCATGGGAACTCGCATGTCATTAATGGTCGCGTATTTCACTGCGATTGTGCTGACGGCAGCAGGCGGCGTATCCGCCCAAGCAGATGACAACATCACATTCGCCTTCAGCGGCAGTGCGCAGGCGCAGGGGGTCCCCGCCCCTTGGGGGGCGACTGTCAGCAGCGGCAAACTGATCTGCAGCACCCTTCAGGAAAACGACGAGACATGCCTCAAGCTTCGCGCCGAGCGGGCATCGTTCTTTCTGTCCGATTCCACGCGTCCCTTCGATCCGAGGCACTTCCGGTACCTCAGTTGGTCGTGGAAGGCCACCACACTCCCCACCGGCGGTGATGTTCGAACAGGGTTCAATCTCCTGGGAAATCGCAACGACCAGGCGGTGCAAGTCCTGGTCGCGTTTGAGGGGAACAACGTCCTGAGTTACGTCTGGGATACGACCGCCCCCCTGGGCGCCAAAGCCCAAGAGCCGTCGCTGGCGGCAACCATCCATACCACGGTCGGTCGATTCATCGGGCGAGTTTCGTCAAGTCGCCCAGAACGGCCACGCGGAATCCTTGAACCAGGGCGCTGACTGCACCCTCTTTCCAAAGGGTTTTCCGCGCGGCACAGCGAGCCTCGATCTGCGAGAACGACCCCCAGGTCGATCCGCCGCCGCGGACCATGTACCCCGTATCGGTCCGCGCGATTTCCTGTTGATTGCCCAGCATGTCGAACAGTCCGAACGGGTTCGACAGCTTTCCCCCTACCGGAAACAGCATCCACTTGCCGCCGGTGGGGTCCAACTGCATCGACTCGGAGATGCGGGCGTCGTCGCAGAACCGGGCGCCGGTTGTCCCGGCGCGACACGCAAACTCCCACTGCGCTTCCGACGGCAACGCATAGCGGACACCCTCGCGCGTCGTGAGCCAGGTGCAGAACGCCTCTGCATCCGCCGCCGCCACAAATCCCACCGGGTAGGCGGGGCCTGTCGCCGCCCGCGCGGTCCGCCAAGTGTTCTCCGGCTTGCGAACCACGTCCTGAACGTCCCCATCGTACATCACGCCGCCGAGTCCGTTCCGTTCGTCGGCCGTACGGTACTGAGCCGCGTCCGCGAATGCGGCGAACTGTTCCGCCGTGACTTCATGAATGGCCAGGTAGAACGGGTCCGCAATGCGGACCTTCCGGGCCGGGGCTTCGTCTCGAATCTGATTTGCCACCCACGGCGAATCCGCCGGCACGACTTTCAACAGATCGGCAATTTCCTCTTCCGTGCTCCCCATCGTGAACTCGCCCGGCGGGACGAGGCGGAAGGTCATGCCGATCGAGTTCGTGAATTCGACTGGCACACCGAGGTGATTTGCCCACGCTTTCTGATGATCTTTCGCTTTTGCCGCATCGAACGGAGCGATGGCAGGTTTCGGGGCGTCCGCGGGCCAGCCGTGCCAACGCGACGTTGCCGCCGATTCGCGTTTGATTGCCTTACGCACGGCGTCCACCGGCAACGCCACCCGGAAACCGATGAAATGTTCAAGGGCGGTCGCGCCACGTGTGCGGCGCCCCGCCGCCCGGCAGGCGGACGCGGGGTCCCCCCAACAACCGCCTCGGATCACACGGCGGGAGCCTCCGGAAGATTGGCCGAGGGGGTCTACTGCCGGCTGTTCCTGGAATTGGCCGTAATAGCCGGCGTCCCAACCGTCCTGCACCCACTCCCAAACATTGCCGTGCATGTCGGAAAGTCCGAACGCATTCGCTCGCAACTGACCGATCATGTGGGTGCGTTGTTGCGAGTTCCCCTGAAACCATCCCGTCTGCAGCAGGTCGACACTTTGGTCCCCGAACCAGTGAGTCGTCCCGGCTCGACAGGCAAACTCCCATTGCGCCTCGCTGGGGAGTCGATAGCCATTTCCGTCGAGCTGCGTCACGGTTTCACCCGCCCTCGCGTAGAGCGGCTGCAGTTGTTCCGTCAGGCTCAACTTGGCACAGAATTCGGCCGCGTCATTCCAGCTCACCCGATCCACCGGGTGCAGGGTCGTTTCCAGTCCCGCAACCTTTGCTTGGCCGAGACCCAGCGGTGCGAAATAGGAATCATGCTTGCCCATGACGGCTTGATACTCGGACTGTGTGACTTCATGCATGCCGACGTAGATCGGCTGATTAAGAATCACCTGATGTTGCGGAGCCTCGGACAGAATGGATTCTTGCCAGTTCTTATCACCCGCAGCGACGTCCCTGAGGGCCGCATCGATCTCAGCCTGCGGACTCCCCATGGTGAATTCCCCCGGTGGGATGAGGCGGAACTTCATGCCGATGCTGTTGGTGTATTCAACCGGCACACCGAGATGCTTTGCCCAGGACTCCTGATGGGTGCGGGCTTGCCGGTCATCAAAGGGCGCCTTGGCGACGTGCGCCGGAGGGGTGAAGTCCCGCACCACCCGGAATCCTTTAATAATCGTCGCGAAGTTGGACTGCGGGAACCCGCGTGCATCGTTCAGGAAACGGTTGGACGAACGCTGCCGAATCGCATTGGAGCTGACGGCTCCCCCTCGAACTACCGCGGGAATGTCTGTCGCGAGGCTGCCCAGCGGATCGGTTACCAATTCCGCCGTAAAAGTGCGGCCCGAGTCCAGGCAGATCTCGTTGACGCTGCCATGCATGTCGAACACCCCGAATGGATTGGCGACAAGCTGAGCCACCGCCCGCAACGGCGCGCCGCTTGAACCGGGCGGCGATGCCGTGTCGGAGAAGTTGTCGCCGAACGCGTAGCGCGTGGCCGTCCCGGCTCGGCAGGCGAATTCCCATTCAGCCTCGGTCGGAAGGCGATACGTTTGGCCTTCTGTTTGCGTCAGCCATTCACAAAACCGCCGAGCATCCTCCCAACTGACGCAGCGGACGGGATGCTCATCTCGTTCCCTCTGCTTCAATTCGGGGCTGTTCCAGGTATTCGAGGGTTTGCGAACCTGCGGATTGACATCGAAGGCCCCCTGACCGTCGGATTCCGCCTGGGTGACATATTTGGTCGCCTCGACGAACTGACGGAACTGCCAATTGGTGACTTCCGTCGCGCCGATAGCGAACGGCTTCGTCAATCGAACTCGATGCTGCGGCTTCTCTTGCGGCGTGGCGTCGGCGTCCGCATCGGGCGCCCCCATCAAGAACTCACCCGGCGGGATGAGGATCATCTGCGCGCCGATCGAATTCGTCGTCTCCACCGGCACGCCGAGATGCTTCGCCCATGCTTCCTGATGGGCTTTCGCCTGGGCGGCATCAAACGGGGCGATGGCGGCGGGTGGGGCGCCAGCAACCGCTGAGGGTTCGGCTCCATCCAGATCTTCCATTCTCCATTCCGTCAGCTTCCAGGTCCCTTTCACGCCGAGGTACGGAAATGCCTGGCGATCCGATGCCGCGGAGAGTTTGCTGGTGATGGTTCGCCCGGCGATCGTCGCGCGGATGAGTCCCTGGCCGAACTCATGTTCGATGACGATCGGCCGCGACAGGTCGACTTCCATCGGTTCGTCAACCAGCGGGGTGACGTCGAAGTTCGGACCGAACTCCCACACGGCCGCGGCCGGTTTCCCTTGCGGGGCGTGGATGACGGCGTCGATGCGACGCGGGGTTCCGGCGGCGTAATCCCAGCCGACGCTCACCACCCCCTGGGGCAAGGGATCCAGGGCTTGCAACACCGCCCGTACGCGACCGCGGCGGGTCTTCAGCGTGTCGACCCACACCTGAGCAAGGCCATCCGCCTCGGACGACCTGAAGACCAGCGCGCCGTTCTCCAGCCGCAATCCTTTCGCTTCCTGGGCGAATCGTTCGACGACCGGATGATGTAACAGGTCGATCAAGGGCGATTTGGCTGGGTTCATCGTCTCGGCGGTCGGTGTCGATCCCTTGGTCTTCCGCACGCGGCGGGTCATCCAGAGGTCGCCATCGGGACTGGAGCCCGCGTTGCCGCGGCGGCCGGACTGGAACACGAGGACAGAGCCGTCGGCCGAGAGTGTGGGATTCCGGGCGGAGTTCGCATTGTTCAGGACCGGGCCAAGGTTGACGGGCGTGCCGAACTTGGCGTCCCGAGTCGGTCGGGTGCACATCAGGAGACTCTGCACGCCCTGGCCTTCGAAATGATAGAACGGAGCGAAGATCAGGACCCGCTCATCAGACGACACCGCGACGCCGCTGAAATGGGAGTAATGTTCGAGGCCTGGCAGAAGGGCGAGCTCCACGGGAACTGGCGGATCAAACTCGGCTTCGCGTGAGGACCGGCGACTCATCCAGGTGCCGCCGCGGAGCCCCCCCGGTCGATCTGAGATGAACCAGATTGTCAGCCCGTCGGGGGAAAGCGACGGATGGGAGTCGGCCTCGCCGCTGCTGATCGTCGTCAGGCAGACCGGCTTGGAGAAAGGAGCTGACAGGTCGGGCCGTGTCGCCTGCCAGAAATTGGGATTCCCCGGTTCGCCGGGCCCTCCCGGCCGGGGCGAGCCGAACACCAGGACCAGCCCATCTCCCGAGAGGGCCGTTCCAAACCCCGCCGAGCTGTGGCTGAATTCCTCTCCGAGCGGCTTGGCCAACCCGAAGGGCTGGTCAAGCCGCGTGCGAGTCGCTTCGGACAGTCCGTTCCCGGCCCGACCAAAGGAATGAAACACGAGACGCAGTCCATCGCCCGACAAGGCCGGGAAGGCGTCGTCAGCCGCCGTGTTCACGTCGGGACCGAGATTCTCAGGCGGCGTCCATTCGTACTCGGGCGACGTCAGGATTTCATAGGGCGTGGTCGGTTGCGAAGACGCCAGTCGGACTCGGTCCGGTGGTGGTGCATTTCCAGGGAGGACCGCCGGCTCGCTGGACTGTGAGATTTTCACCTGCGAACCGGGGGCGGCGTCAATTCGGGTCTCGGTCCCTTCCCTCAACGTGATCTTGGTCTCCGTACCGTCACGGTTCGTGACTGTGATGAGGATCACGCCGCAAAGGAGCAGCACCGCCCCCCCCGCCGTCGCGAGGGCGAGCCGCCGGGAAGGCCGTCGCGGTCCCTCCCCCGCCCCCTGCATCAGGGTCGGTGCATGCGAGACCGTCGCCTCCGGGGACTTCTTCGGAGCAGCTGCAGGCGCCTTCGACGACGCGAACGGAGCCAGCGCCTCGACGAGTTCCGACGCCTTCTGAAAGCGGTCCACGGGGTCCTTGGCCATCAGCCTGCGGTAGATCGCTGCCAGTTCCGCCGGAACCTCAGTCCGGGCGGCCGCCAGCTCAGGAATCGGCTGGGTGACGTGCCCCTTCATTTTGCCGACGGCCGTACGATACTGGTCGGTCCCGTACGGGGCATGTCCGACCAACAAGTAATACAGGGTGCAGCCGAGGGCGTAGAGGTCGGTCCGCGGATCCGCCGAGTGAGCGTCTTCCCACTGTTCGGGAGCCATATAGTCGGGTGTGCCGAACGTCTGCCCGGCGGTGGTCAATCCTTCCGCGGCGGCCGTGTCTTCTGCGAGGAGCGCCAGCCCCAGGTCGAGGACCTTGATCTGGCCGTTCTTGCCGACCAGCAGGTTCGATGGTTTGATGTCGCGATGGACCAGCCCCGCGCCATGGGCCGCTGCCAGCGCCTGCGCCGATTGCCGAATCGCCTTGCAGGCATTGGTGATCGTTAGAACCCCGCGGTCTTTCACGAGTTTCTGCAGATCGACCCCGTCGACGTACTCCATCGCGAGGTAATGAATCCCGTCGATTTCGCCAGCGTCCATTGCCCGCACGATGTGCGGATGTTCGAGCTTGCCGACGGCCCGCATCTCGCGCTCAAAGCGTTGCACGGCGTCGGGCACGCGGGTCACCTGCGCCGCCAGAACCTTCAGCGCCACGATCTTGTCGAGCTTGACGTGCTTGGCTTTGTAGACCGCCCCCATCCCCCCTTCTCCCAGTTTGTCGAGGATCAGGTAGGGACCGAGCACCGTGCCGGAGACCAGCAGTTCATTCGCCAAAGCCACGGGGGGCGCTGGAGGACTCCCCGAGGGAGGAGACCCCATCAGGGCCGTCTGCGCCACCGACTGTTTCGATGGCAACGGATTCGTCACGGTCTCAAGTTCTGCGCGGTTCTTCAGCCGGTTCATCAGCCCTTCCACCACCGGCGGGAGTGGCGCTGCGGCGGGTAAGCCGCGCGCGGCTCGTAGCGCGCCGACCATCGTGTCGGCGGGCTGCAGCAACCGCGTTCGTTCCAGGCACGCGGGGCAGCGCAGCAGATGTTCTTCCCAGACGGTCGCTTCGTCATCACTCAGCATGCCCAAACTGAGCGACTCGAGCACGTCATCGGGTATGCAGGCCGCCGTCGTCATCGGGAGAGGGCTTTCCACGATCGAAGTCGAAGGGGAATCCGGAGGGGAAGCGGTTCGCTCCCGCAAAGATATGCGCCGCGGATGCTCGGTCTTACCGGATTCTTGTGTTCTGCCGCAAAAATTTCTTCGTCCGAGGCAGTGTCTTCAATCAATGAGGCCGGTGAGTTCCTGCCGCAAACGCCGCAATACTCGGAATTTGGCGACGTAGACCGCACCTTCCGACATCCCCAGCTCCGCACCCAGTTCCGCAGCCGATCGCCCCTCGACCGTCAGCCCCCAGCAGCACTGCCACAGCCGCGGCTCGAAGTGGGCCTGCATCACGTCCAACGCCTGCCGGACTACGTGTGCCCGGTATTCCGCTTCCCAGAACTCCTCCAGACTGTTCGCACCGGCGAATTCGTCCAGGGGCTGACCATCAGCCATGCGGCCGGTCGCGGCCTGCGGCTTACGCTGGCGCTCCCGGCACAGGCGAACCGCAACTGTCTTCAGCCAGGCGCGGAACGCGCCGCGATTGGGGTCGTACTCGAAGCGGGGAAGCTCCACCAGCAGTTTGGCGAAGACGTCCTGCACGAGGTCAACCGCGTCCTGTTCCTTCAGCCCCGCCCCCTGTCCCCAGCGAAACAACAGCGGCGAATAGATGTGAACGAAACGGTCCCACGCCGACGGATCATCACGTTGGCGGACGCGCTGCAGCAGACTCAAGGAGGTGGAGGTCATCGTCTCAGGACGGTGAGCCGAGCCGAACGCCCGCGGACCGTCAGCCGCAGTCGAGAGGACGTGTGCTGAGCCAAGGACGGAAAGTCTGCCGCGAACCCGAACCGCATGTCAACCAACGGATGACAGGACGTAGCATGGTGCTTCTGTTCACACGATGCCCTGCACGACAGGAGAGACGATACCGTCACGCCTTGTGGGCAGCGAACGAGCCCTCGACTCCGCGAGGTTAACCGCTGGTTGCGGGGCGCGTTGATTCGCGCGCGAGTTTCGAACATGGCGCAGGTCGCCTGCGGCTTCGCTCTCTCTCCAAACTTCCCACTGATTTCTCACAACTGACCCACACCCGAAAAATTTCCAAAATTCCGCGCGGAATCCTGAAAATCACACTTGTCCACTGAACAGAAGCCAGTAGTATTGCGTTCAGTTCGACACGAACTGCGGATCGATGCCGTGGGTGGCCTTGTCGACAGCAGGGGTTGCCACACCCGCACCAGCGGAGATCCGAGGCGATTAGTAGGGCGCGCGTGCACGCGCCGGGGTCGGGGTAACGCTCGGTCTTGGCGTTAACGTGTCGGAACCTCGCCGTTCAGGGACGTCGGACAGGCGACGGCAGGACCACCATTCTTGCCGGGGGGCGCACCCCGTGCGTCCCAGGTTTGCGCGCGTTCCTCGCTCTTTTTCCCGCGGGCCGACCCCACTCGACCCGGCCCCAAGACGACGACCAGCGACGACGATCAGCGACGACCAACAGTCCCACACACGCCCAATGAAAGGAAAAAATAACCCGGCCGCAGGGGAGCAGGGGAGCAGGGGAGCAAGGGGAAGAAAACCATCAGCCCCCCCCGTCCTCCCCGCATTTTCCTGACGCCTGAAGCCTCAGACCTTCAACCTACCAACCCTGCTGCTGCCGACGCCACACAATCTGCGCCGTGTGATGGCGCGCGTGCCAGGCGTATTGCTGCACGGCCCGCCAAACGGGGACGTCTTCGCGCGACTCCGGATGGTAGAACGTCCGCGCCAGTTGCTCGGTCGTCAGGGACTCCAGGAACCGGCACCACCGCGCGTGCAGACCCGACAGAAGCGCCAGCGACTCGGCGACGTCCGCGGTTCGGGCATCGGTCAATTCCGACCAGGCTGATTCATCGTAGGGCTTGATCGTGGGGTGCTCTTCCGTCACCGCCCACTTCGTGCGGGAGTAGGCCTGAAGATGGCTGTCGGCGAGGTGATGCACGATCTGCC
>JANRLN010000038.1:0-9326 GCA_033762515.1 Planctomycetaceae bacterium
CGATCCCTGGGCGAGCAGCTCGGCCGCGGCGGCGTCGCGGAGCAGCCGCTGCCATTGATCCCACACGGGGCGGTCGGGATCACCGCCGTCCGACGCGGCCCGCGTGATCGCCCCCAGTTCCTCAAGCAATTCGGCGAGGGCGTCGACCCAGTCTCCCAGCGTTCGCGACTTGCGCAACACTTCTGTGACCTGAGCATACCACTTCAAGAGTCGCAGTGCGTGAATGTAAACGTCCGCGGGAAGGGCCGAGTGAATCGGATCGTCGGCATCGTCCGGAAGCCCGGGGTTCGCGAACCCCGGGCTTCTGCTGAACCGTGCGGCGGCGCGCTCGACGCCCGTCAGCAGCTCGTGCCGA
The DNA here is from genome assembly GCA_033762515.1 of Planctomycetaceae bacterium. GTDB lineage: Bacteria > Planctomycetota > Planctomycetia > Planctomycetales > Planctomycetaceae > DSVQ01. The sequence goes on from JANRLN010000038.1 coordinate 356, forward strand.
CCCTGCGGCAGACGCAGCCCGCGGAGCGCGCGGGAGACGGCCCGGGCATCGCGACGGCTGTCTCCCGGATAGGTCCGCGGCCGCAGGTACGACGATCCCAACACCCCCGTGAGGCGGGCGAACGGCCAGTCCTCAAGCTCCGCCTGCAGGACCGCGAGCAGGAACTTGACGAGTCCCGATTGCTGCACCGGGGCGCCGACGTCGCACCAGACCGGCAGACCAGCCGCGGCGAGGCCGTCCCGCCAGCGAATCCCTTCGTCGTTGAGGGAGCGCAGGCCGACGGCGATCTCTCCCGGCGCGACCCCGCCGGCCAGCCAGCCTTTGATCTTCAGGGCCACCGAGGTGATTTCGCTGTCGCTCCCGGTGCAGGCCACGATCTCGATCGACTCTGACGTCTCGGCCGGCTGCGTCTCGCGCGGATTGCCAAACAGACACTCCCGAAGCCGACGGCGATCGGCGGATTCGAGGGCTTCCGTACGCGAAGAGACTTGCGATCCCGCAGATCCAATCACGAACGGGGAGGGCGAGGCTCCCGCCGAGCCGTGGTTCGAATCGATCGGGACATCCCGCGCAGCGCCCGCGGTCTGGCGGGAGTCTCGCCCTCCCGGAGGGGCGGCCGATTCGATGGAAGATACGTGTTCGATCTGCAATTCGGGCCAAGTTCGCCGCAACACACTCGCCGCCAGCGTCGATTTCTCGAACAGCGACGTCCTCCGTCCCCCGACGTCGGCTGGCAGCGTCAACAGCAGCTGATCCGTCCGGCCCGTCAGCAGTTCCAGAATCTCGGACTGCGTGCGCGTGAAGTCGGCGAAGCCCGAGACGCCAATCCAGCTCCAGTGGGGCAATCCTCGGCAGCGCCCCTCGGCGAGTTCGGTGCGCGCCAGCCAGAAGCGGCCGGCGGCGTCGTACCAGTTCTGCTGGAGCAGGATCTCTTGGTAACGCTCGTAGATCGTCCCCAATTCCCGATCACGCGGGGAGACGCGGTGCGAGCGCGCGCAGGCCCCTTGAAAGTCTTCCGGCCAAATCTCATCGCGCTTCAGTTCCGCGATGAAGCCTTCCACGACATCGAGAAAACCGGAAGTCGTCGCCACGCGCTGGAAATGGGGCAACTCGTCCGCGGCGGCGAGGGATTGCGTGATCCGCCTCAGGATCAGCCGCCGGACTGTGGGAGAAATCGCGGTCGCGGGTCGTCCGGCGGCATGCAGCAGTCGCTCGGCGAAGCCGTCGAACGTCGTGCAGGGAGGGGCGAGACAGGCCGCACCCAATGCGGTGACCAGACGGCTCGTCCCTTGCCGCTGGGCGCGGTGCGTGGGAACGATCCACAAGACCGTCCCGGCGGTCCCCTGCGCGCGCTCCGCCTGTAAGGCTGCGACGCAGCGGTCGAGGACCGCACGCTGCAAGGCGGCCGGGTCGTTTCCAAGAAGCAATGTCGGCGCCGTCACAGCCATGCGGGATCATCCTGACGCGGGTGCCGCGATTGTACCGCTGCGAGCACGAGCGACATAGCCGCCGGTGGGCATGCGGCGCGGATGCCCGGAGGACCAGCCATGGTTGGGGAATGAGCGTTCGATTTGGAGAGATCATCGCCGCCCCGATCATCCCGGCAGGGATGGCAGCGATTCGCCGGTGGTCGCCGTCCACGGCCCACCACCGGACGAAGGACCCCTGTGGTCTCCGACTGCATCCTGGAAAGATGCCGGCCCCATTCGAGGCCGCAGCACGCGCGGGTCGTCATTTCGGTCCCGACTTGTGGTCCGGCACGACAGACGCGGCCGTCGCCGTCGACCTCTCCTTGAGATCATGACGCCATCGTGGATACGCAGGGAGACCGACTATTCCCGCGAGTCTCTCATGGCGCCGCCGGAGTAACGAACAAGTCCGTTTTTCTCGAAATCGCGGAGATCGCGAACGTAGCGATAGAACGCCATGGCGATTTTCGCAGCCTCGAACGGACGCGGACACGCGCGGACGAAATCCCTCTCGTTCACACAACGGAATTCGCGCATGACCGCCAGTGCCATTTCGCTCAGCACACCGTTGTGCTTTGCCCATTTGGCATCGACTGAGTCCTCAATATCGTTGAGATCGTTGTCGCGAATGTACTTGAACAGGTCGGCATATGCTGCGGACAGGCTTTCGTTGTTGGATTTCGAGTCCGCGATGCACTGGTTCACCTGGCCGGCGGTCGGGCCATGCAACTTGAACTTCATGAACCCCGGCGACGCCACCTGGACGGCCCAGACGCTGGGACGATGCTCGGCGGGGATTCGCCGCGATGCGTTGTTGAAGAAATGCATCGAGCTGAAGCCCCCGCGCCAGGGGAGCGAATCCAGCTCCTGCAAATGCAGCACGTTCAGGGCATAGAGGACGGAGTACACCTTCTCAAATGTCTTGGGGAAATCGCCAAGGTCGTGAACCGACCATCCCCCCTCCACAAGAATGGAATAGGAATCTTCGCTTTGCCAGGCGTCCTCCACCGTCAAATATGCTTCGGCCTTCGGTTTATAATTGTCCGGAATCTCCTTGACCGCGACCATTCGGGTTTGCAGGATTCCGCCGTCGTTGTCGATGTCCAGCAGGTACACAAAATCGTCTCGACAGCCTTCGGGAATGACGAAGCGCAGCGGAACAAACCGATCGACAAGCCGCAATACGCTGGCTTCATCAACGCGCAGCACCATCCATCGGTTGGCGTGGTCGTCGCAGTCACACCAGTAATACAGGAAGTCGTCCCCGTTGGAATGCTCGTAATGGGACAGCAGCGGACCGTCGAAGTACGCGAGATCGCGCACATGCTTGAGGTCAGAGATTGGAAAGTACGGCAATTCAATGCCGTTGATGCTCTTCATGGGAATTTCTGATCAATTGCGAACGTTCCGGGACCAATCGCTGATGTGGCGAATTCAAAAAACGTGAAATGTCCGTCGTGCCGAACTGGACACGCCCGTCCATCGGTCTCCCTCAGGACTCCTGAAGCGAGATGGCTGCCGGCAGTAGCTTCGAAATTAGGAAATTGTTCTCTGAACGATCGATGGGCCGCGAGAGCTTGATCTTTTGTGGCCCAAAACGACAACCCGTGCGCGGTGCAGCGCATGTCCGGTCGCAATCGCCGCTGCGGGGTGATTTTCGCAACCGGCAGAAAATTCCGACGGTCGTTAATGTCGGAATGGACGAATCGAAAAGCTGTTCGTTCGCAGCAAACGGCGTTGTCGGGTGGACAATTCGGGAAACGTGCGAGTTCTGCCGCATATTTCAGTTGCATGACACCCTCTCCGCATCCGCAGATCTCCCAGCATCATTGCCGACTCTCATACCTCGCACAAGACAATCGTCAATCGTCCCAATCGACCTCGTGCACCTTGCACAGCGACACACCGTCGATCCCTCGAATTCCTGAAGCTCTTTTCACGTGGGGCCAATGGCCGAGATCCCTCCAGGATCATGGACGATTTCTCCGGGGCGATTCCGACTCTCAGAAAAATTCGAGTGAGTGACCGCACCAAACGAATCCCATGAGTTCTCCTCAGTGCTCGTCGAAAGAGCAAGCACGACGGTATTATCGGGATCACACAGGCCAGGCGCGAGCCATTCCCCCTCCACAAGGAACCCGTCGTGTTGGAAGTTTGGATCATGCGTCATGGCGAAGCGGCGGACCCCGATCAGGCCGCGTCGGACGCGGAACGACCGTTGACCGAATTGGGGCGACGCCAGGTCGGCGGTCTGGCGCGCTGGTTGATGGCGCGGACCGCCCCGCCGGAGCGAATCCTGCACAGCGCGCTCAAGCGGGCGCGGCAGACGGCGAACCTCTTCGCGGACGAGTTGCAGGCTCTCGATTTGCTGCAAGAGTCGGCGGTGATGGCGCCCGGCATGACGGCGCAACGCCTGCTGCAGGAGTTGGCGGCGACGGCAGACTCACGCGTGCTGTGCGTGGGCCATCAGCCCGACATCGGCCGCTGCGTGGCCGAGATGATCGGCGGCGGCCGGTTCACCATTGCGCCCGGATTCTGCGCCGCCATTACGTTCCGCGGTCCGATCGTGGTTGGCGCCGGCAGTTTGCAGTGGGTGTGCGATCCCGACTGGTTCGGGCATTAGCAGTGGTTGGGCAGCGGCGTCGGAGCAACTTCCCAACGAAATTGCGGATTCTTTCCGATTCCCGGCGAATTGACCTCTGAACATTGAATCGCTGATGGTATGCTGGCGACAGCAGATGATGATCTTGCCTAGAAGATCAGCTTCGATCGTACTTGGTGCTTGCCTGTGAGCCGCGCGACTTCGGTTGCCGATCCAGGCCTTCTCAATGACGACCCCAGCAGATTCTCCTCGGGAATCGTGTTCTCCAGTCCCTGTCGGCCGTAGCGGGCTGCGCAGCGACTGAGTTGGGGTTATCTCTGATCCGACGCCCATTCGTCGTCGGGCCGCCTTCACGGATTGTCACACTCGTTGATTTCGAACTGCTCCCCGCGGTGTTCGCCGTTTGCCGCTCCGGCAATCGCTCGCTCCTCCGCCGATAACACGCCGGGTCGCACGAGTTGCTGGCAGACTTCCTGGATGTCGCGGATCACCGTGTCGTTCTTGCCCCGGTGCGGCGCATCGCGATGGTCGCGATCGAACCGCTCGCGGCCCGTTCATGCTCAGACAGGTTGTATGACGCAGATTTTTGTGGGGAACCTCGCGTTCGCCACCTCCGAAACCGCCTTGAGGTCGGCCTTTGAACCGTACGGACGCGTGTCGTCGGTTCGTCTTGCGACCGATCGACAGACGGGCAAACCCCGCGGGTTTGCCTTCGTCACCATGTCGCGCTTCGAAGACGCCGACGAAGCCATTACCCGGCTCCATGGAGCCCAGTTTCAGGGACGCAGCCTCGTGGTCAACGAAGCGCGCGCCTCGGAGGCTCGACCAACGCTGCCCGTGCCCGCCAGCCGCTGGCACCTGATTTAGTCGTTACACAGACATGCGGACCCCGACCCCGCAGGCGGCAACGTCAGAGATCGTCGGAGGGAGTGCCGGCTGCCAGGTGGCAGTCGGCCGAGGGATCTGTTTCGTCTCGCAGACCGGTTCGTCAGGACGTCGGGTTCGGCAGGACGACGAGGAGTGAACTGTCGATGGCTATGAAATTGTATGTGGGCAACCTGACGTACAGCGCCAACAACGCATCGTTGGAAACCCTGTTCTCCGAGTTCGGCGAAGTCCGCTCGGCCCAGGTCGTGATGGATCGTGACACCGGCCGCTCGAAGGGCTTCGGCTTCGTCGAAATGGGCGACGACCAGGCCTGCAACGCCGCGATCGCGGCCCTCAACGGCAAGGAAGTCGACGGCCGCGCCCTCACCGTCAACGAAGCTCGTCCGCGTGAAGATCGCGGCGGCGGCGGCGGCGGCGGTGCACGTCGCAGCGGCGGCGGCTACGGCGGCGGCGGCTCGCGGTACTAAGTCGAGTCTCGTGGATCGGAATTCGGGTGACGCCGCGGCTCGGCCTCGGCGTCACCCGTTCGCTTTCTCCAATTTTCGGGAATGGGGGCTGATGATGGCGACGGTCAACAGGAAGCCAGAGCCTCTGTTTCTCACGACGCCCCGCGCGAACTGCCCGGTGTGCGGCAAACCCAGCTACTCCCCGGCCGGCGTCCATCCCCAATGCGCCATGCTCGCCGCCGACCAGGTGCATCTGACCCGCATCAAGGCCCGCCAGCAGACCGCGCCGGCCCCTCCGGTCTCGTCGCTGAAACGGCATGAAAAGCGGTGCCCGCGCTGCGAGATGATTCTCCACGTCCGCAAACTCAAGTGTGATTGCGGCCACGAATTCCCCACTTCGACGCGCCCGGACGACGATCTGCTCGGGTGAGGTTGAACCGGCCCATCTGCGGTCGCTCACTGACGCTCTGCCCTTCTCCTGCAGAGCCGGAAAGAGATCCGCCATGTGGTTCTGGTTGGGGTTGTTGTTCGCCGCCGTCGTCGCGCTCGCCGCGGGCGTTCTGGTGCTGCGTTACTTCTCGCTGTGGCTCCGCGCCTACGTGACGGGGACCCGCATCTCGATGCTGTCGCTGATGCTGATGTCGCTGCGGAAGGTCAGCCCGCGCGTCATTGTCGACTGCAAAGTGATGGCGGTGCAGGCGGGCCTGGAGCGGCATTCCCTTCGGGCGATGGAAGCCCACTACCTCGCCGGTGGTGACGTCGAAAAGGTCACCCATGCGCTCATCATCGCCCACCGCGCCCGCCTCGACCTCGACTGGAACTCGGCGGCGGCCATCGACCTCGCCGGTCGCGATGTGCTCGAAGCGGTGCAGACCAGCGTCAGCCCGCAGGTGATCGATTGCCCGGATGCAACCGACACGCGGCGGACCACTCTCGACGGCGTGGCGCAGGACGGGATTCAACTCCGCGTCCGGGTGCGCGTGACAGTCCGCACAAACCTGCGGCAACTTATCGGCGGCGCGACGGAAGCCACCGTCATCGCCCGCATTGGTCAGGGAATCATCTCGGCGATCGGCGCCTGCGGAAATTACCGCGTGGTGCTGTCGAACCCGATGCTGATCACTGCCGAAGTTCTCAAGCACCATCTCGACGCGCACACCGCGTATTCGATCGTCTCGATCGACATCGCCGACATCACCGTCGGACGCAATATCGGCGCGCACCTGCAACTGCAGCGAGCCGAGGCCGACATGCGGATCGCGATGGCGGCGGCGGAGAGACGCCGCGCCATGGCGCTGGCCCGTCTCCAGGAATTCGTCGCCCTCGAACGGGCCAACGAGGCCCTGGTCGTACTGGCGGAATCCCAAATCCCGGCGGCAATGGCGGAGGCCTACCGCGACGGAACCTTCACCGTGCAGACCGCCCCCGAGCACGGCCCGCCGGTCCGTTCTGCACCACCCGCCAAAGGGTCAAAACGCCGACAGAGTCCCTGGGTCACCCGCTAGGCGCGGCAGGGAGGCCGGCAAGACGCGGGCGACTGTCGTGTCATCCGCGCCCCGTGGACGTTCCGCTCATCACGCGGAGCGTGATGGCTACTTTGGGCGGGCGTCGCCTCTTAAGCGCGACGTGTTGACGAAGATCGCTTGGGGTCAGAAGCACATTGGTTGGCCGCGCGAGCGCTTCACGCGGCGTCGACCCCAATTCCCGGCGCAGGATCATCCAACGTTGACCGCCGCAGTTTCAAATGACTCTGGTGGGTGCCCGGCGTGCGGTGGGAGTCACCACGCGGCGGCGGCAGCGTTGAGGCTCGAAGAGTCGGCGTCACCCTTCTTCTGTTCACCCTATGAAAGTTCTATCGTGCAGCGTCGCTTAAGACGCTTCTTCAGACCTGGAAGTACTTCTTCAAGAATTCCGACAACGCCGATTTCTTGGCGGGCTTCAACACGACGCGTTTCTTCACCATGGCCCGCTTCTTTGCGGCCTTCCTGGCGGGCCGTTTGGTCGCTGGTTTCTTCGTCGTGGGCATCTCGCTCTCGCAGATTCCGTTACGTGGCACACGTGAATCGCACAAAACTCCTCACCTCATTCAGCATCCCATCCGATTCGTCGCATGTCCACACAAACTTTGAGGTGTCGGAAGCGAAGACCGTGTGCGGGGACGTTCCGTTCACTCCTGCGTCCCCGGCACCCGGCGGTACTTGTTCTGGTCGTCAACATGGGGTAGTAGAAAATTATTTTACTGCAGACTTGTGCGGGGCGATTCGAGTTTGTTAGAATATGGCCCGCTCAGAGAAGCATTTGTTCTTTCGCAATTCCATGGCTTCCGATCAGGCTCTGCACAACAGATCTCCCCTATCGCCGCGCTCATATCCTTGATCGCGGTCGCGTGCGCCGGCCGTTCTGCGGTTCTGGCGTCTTGATGAGTCTTCTCGTCAAGCACTTTCAGGGGCGAATGCGGGTCAATTGACTTCGTGTTCGGGCTATTTTTTGACGCCAGCGAGAGCGTTAGTAACGTCTCGCGATCCTGTCTGTTGTCTCTTTGCTAAAAGGAGTGCAAGTGGCACCGCCGTTTTTCGGCAAAGAAGTCTGTTGGGAAGCCGAGCCACCACGACCGTCAGCGGTTTTGCGGCTCGCGGAGAACGAAGCGCAAGAATGCGCTAAGTTCCTTCGCGAACGCCAACCGCAGTTGGCTAAGTGTGGTGTTTCGGCGTCAGTCGAGGACGCATTGTCGATTGCTGAAACCATTATTGCTTTAGCGAAAATGGGGCAGCATCTCGATGCGGAACAGGTCATCGACGTCGTGTCACGGGTTGAGATTTTTCTCGACCTGTTGGCATCTGAGGTTGATAAACTGCTTGCCAAGACGAAGTAGCAGTGGTTCAGGACCATTACCCTTACAAAGTGTCGTTAGGGCGATTCGCCATGTCGATAGATGTTGGTAGTACCTTGCGAATGCTTCGCGAGGCGAGGAAGCTCTCACTCAAGGACGTTGCAAAGGACGCGGAAATCAGTACGCCGTTCCTGACGCTGGTTGAACAGGGGCGGCGACAACCATCATTGGTGGTGTTACGTAAGCTTGCATCTGCATTGAAAGTACCGGTTGAAGCGCTGATTCTCGCATCCCAACCGGAGGACGGTACGATTCGATCTTCCGATGCACATGCAACGCGGATCGTCAAGTCGGTGAAGCGTCTCCGAAATGTGCAAGAAGCATTAAGGCGGGAACTGGATGCCCAAAATGCCGCTGCTGAAGAGTAATCTGCTTAGGACTAATCTGCAGCAGATTACTCCTGTGAAGATTTCTGCTGCGTTGGGGTTACCCGTAAGTCGGCTTTTCGAAATTGCCGAGGCCGCTGAGAAGCACTACCGCCCAACAAGGGTCACGAAAACCGAATCCGGGAAACTGCGGGAACTGGACGTTCCGAAGCCTTTTCTGAAGTGCCTTCTCAGAAAACTTCATCGCTTCATTCAGAAGTCATTACTGTTCAGTTCTGCTGCTCATGGCGGGGTAAGAGGCTATCCGAAAAGCCGTTTTACGCGGCAAGTCGATATTTGAAGGTTGGTTG
>JANRLN010000039.1:0-2571 GCA_033762515.1 Planctomycetaceae bacterium
CTGCATCAACTCCCAGGCGGTCAAGCGCGCTCCCTGCAGCAGGGGGCGTGTTTCATCGGCGTAGACCTGCAACGCGGGATTCGCCCGCGCCGCGGCGAAGATCACCGCGAGCGCTGTTCCGTCTCCCGCGGTGGCGAGACCGCCGGTGTTGCAGTGCGTCAGAACGCCGGTGCAGTCCGCCAATAGTGGAGCACCGTAGTTTCCGATCGCCGTGCACATCGCGCGATCTTCCTCTTCGATGGCCCGCGCCTCCTGCAGCAGTCGCTGCAATACGTCGGCGGCCGACACCGCTGCCGGCTGCTCAGCTGCCACGCGGCGCATCCGGTCGAGCGCCCAGAAGAGATTCACCGCCGTCGGACGACTGGTGGCCAGGTACTCCACCGTCCGCACCAGCAGGTCATCGAACACCGCGCGCGAGACCGCGTGTCCCGGCTGGCAGCCGACAACCACGCCGTACGCCGCGGCAACTCCGATCGCCGGGGCGCCGCGGACGCGCAGCGATTTAATCGCCTCCCAGACCTGTTCGGCCGAGCGGCAATCGATCGTCCGATCTTCAGTCGGCAACAAAGTCTGATCGATCAGCCGCACGAATCCGTATTCATCCCCGATCCAGGCCACCGCCGGACGGGGGTTCGTCACCACAGTCGACATCGTCTGCACGTTTCCCAGGGAGTTGTTAGCCGCGACTCGTCTCCGCCTACTTCATCGGCGAATAATCCGTCGGCGTGAGAAAGACCGACTCCACCTTGGCGACGATCTTGCCGTCCGCTTCGGACGCGGTGCGGGCCGCGATCCACTCTGGGTCTTTCCCGAAGGCGGCGAAAGAGGCCTTCGCGGCGTCGCGGCTTTCATGCGCCAGCAGGTAGACCAGCTTGTTCTCTTCTTCCATCGGGGTGCCGTAGACGATGTTCTCCATGCCGTGCTTCGCGAAGAGTTTCAGCGTGTGATCCCGGAAGCGCGCGTTGAGAGCCGGGAGTTTCCCTTCATGGGTCGTATAGGTGCGGAGTTCATAAACCTTCGATTTCGCGGCGTTCTGAGCCTGAGCGGCTCCTCCGAACCATCCGGCCGCAAATGCCGCCAGAACCACGCCGCCAAGTCCGCACCACGTCTGTTGCCGAGTCATGAGTCTGCTCCGTCTCTGGAATTCCACAGGAACCATGTTCCGCATGATACACGGATCAGGCAAGTGGTTCAGCCGTCCGCCAAAGTCGCCTTCTCGCTCCGCGAGAAGAATGACGGTGACAGTCACGGCGATAAGGTCTCTGGCGAGCCGTTCGCGCAGGAAGCCTCGCGTTCTCCGGCTTACCTCTCGCAGAGCGAGAGGGCTACTTTCAGTCGCAGTACAGAAACTCGTTGCTGTTGAGCAGCGCTAAACAGGCGCCCAACCAACCTCCGTCGCCATCCGCGACAAACGTCAGCAGCTCACGCAGTTCTTCGTCCGTCGGATCACGGCTCAGCGTCAGGCGATACGCCCTCCGAACGCGCTCAACGTCGTCGGGGGAAGTCGCTCGCACGCGTGCCGCCAACTGTCGCGCGGCGTCCACCGCGAGATCGCTGTTGAGCAGCACCAGTGCTTGCGGGGCGGTCGTCGACCGGCCGCGGACGGCGCAGCTCGCGTTGGCGTCGGGGCGATCGAAGGCTTCGAGCAGCGGGAAGCGCAGATTTCGGCGGGCGAACAGGTAGATGCTGCGGCGGGTATGATCGCCGATGTTGGGACTGGTCGCCCACTGCCCCTTCAGCAGCGTGCTCACCAGTTCCTCGGGCAACGGGGCCTGGACGCCGGGTCCCCCCTGCTTGCGGTTCAGCACGCCGGCAACGTGCAGCAGGGCGTCGCGGATCGACTCCCCGTCGAGTCGCCGTCGCGGCGAGCGACTGCACCAACGATGGTCGGGATCATTCTGCAGGCGCCGCCGCCAGTCGTCATCGTTCGCCGTCGATCGACTCGCCTGCTGATACGTCGCCGACAGCAGAATTCGACGGTGCAAGTGCTTCAGGCTCCAGCCGTGCTCGATCAGATCACTCGCCAGCCAGTCGAGGAGTTCCGGGTGGGTCGGCTCGGCGTTGATGAGACCGAAGTCGCTGGAAGTTGCACACAACCCGCGGCCGAAGTGCTGCTGCCAGACGCGATTGGCAATCACGCGCGCCGTCAGCGGGCGAGCGTCATTGAGCAGCGACTCGGCGAGGGCCAGACGCAAGCCGGTTCGCGCTCCCGGTGCAGGCGGCGGTTGGCTCGGCGACGCTACGGCGGCAATTCGCGGCAACCCCGCCTCGATAGTCGGTCCTGGACGCCGATGATCGCCGCGAATCCATACCCGTGCCGGAGGGGTCGCCGTCTGATTCGCGAGGATGTTGTATGGGGCGTCCCGCTTCAATTCGGGGACTGCCGGTTCGAAGACCGCCCGCAACCGATAGAAATCGGCCTGACTGATCGGGTCGTACTTGTGATCGTGACATTCGGCACACCCGATCTGCAGCCCCAGAAAGACTGAACCGACAGCCGATGTCAGCTCGTTCAACCGAAAATGCCGGCGTTCCCATTGATCATTGACGTCGGGCATGTCCGGCCCGGCG
>JANRLN010000040.1:0-8813 GCA_033762515.1 Planctomycetaceae bacterium
ATCGAACCCCCTGGCATCGACCGTCGTCGTGACAATGGAATCTCCCGGCTGCACCGTCAGGACCGGTGCGTGCGGTCCTAGGGACGTGTGATAGTGGGTGGGTGTGTATTGGTGGAGCATGGGGAAGGGATGAGGGGTCAGAAGTCCGGGCTCAGGAAAAGCGCAAATGTCGGCAGCTATTTTTCCAGCCAAAGGAAGGCGCCGGCGGCGATGGCGAGGAGGCCGCTGATGGCTTCGAGAGTGGGATTGTTGTTCAGTTCCAGCACGATCAACCCGCCGTGGAGGCAGAGATACGCGGAGAGGAACAAGGTGCTTTTGCGAGCGGGGAGTTTCATGGCAAACACATCACCACCGTGGGGACCAGCAGCAAGCCAGAGGCCGATTGTTCAGCAATCGTCGGGGATCTCCAGTCTTTGCCTCGAACAGAGACCAAGACAGGCTGACAATTGCGTCGGAATTGTCGCAAGATTTCCTCACCGGGGCAAAGGCTCGCGACGCCGCCGGATTGCAGCCGGAATTGCTTTGAGCGGCGCGTTCGACGCATTCTTTGGCAAGTTCCGGCATCCGTGACGGCAGTCCGGGTCGCCGGTATACTGGAATTTCGGCCGCCGGAGCGTCGCTGCGACGATGCTGGCGGCTGGCCTTCTGAAGATCGCAGCAAGCAGGACATCGCATGACCGTCGCCGTAGTCGCCCCTGGTTCGACCCGCATTGGCTGGATCGGCACGGGGGTCATGGGATCGAGCATGGTCGGCCACCTGATGGCCGCCGGATTCTCCGCCACCGTCTTCAATCGCTCCAAGTCCAAAGCGGAGCCGTTGTTGGCGAAAGGGGCCAAGTGGGCGGACACACCCAAAGCCCTCGCTGAACAGTCAGACGTCATCTTCTCAATCGTCGGATTTCCGGCGGACGTCCGCGAAGTCTTGATCGGAACGACCGGCGCGCTCGCCGGAGCGAGACCAGGGTCGATTCTCGTCGACATGACCACGAGCGATCCCTCGTTGGCGCTTGAAATCGCGAACGTCGCCCGGGCCAAGGGTGTCCACAGCGTGGATGCACCGGTGTCGGGGGGAGACATCGGCGCCAAGAACGCCGCTCTGTCGATCATGATTGGCGGCGAGAAAGAGGTCGTGGACGCGCTGCATCCGGCGTTTTCGGCGATGGGAAAGACCATTGTCCATCAAGGGCCCGCCGGAGCCGGTCAGCACACGAAAATGGTGAACCAGATTCTGATTGCGACCGGCATGATCGGCGTCTGCGAGGCCCTGCTCTACGGCTACAAAGCCGGATTGGATCTCCCCACCGTTCTGCAGTCGGTCGGCTCGGGAGCTGCGGGAAGTTGGTCGCTGACGAATCTCGGTCCGCGAATCATGAACAACAACTTCGATCCCGGCTTCTTCGTCGAACACTTTATCAAGGACATGGGGATCGCTCTCGCTGAAAGCAAGAAGATGGGCCTGTCGCTGCCGGGTCTGGCTCTCGCCGAGCAGTTGTACCTGTCGGTGAAGGCGAAAGGCTGGGGCCGCAACGGCACGCACGCGTTGATGCTCGCGCTGGGTGAGATGTCGGGCATCGATTGGCGGAATCGGTAATCTTCACAACGTACGCAGAAGACCGGAGATCGCGATCCCCGGCCTTCGCGGTTCAACACGAGAAACACACCATGTCCCGCAAAGGTGAACAGTTCGCAGGTCTGACCGTCGCCATCGTGACGCCGTTCAAGGACGGCGGCGTCCACGAGGCCGCGCTGAAGAAGATGGTCGATTGGCATGTCGCGGAAGGAACCAATGGGCTGTGCCCCGTCGGCACGACCGGCGAGAGCCCGACGTTGACCCATGAAGAACACGAACGGGTCATCGCCATCGTCTGCCAGCACGCCGCCGGTCGGATCAAAGTGATGGCGGGAACGGGGTCCAACAGCACCTCCGAAGCCATCCAGCTTACGAAGTTCGCCAAGAGCGTCGGCGCCGATGGGGCGATGATGGTTGCGCCGTACTACAACAAGCCGACCGGGGAAGGCTTCTATCAGCACTACCTCGCCGTCGCCGAGGCGGTCGACATTCCGATCATTCTCTACAACATCCCCGGTCGAACCGCGAAGAATATGGAACCGGACGTCGTCGCGCGGATCGCCGAGATTCCGAACGTGGTTGCCATCAAGGAGGCGACCGGCTCCATGGATCAGGCCTCACGGACGCTCGCGGAAACGAACCTGAGCGTCCTCTCCGGCGATGACAGCCTGACGTTGCCCCTCTTGGCGCTCGGCGGGAGCGGTATTGTGTCGGTGGTGGGAAACATCGTCCCCAAGGATATGCTGGTGCTGTTGAAGGCATTCCGCGAAGGACGTCTCGCTGATGCACAGGCCGCACATTACAAATTGTTCGCCCTCTGCCGCGACATGCTGGGCCTCGCGACCAACCCGATCCCGGTGAAGGCCGCCATGAAGATGCTCGGGCGCGACACCGGCGAACTGCGGTTGCCGATGACGCCGCTGGGCGAGGCCGAGGAACGCAAGCTGCGGCAGACGCTGGTGAACTACGGGCTGTTGTAGATCAGTGGGGCGGGCGCCGGGCTCGAAATCCGAAGCACGAAATCCGAAAGAAGCTCCAATTCTCAAATCTCCAACGGGACTCGTCGTGAGACTCTTTGGGGCTTGAAAATGATGATTTCTTTCGGATTTTGACATTGAGATTTGCGATTTCCCAAGAGACACCCCATGCAACGTGTCGTCGCTCCCCCGTCGAGTCTGTGTCGCAGCGGCTTGGCGGTCGCCGACATCACCCCGCCCGTGGGGATCTATCACCGCATGTGGGGGGCCGCCACGCACGATCGATCGACCGGCGTGCACCGGCCATTGAGAGCAACCGCACTGGCGCTGAGCCCGCTGGGCGGGGAAGCGGGCTTCGTCCTGGTCGCCCTGGATCATTGTCTGCTGTGGGAAGCAGAGATGACAGCGCTGCGAGATGCGGTCCTCTCCGCAACGGAGCTGTCGCCGGAACGGTTGATGGTGACGTTTTCTCACACCCACGCCGCGGGACTGATGGACCCCGGTCGCCAAGACCAGCCCGGTGGTGACCTGATTGCTCCGTATCTCCACGAACTGACGCGTCAGGTAGTCGCCGTCGTTCAGGAAGCGCGACAGGCGCTGACTCCCTGTGCGATCACCTACGGAACCGGGCATTGCGCACTAGCCGCCCACCGAGATGCGTATGATGAACCGTCGCAGCAGTGGGTCTGCGGTTATCATCCCGACGGTCCCGCCGACGACACCCTGCTCGTCGCCCGCGTGACTGATCAGGCCGGCGGAACCGTGGCGACGATCGTCAACTACGGCTGCCATCCAACAACCCTGGCCTGGGAGAACACTCTCATCAGTCCCGACTATCCGGGAGCCATGCGCGCAACCATGGAAGAGGAAACCGGCGCACCGTGCCTGTTCCTTCTGGGCGCCTGCGGCGACCTGGGTCCGCGGGAGGGTTACCTCGGCGATGTCGCGGTCGCCGATCGCAATGGTCGGCAGTTGGCTTACGCTGCGATGTCCACGCTGACGGCGCTGCCGCCCCCTGAAACAGAATTTGCCTATCGCGGCCCGGTCGTGTCGGGCGCCACATTGGGCGACTGGCGTCACCGCCCCCTCTCCGAGGAACGGCGCTCGGCCGCGCGCGACTTCCAACTGAAACGCTGGCTGGTTTGGCTCCCCTATCGCACGGATCGTCCCTCTGTGAGGGAGCTGATC
Organism: Planctomycetaceae bacterium; assembly: GCA_033762515.1. Classification (GTDB taxonomy): domain Bacteria; phylum Planctomycetota; class Planctomycetia; order Planctomycetales; family Planctomycetaceae; genus DSVQ01. Next base: position 3,736 of record JANRLN010000040.1, read on the forward strand.
GCCGATCGAGAACGATGGTCGGCGACCGAACAGGCGGCTCATGCGGAGGGGAATACGGTGGCGGCGCGCGATGCGCGGGCGATGGTGGAGCGACTCACGCGCGCGCTCACACGCTGGCAGGCTTGTCCACCGGGGGATGAGTATCCGTACGAGATCACGCTGCTCAAACTGGGCGATGTCGTGTGGGTGATGGTTGGCGGGGAACCGTACCAGCAGTTGCAGACGGATCTTCGCCGGCGTTTTCCAGATCTGACGCTGATCGTGATCGTGCTGGCGGACAGTTGGAAGTGTTCGTATCTGCCGCCGCGGGAGATCTACGGCCTGGGGATCTACCAGGAGCAGATTGCTATGCTCGCGCCGGGGTGTCTGGAGCGGGTGATTGATGGGATTTCAGAGAACCTTGCATTGTGGCAGCGTGACGCGCGGGGATAGCAATCCCTGGGCTTCGGACCCGTCGTTTAACACGTTAAGGCGGGTCGTACCCTCCCGGGTGAAACGGGTGACACCTTCCGATCCGTGCCAGTCCCTTGAGCACCCCGCGAACCGCGCCGTACTTCCCAACCGCTTCAATCATGTAGGCGCTGCAACTGGGGACAAACCGGCAGTTCTGCCCCAGCCAGGGACTGATCGCCAGTTGATAGAACCGCACGGTCAGAATCACCGTGCGTGCCGGCAATCGCCACAACCAGCGGCCCACGTTCATGACGGCGCGCCGCTCCCCAAGGAATTCGCCAACCGCTTGGCCAGCTTGGTCGTCAATCTTGCCAGCGATTGCCGGAAGACCCCCAGAGCCGCACGTTCAGGCGCCGTGGGAATCACGATGATGTCGAGTCCCGTGGGGAGTTGAAACTGGCTCAGCCGAAAGGCTTCGCGCAGCAGCCGCTTGTGTCGATTGCGCACAACCGCGTTCCCCACTTTCTTCGACACGCTCAAGCCCAGTCGCGTGCGGCCGAGTTGATTCGGCCAGGCAAAGACCAGCAGCACGCCGTCCCCTGCTTTGCAGCGCTCCTTGTAGACCCGGTCAAAGTCGGCCTTGGTCACCAGCCGACTCTGTTTGGAAAACAGGAGTTTCGGAGGTGAATTCGAATCGACAGGTGGCGGCTCGTGCGACATGACGAAGCATATCGTACCATGCGCAGAACTCGGGAGTAGCCGTCGACCATGCCGAATGGACCCCATCAAGCCGCACTCCGTGATTTGTCTGAGGAGGATCCTTCACGACTATGGGCAACCCGTCCAACCCCTTCGAACGACCGCAACCAGAGTGGCCGCGGCTGGCTGCCGCGGCCACTCCGGCCGTCCCGTTTGACGACGACAGGCACTGGGACTGGAACGCCTTGCGGACGACGCCGTTGATCGATCCCACGGCCTGGGTCGCACCGGGAGCCGTCGTCTACGGTCGTGTCCGTCTGCAGGCGCGGAGTTCCATCTGGTTCGGGTGCGTGCTGCGCGGCGACCATGAATGGATTGACGTGGGCGAAGAGACGAACATTCAGGATGGCTCCATTCTCCACGTGGACGCGGGTTATCCTTGTCTCCTCGGCCACCGGGTGACTCTGGGCCACCGTGCGATCGTGCATGCATCGGTGGTTGAGGACGACGCCTTGATCGCCATCGGCGCCCTGGTTCTTTCTCGCTGCGTGATCGGTCGCGGAGCGTTGATCGCCGCGGGCGCCGTTGTCCTGGAGGGGACCCACGTTCCGCCGGGAACGCTGTGGGCCGGGTGCCCCGCCCGACAGGTGAAAGAGCTGACGACCGAGCAGCGGACCCGCATGGCATTGACGTATCGGCACTACGTGAACAATGCCGCGGGACATCGCGCCCTGGATCGGACTCTGCCTGAGTATTGCCCGGGCACATCGGACCCGCTGGGGATGCCGTTCTGACCGTCGGAACGGTATAACCCTTGATCGTTGCGGGACCAGTCCTCGAACCTGAGTGAAGGCCAATAGCGATGGGTGCTGATGCGCGGATCGAAGAATTGAAACTGGAACTTCCCCCGGCGCCGAAGCCGGGCGGCGTCTATGCACCGATCGTGATCGTCGACCGAGTGGTCTACGTTTCCGGACATGGCCCGATTCGGCCGGACGGAACGATGTTCACGGGGAAAGTCGGCGGGGACGTCACGGAAGAGGAAGGCTACCTCGCCGCGCGTCAGGTGGGTCTCACAATGCTGGCCACGCTCCGCCGCGAACTCGGTTCCCTCGACCGAATTCAGCGCGTTGTGAAAGTGCTCGGCATGGTGAATGCCGTGCCCGACTTCGCCCGGCATCCGCAGGTCATCAACGGGTTCAGCAATCTGATGGTGGAGATTTGGGGCGAAACCAACGGCCGCGGCGCCCGCAGCGCCGTGGGCATGGGATCGCTTCCCGGAAACATTTCGGTGGAAGTGGAAGCGGCATTTCTCCTCGCGGAGTGATTATTGGAAACCCGCGTGAGACGGTTTGCCGCGATCGGTGCGGGGCGCCGGTCAAAGCCTTTCCAGTAAACTGAGCATCCCGCAAGGATCGCGGGTTCCGTCGAGGGAAAATCCATGGGATCTGAGAAGTTCCTGAAGCTGCGATTTCCGGTTCCCACTTCTCTGCCTCAGGACAAGTCCATCGGCATCGGCTGCATTGGGGCCGGGTTCATCATGGCCGATTGCCATCTCGTGGCTTACCGGCAGGCGGGATTGAATCCCGTTGCCATTGCGACGCGCGACCCGGCTCGACGTGCGGCCGTCGCAGTGAGACACTCCATTCCGCATGCCTACGGCGACTATCGGGAGCTCCTGGCGAATCCTGCAGTGCGCGTGGTGGATATCGCAGTGCCGCCCGATGTGCAGCTTTCCGTCGTCGAAGAGATCGTGCGAAGCCGGAACCAGATTCGCGGCATCCTGGCGCAAAAGCCGCTGGGAGTCGATTACGCCCAAGGGCGTCGCATCGTGCAGATGTGCCGGGAGGCCGGGATTACGCTGGCCGTCAATCAGAACATGCGATACGACCAATCGGTGCGTGCCGCGAAATCCATTCTGGAAGCGGGCGTCGTCGGCGACCCGGTGCTGGCAACGATCGACATGCGGGCCATACCCCACTGGATGCCGTGGCAGGAGCGACAAGGCTGGGTGACGCTGCGGATCATGAGCATTCATCATCTCGACGCCTTCCGCTACTGGTTCGGCGACCCGGTCCGAATCTTCGCCAGCGTTCGTCCTGACCCGCGGACCGCCTTCCCGCACGAGGACGGCATCTGTCTCTACATCCTGGAATATGAGAACGGCCTGAGGGCGTCCAGTTGCGACGACGTTTGGACCGGTCCCGCGAAGGAAGGCTCCGCGAGCGACATCGGCATCCGTTGGCGCATCGAAGGAACCCGCGGCCTGATGCGCGGGAGCATCGGATGGCCGTCGTATCCCGCGAAGACGCCCAGCACCCTCGATTATTCCACGACGAGCAATGGCCCGGTGTGGATTGCGCCCCGCTGGGACGATGTCTGGTTCCCGGACGCCTTTATCGGTCCGATGGCCGACCTGCTGTGTGCGCTCGAATCCGGATCAACGCCCGAGCTGAATGGAGAGGACAATCTGCACACCCTGGCACTGGTCGACGCCGCCTACCGTTCCGCGCGCGAACATCGAGCCGTCGAACTCGCCGAGATGCTGGATGTCTCGTAAGGGGCGGGTGATGAGCACGCGGCTCCGAAACAACCGGTGGCGCGGCCGGTTGCACGGATTGAAATGGCCTGCGCGTCCGGTGACGCGCCGGCGCATCAGAGGATGTGCGAGGAGCTCTTACTTGGGGAGCTCGGGAGCCGCCACCAGTGGATAATTCGCGCTGCTTAGACCTTCCGTCATGAACGTCACCAGATCGGCGAGTTCGTCGGCCGAGAGCTTGAGCGCGAAGATACCTTCATCCTGAAATTCGTTGCCGTTCCCCCCCTTGTTGTAGTGGGCGACAACTTCTTCCAGCGTCTTCAGGCTGCCGTTGTGCATGTACGGTGCGGTCCTGGCAATCTCGCGGAGCGTCGGGGTCTTCATGGCTCCGTGGTCGCCGTCGAGCTTGCTGATCGCCTTGCGACCGACGTCCGGCGAGTCGAGTCCGATGTTGTGGAACGCGGAATCGGTGAAGTTCGGTCCGCCATGGCAGGAGCTGCAGCTCGCCTTGCCGAAGAAGAGTTTCATCCCGCGCTGGGCTGCCTCCGACAAGGCTGCGGCGTCGCCGGCCTTGAACTTGTCGTAAGGAGCGTCGCCCGACAACACCGTCCGCTCGAAGGCGGCGATCGCCTTGGCAATACCGTCGGCCGTCACCTCCGTGCCGAAGACTTTCTGAAACTGGTCCTTGTATCCCGGGATCTGATTGAGTTTGGGGAGCACCTCGTCGAGCGTCATCTTCATTTCAATCGGGTTTTGAATCGGCCCGAGCGCCTGGTCTTCCAGCGACTTGGCGCGACCATCCCAGAACTGCAGCTTGTAGTAGGCCGAGTTGATCACCGTCGGCGAATTGCGTCCCCCCTTGGCGCCGCCGACGCCCGTCGCGAACTGCTCACCGTTGCTCCAACCCTTCTGGGGGTCGTGGCATGAGGCGCAGGAGATCGTGTTGTCGGCCGACAAGCGTGGATCAAAATAGAGTTGCCTGCCCAGTTCGATTTTTTCGGGCGTGGGCGGATTGTCCGCCGGATGCTTGACCTCCGGCAACCCGACCGGCGGCGCTCCCCAGGCCGAGGCCACCCCGAAACACACCACCACCGAACTGAAGCTGCGAATCATCGACCACCTCTATGCCCGTAGACGCGTGAACTTAACCAAAGGATTATACACGGATTGATGCGATCGCGGCGAGCGCGGGGACGAGCGCGAACGCTGGACCAGTTGACGAAAGTCTTGGCTGACCGAGTTTGGTTGCTTGATGTAGCTACTGGTTCCGAATAACCTCGGTTCGTGTAAATATGTCAACAATCGCCCTTAGGAGCCTCGTCACAATAACTTGATCAAGTTATTGAGTTAAACTACAAGGCGGTATGCATGATGCCCAGGTGATTCAAGGGATTGAATTTCGTTACGCGGCGCTGGCATCGCGACTGGATGAACGGTTGCGGCGGCA
>JANRLN010000041.1:0-1717 GCA_033762515.1 Planctomycetaceae bacterium
GGCTCTCGCCAACATCAAAGAGGCGATCGAGCTCGCGCTGGAGGACCTCACCGAGCAGGGACAGCCCGTGCCGACCTCCGGACCGCCGATCGTGACGGAAGTCACCGTCGCGGCATGAGCAGACTGCCCGTCATCTCCGGCTCCCAAGCCGTCGCCGCATTGGAGCGGATCGGCTACATCACGGTGCGCCGAAGAGGCTCGCACATCCGCCTGCGCCACCCCAGCAACCCCGCACGCCAGCCCCTGACGGTGCCCGACCATGCGGAGTTGAAGCCGGGCTTACTCCGCGCGATCATCCGCGACGCCGGTCTGAGCGTTGACGAGTTCCGAGCCCTTTTGGACTGACCCATGTCATACGACACCTACACCTCCCCCCTGGCCACCCGCAACGCCAGCCCGGAGATGCTCCGCCTCTGGTCCGCACGCCACAAGTTCAACACCTGGCGCAAGATCTGGCTCGCCGTCGCCGAGGCCCAGCACGAGCTGACCAAGGATCAGCCCACGCCGCTGGTCACCAAGGAACAACTCGAAGAACTCCGCGCCGTCGTCAACCGCCCGGGCGGCATCACCGACGCCGAAATTCGGGCCGCCGAGAAGTACGAACGCGAACTCCGCCACGACGTCATGGCCCACGTCCACGCCCTCGGCGACTCGTGCCCGAAGGCCAAGGGGATCATCCACTTGGGGATGACGAGCCAGGATGTAGTGTGTAATGCGGACTTGCTGATAATCGCGGGAGCGATGTCGACAATCGAGAGGAAACTCGCTCGGTTGATCATCGCATTTGGTGAGCGGTCCGGGCAGTTCCGAAATCTTCCGACGCTCGCGTTCACCCACTACCAGCCTGCTCAACCCACGACGGTCGGACGCCGCATTGCGATGTGGACAGCGGAAGTACATCTAGGATACATGAGACTTCAGCGGCTTGATGGAGGCAGGATCAGAGGCTTGCGCGGGGCGACCGGAACTCAAGCGTCATACCTTCACTTGATGGATGGCAGCGCCGACGCGGTTGACTTGCTCGAGGCCGACGTGATTCAGCGACTGGTTCACGGACTTGTCGAGTTCTCCGATGACGAGGGATGGGAGAAGCATCGAAGGTGGATGCTCGAACACTATCGGAAAATGCTGCCACCTCCAAGAGAGTATGAGACCCAGCCGGAGTGGGCAACTTATCTTAATGAGTGGCGCCAACAATGTGCCGACAGTGCCGAGCAACTCTCGAAAATGACCGGCCGGGAATACAGACTGTTGATGGAACGCGATCTGACGCGGGCAAGCACTTTTAGCGTTCCGGGCCAAACCTACCCCCGCGTCATCGACACCTTCATCCTCGCCGACCTCGCCAGCACCGCCTCCGTCCTCCACAAAATCGCCACCGACATCCGCCTTCTCTGCAACCGCAAAGAACTCGACGAACCCTTCGAGGACAAGCAGATCGGCTCCTCCGCCATGCCTTACAAGCGCAACCCCATGCGCTGCGAGCGCATCTGCGGCCTCACGCGTTTCGTCATGAACCTCGTCGGCAACGCCTACGACACCGCCGCCACCCAGTGGCTCGAGCGCACCCTCGACGACTCTTCCAACCGCCGCCTCTCCCTCCCCGAGGCCTTCCTCGCCCTCGACGGCGCGCTCGACCTCATGCACAACGTCGCCTCCGGCCTGGTCGTCTAAGAGGCCACCATCCGCAAAAATCTCATGGCCGAACTCCCCTTCA
>JANRLN010000042.1:0-2890 GCA_033762515.1 Planctomycetaceae bacterium
GGGCGCAGCAAAGAACGACACGAAGCGGACTTCGTGTCGTTCAACAGTGCGTCAGAAAACATCCGTCGGTCGCGGCGATCAGGCCGAGAAGCTGCTGCCGCAGCCGCAGGACTTCACGGCGTTGGGGTTGTCGAACGTGAAGCCGCGACGATCGAGTCCGTCGTGAAAGTCGATGGTCGTGCCGTCCAGATACAGGTCGCTCTTCTTGTCGACGGCGACGCGAATGCCGTGGTACTCGGACAGCAGATCCTTGACCGGATCGGCTTCCTTGTCGAACCCCAGGGCGTATTGGAATCCACTGCAACCCCCGCCCGCGACGCCGATTCGCAGGACGATGCCGTCTTCCAATTTCTGCTCGGAGATCACGCGCTTGATTTCGGAAGCCGCTTTTTCGGTGAGAGTCACAGCCATTGAACCGGTTCCTCGAAGCCTGGCAGGATCGCGAACATGGGGGATGAACGCCGCCTGATCGATTGCAGGCCCGTTCATTTGCTGAAGTATAACCATCCCCAGCGCAAATCCAAGAGGGGAAACGCCTTTCCCGTCGAAAGTCTCCGCAGCGGCCATCCGCCGGATCGCCTGTTGACGGAAATTCTTTGGACATCGATGTTTGTGGCGGTTGACGGCGGCGAGGCGGCGCGTTGAGGCCACGCAACCTCGCGAGGGGGTTCGGATGACGGTCGGGCGTTCCGCGGCTGAGAGCAACGCGGGCGGACCGTTATTTCGATATCGGCGAACGGGCCAGCCAGATTGCTGCTGGGAAGCAGTTCGCAGTCCGCAGCGCTTGCTGACCGTCCCTCCAGACGTCAGGATACAACGCGCGATCCGCGGCCGAGTGGGCTTTCTGCGAGAGGGGTTCAGCCATGAGCGACAGCATTCACGATGAGGTTGACTACCCGACGGGCGATTCCACGCTGCGCACCGGTTTGTCGATCGATCCGGGCGTCTTGAAGGTCTATCAGACCGGCGCACTGACGGTCGTGGGCTTCGGCGGGGCCGATGTTCCCGACGAAGTTTGCATTGCCGCATATCGAGATCAGTTGATGAAACTGATCGATGAACACCAGTGTCAGACGCTCGCCTTCGATCTGACCGGGGTGAAGTTAATCCCCAGCGGGATGTTGGGCGTGCTGGTGACCTTGCGGAAACGCGTGGGCCATCTGGAACTGTACAACGCGTCGGACGACATTCGAAACGTGCTGCAGTTAACGAATCTGCTGAGTATGTTCGATTTGAAGGAATTGCCGCTCTAGTCCTGGCACAAGCCCTCAGAACGTGGCATTTGTTCATCCGGCCCCACGCGCGTCAGCGCGCCGGCGACTTGAGTCGGATTGCCGGAGTCCTTGATAGACGCGTCGCGACGGTTTGGCAGATCCTGCGGGGTGCGCGGCAACCGGAAAATCGGGGCGAAGGTCTGGCGAACGGCAGCCGATCTTACTGTTCGCCAGTGACGAGTCCCCACCAAGATTGACATCCTGAATTGGCAGACGAGGTTGGCGAATGGTGCAGGCAGCAGTGTCTGTCCGCTCGATGTCCGACTTGCGCCGCTATGTGCATGAGACGTTGTGCGGCCACGAAAACCTGGTCCCGGAGCAGTTCGAAATGCAGGAAGTGCCGCTCACTCGCATGGGTGAACGGTGCGGACTGCAGTTCGTGCTCCGGGGGCCGCGCAACGTTCGACTCGGGGCGGTCTGGGCCAGTGACCGCAATCAAATCTTCTTTTACGACGCCCGCGGCGAACGCTTCCGCAAGGACCAGCTCGCCGAACCCCTCACAAGCGATGCCGCTTGATCCGACGGACAATTTTTCAGCGGCGTCCTGAACCCTGAGCTCTCGCGGGGAGAGACGCAGTTCCGGTGTCCGCCAGGGCTTTGTGAGCCAATTTCGAACCGTGCTTGGCGGCCATCTGCCAATGCAACCTGGCAACACTGCTGCGGCCTTTGGCTTCCGCGGCGCGGGCCAGTCCTTCGAACCGGCGGGCTTCCGCAGCGGGATCGCGAGGAGCAGCCAAGGTTCCGGGTGATGACGATGCGGGTTGGGACGGGCGTCCGTACCGGGTGCTCAGTCGGGCGGTATATTCCGCCAGCTCCGCATCGTCATTGCTTCCTCCCTCGGCGAGCAGTGCTTCATCCATGGCGCGCAAATCGTGGATGTAAGCGCTCGCTGAGGCGGAACTCGACTGCCGTTCCTGGCCGAAGGACGATCCCGTGCGGAACGGTCCGCTGGCGGTTCGCCCCGATGCAGCCGTTCCGACCCCCCCGAGCACGATTGAACCGCGATCAGGAACCGAAACCGTCGTCGCCGTCGAAAACGTGCCGATCACGGGTTGCTGCACAGCCACCGGCTGAGCCGAGGCCGACGAGGTCAGCGCCATCGCAATGCCGAAGAGTACCACGAGCCGCATGTCTCACCCCGAGAAGCCACCGGATCTTCCCCGTAGGCCAGTGTACCATCGCGTACGCAGCAGAGTCATTCGAGAACCGGCAGGCCGGCGGCATTCTGCGAATTGTTCAGTCCTTCGGAGGGCCGCGAGTTTCGAGCGACTTCGACGTCAAAACCCAAAGATCGCGTGAACGTGAAAGCCGTGTCCAGGTCGTGTCTCGTCCTCTTGATTTCACTCGCCCATGCACAGTCGAATGTGGTCGGCTTGTGCGGGATCCGTCGCCGGGAAATCACTCCGCGTGTGGACGCCGCGGGTTTCCGTACGGACCAATGCGGCATTAATGATGAGGCGGGCCACGAGAAGCATGTTCTGCAGCTCCCAGCCTTTGACTTGAGTGAATTCCAGCGGACCAACATAGCGGTCCCAGAATTCGACCTGCTGCAGGGCGGATTCGAGCCCTTGAGCGGTGCGTTCGATTCCCACGTCGCGCCACATTTCGCTGCTGAG
>JANRLN010000043.1:0-5236 GCA_033762515.1 Planctomycetaceae bacterium
CGAGCTGTTCGATCTGTCCCGGGATCTTTCCGAGGAACACAATCTTGCGCCGCAGCACCCCGAGCGCGTTCGGGAACTGCAGGCCCGCCTGGAACACTACGCCGCAGCCGCCGCCCCGCCGAAATCAGCCCCGAAGTCCAAGAACTTCCAGTCGCCAAAGATCTGGGGTGCAGCGGACTGAGGCCGTTCCTGAAGAATTCGCATCTGAAGGGAACCAGATTCCCTGCCCGTAGTCGATCGCCACTGACTACGGACTACCGACCACAGACAATTCCCCAACGAAAACACCGTCAGCCGAGGCGATTGGGTACCTCGGCTGACGGTGGAGGGTGATCCGGAAGTCCGCTGTCGATCCGTCCCTGGTCGCAGCAGACTCACTGCGACGCTCGGATCAAACAAGCTGCTTCTTGCGGCCCACGAGCGTACGGATGCGTTCGGCCAGCAACGCTGCGTCGAACGGCTTACGGAAGGTTTCGTTGAACACCGAGCGGTCGAAACCGCTGGCGGTGTCGTCATCGCTCAGCAGCGCGACCAGGACCGCGTCGGCATAGTCGCCGTTCTTCCGCAGGTTCTGGGCGATCAGCATCGCTTCGGTGCGGCCCATCGCGAAGTCGATGACCACGCAATCGGGGTGGAGCGATTCGGCCTGAATACCGGCTTCGAAGCCGCTATTGGCCGTTTCAATCTTGTAGTCTTCGGGGGGCATCAGGTCGAGCAGGTTGCCGCGAACAGCGACCTCGACGCCGACGAGGAGCAGTTTGCCCATCGCTTCGTCTTCGAGTTCGCCCAGGGGCATGCCATGCTCTTTCAGGAACCGGATCAGGTGCTCGCGGGGAATGCGGCGGTCCTGTGATCCGGGAATCCGGTATCCACGCAGCCGGCCGGAGTCAAACCACTTGCTGACTGTCCGGGGGGCAACTTTACAGATCTTAGCGACCTGACCAGTCGTGAAGATCGTCCTCATCGCGGGCTCTCCAATCACCTTTGTGTTGTCGCTCTGAAGGGCGTCGCGACCCTCCGGATCATCACCCCTCGTACAGGTACGATGCGTGGCCGTCCTAGCCCGCTGGGCAATCAGGCAAGGCCGCTCGGTCACTCGGGGCCAATCAACGTTGTGGGACGGAACGGCGTCGGGCGACGTCGTCCTGTGACCGAATCTCTGGGCATGTACGGCTTTGGGGTCGGTTGACAATGCGCTCCGATCCAAGAGCGCACCATCGGTGGGGAGAGAGGACGGGTCCGGCTCCTCGATGAGAGCGTCCCGGCTCGCAGGTGAGACTTCCGAATTGTCCTAACCCCCCGACGGCGCATCAGAACACTTCGCGGACTTCCGTATATCCGCGATTCGGCGTAGACCGATTGGTTCCGCTGCAAACCGTCTGGGAAGGATGATCGGCAGATTCGTGATTGCACTTGACACGAGTTATTGCGGACCAACCCTCGGCGTCATGCAGATCGCTAAGTTGGTCACGAAAACCGCGTCACAGCCCGCAAAGTCAACGAGATTTGCCGCGTTTCTCAGGCACTTTCGCGACCATCGGCTGAGTCGCTTGCACCGGCCCATGCGTCAATGGGCGTGGATCTGATGCCGCCTGAAGATTCCACGGGGCAAGCACCCGAGACAAATCGGTGACGAATTCAGTCCGGGGGTGGAATTCGGCAAGAGTTCCAGGATCAGACGCACGCTGTGCACCGGAGGTTCGTTCCATCCGGGACGACGCCAGTCATGGAGTCACAGTCACCGGACAGGGACTGTGCTGACTCAGGAGCCTCGCCCTGTCCCAAGCAGTCGATCGGGGTGGCGAGATCTCGTACATCGACGCACCGGCGACCTAACGCGCCTGATGAGCCATGATCTGGGCGATCGCCTCGGCCTGGTTCGTGAACCGGCGGGCGTGGTACTCCCACGTTGCACGTTTGACGGAACTGCCAGCCACTTTCGCCAGGCGCTTGTGCTTCGCGGCCAACGCCAGCTTGACCTGCCGCTTCAATTCGAGAGATTTCGCCATGGGAACGCACAATTTCTGACGAGAGGACTCAAGTGTCACACGGCCTGGCTCACGCCCCGCCCCCGGCCCAACAGCAACCGAGCCGCGTAGTTTAGGCCACGCCGGGGAAAAACGCAACTCACGTACGCCGCGTTGTCGCGCGGCAGTTTCGCCCCGAAAACACGGGGTGCAGCTTGCCTGCCGATGGGCCAATTCCCACCCACACGAGCTTAAGGCCCCTCAAAAAGCAACGGCAGACCGGAGGTAAACCCCCGGTCTGCCGGTTTGCATCGGTGATCCGCAAAGCGAAGTCCGAACTATTCGGCGGCCTTCTTCGGAGCGGCCTTAGCGGCCGGCTTGGCGGCCGGCTTCTTGGCGGCGGCGGGCTTGGCCTTCGGCGACTTGGTGGCCTTGGCGGCAGCCTTGGCCGGCTTGGCGGCCGGCTTCTTGGCGGCGGCGGGCTTGGCCTTCGGCGACTTGGTGGCCTTGGCGGCCGGCTTCGCAGCCTTCGGGGCGGACTTCTTCGCGGGGGTCTTCTTGATTTCTTCGGCCATAATTTTGGCTCCTTCCAGGGATGGACGGGCACCCGATTCCCTGACCTGTTGTCACTCTTAGGCACCCGGCGGAGAGCGACAACCCAAAAACGCGACACTGGACAGTCCGAAGATTCCACATCTTACGAACTTACCGCCCAGGCGTATGCATGATGATTATCGGCTTTGGATGGGCGAGTCAAGCAGAAATCTCTGGAAATTAACGCCTTGCCGCAGTTCGGCTCATCCTAAGTCGCGACGAAACCCCGCTGTCGCGGCGACGTAAGTCTTCGCGACAGTCGTACGGCGGCGAACCGGGAACTGGTCAAATGTGTCCGTTCCCCCGGCGTCAACTTGGCCGGTCTGTAACGATCGCAGCGTTCAGGCTTAAAACACCGAGTTGATCGGCAAGTGAAGCCATGAAGGTTCGAGAAAAAACGAGGTCTGACCGCTTGGGGCCGAAAACGTAGCCCTGATCGAGGTTCCTGATCGCCAAAAACACCTTCAAATTCACGAAATCCGATGGATTCCACGATCGTCGCCGCGCGGAACATGGAAGACACGCTGCATCAAACGGACTCCCCGTCGGAAAGCCCTCGGAAAGTCGACGACACCGCGAACCGTTCCCTTGACGCTCTCCTCCAGACCCGCGGAGAATCGCTATGCTCTCTGAGAGAGAGTGCCGCCCGCCTCCTTCCGCGCGCACGCTGCGCGAGTCCGTTCCCTGCCGTTCGGTTAGCCGAACGCGTTGATCTTCAAGGTGCCGTGTCGATGCAGCCCGACTTCCGTCTCTCACCCGCCTGTCAGACCCTCAAGCCTTCCGCCACGATTGCCGCTGCTGCCAAGGCCAAGGAACTCAAGAGCCAGGGGATCACGGTCTACGACTTCACGCTTGGCGAACCCGACTTCAACACGCCCGAGCACATCCGCCGGGCCGCAGTGACGGCGATGGACGCCGGCCACACTCATTACACGGCTTCGGGGGGCATCCTCGAACTCAAGCAGGCCGTCTGCCGATTGTACGAACGCGATTACGGCCTGAAGTTCACGCCGAACCAGGTGCTCATCTCCTGCGGGGCCAAGCACTCCATCCACAATGTGATCACGGCTCTGTGCGGACCGGGCGACGAGGTCATCATCCCCACCCCCTATTGGGTCAGTTACAGCGCCCTCGTGGAACTGACGGGCGCCAAGGCAGTCCTCGTCCCCACCACCGAAGCCAGCGGGTTCGTCCTCACTCCCCAGCAGTTCGCGGCAGCCATTACGCCGCGAACCAAACTGCTGATGCTCAACAACCCCTGCAATCCGACGGGGGCCGCCTACACGCCCGCTCAATTGGAAGCCCTCGCCGAGGTCGCCGTCGAGCGAAACATTCCGGTCCTCTCCGACGAGATCTACGAAAAACTCACCTACGGTGCATCGACGTTCCGCTGCTTCGCCAGCTTCGGCCCGGATGTCGCCGCCCGCACGATTCTTGTCAGCGGAGTCAGCAAGGCCTACGCGATGACCGGTTGGCGGATCGGCTGGTCCATCGGTCCCGTCGAAGTGATCAAAGCGATGGACAACCTGCAGAGTCAGGAGACGTCGAACCCCTGCAGCATCAGTCAGTACGCCGCCGTCGCCGCCATTGACGGACCGCAAGACAGCGTGGAGGCCATGCGCGTCGAATTCGAGAAGCGCCGCGACTACGTCGTCGGCCGGTTCCACGCCATGCGGAGCAAGTTCGGCATCACCTTCGCGGAACCGGGCGGCGCCTTCTACGTCTTCTTCAACGTCGCCAGCCGCTTTGGACAGACGCTGGGCGGCGGCCGGGTGGTCCACAACGCGACCGAGTTTTGCACCGCACTTCTGGAAGAAGCTCACGTCGCCCTCGTCACCGGCGACGCCTTCGGCGCGGAAGGCTACGTGCGACTGTCGTTCGCCACCAACATCGACCTGTTGAGACAAGGGTTGGATCGGCTGGAAGGGTTTCTGGCGGGCTGAGGGAACTCGGCTTGGCACGTGGCAATTGGGAGCGGTGACATGAACCTGACCGTCTTTATCGAGCCTCTGAACGGCGGCTTTCGAGCGAGCACTTCTCAGCCGGTTCCATTGGAGACACACGGGGCCTCTCGCGAAGAGGCATTGAAGAGTCTGCAAGACATGGCCGCAACTCGGATCGGGGCGGGCGAGATCGTGGAGTTGACAGTCCCTCAGCCGCAAGCAGAACACCCTCTGCAGCGATTCGCAGGCATCTGGAAGGACCACCCTGATTTGCCCGAATATCTCGCGGCGGTTGCCGAGTATCGACGCATCGCAAATTCATGGGAATCCGAGCCATGAAGGCGTTCGTGCTCGACACCGACACGCTGAGTCTATTTCTGTCGGGGGATGCGTCAGTTTGCCGATCGATGCTCTCAATCCCGACAGAGCAACTTGCAACCACAATCGTGACTGTCGAAGAAGTCCTGAGCGGCTGGTACGCAAAGTTGAGAAAATCGAAACGCGATGAAGAGATCGTCCGGGCGTATGCCGCGCTGGCCATTGCAATAAAGACTTTTCAAGCCCTGCAAGTCTTGCCGTTTGATTCGTCAAAATTGGGTCGGTTCCACAGCCTGCGACGGAAGTATCGCCGTATTGGAACGAACGATCTCCGCATCGCCGCGATTGTGCTGGAATACGAAGCTGTTCTGGTGACGCGAAACGTCGTTGACTTCAGCGCGATCGACGAGCTGA
>JANRLN010000044.1:0-16352 GCA_033762515.1 Planctomycetaceae bacterium
CGCCATGCCCCTCTACGGGCATGAACTGTCGGAGTCGATCGATCCACTCACCGCCGGGCTGGAATTTGCGGTGAAGCTCAACAAGACCGACTTCATCGGCAAGGAAGCCCTGCTTGAGATCTCCCGGCGAACTGATCGACGCGTCAGAGTCGGATTGGAACTGGCCGGACGACGAATCGCGCGAGAAGGTTGTGCGGTGTACGTCGGCGACGCGCTGGTCGGCGAAGTCACCTCGGGCACCTTCTCGCCGACGCTGGAACGTTCGATCGCGATGGCGTATCTTTCGCCCACTCATTCCGGTGCGGGAACCGCGATCGAAATCGATGTGCGGGGAAAACGCGAAACCGCCAGCGTGGCGGCGCTGCCTTTCTATAAGCGACCGCGCTGATTGTGTCCTCATGAGGGTCAAACGCTGAGTGCTAAGGGTTCGTTGTCAGGAGTCAGAATCAGCGCGAGCCTCCTCACTCTTATGCCCTCAGACCTCAACCTTCTACCTTCAGACCTCAACCTTCAGACCTCAACCTTCAGACCTCAACCTTCAACCCTAGACCCTTCCCATGGCAGAACGCGATTACACCCGCTACCAACAGAAGGCGATCCGTCGTTATTACGACAATCGCGACCAGCTCGATGAGCAGAGGCTCAGCGAGCTCGTCGCGAACTTGTACCTTGCGGAAGGGAAGAAGCGGGCCAAGCTGTGGGAGACGGCTCAGGAACTGATGACGCGGCTCAACGTCCCGGCGTCGCGCATCGCCCACGTCATCAAAACCGCCGACCCCGCAATCCTGGCGGAGGTGGTCAAAGACATCAATTCGGGAGTGATCAAGCCCGCACCGAAGAAGCCGCCGGAAAAGCCGGGGGAGAATCCGCCGGCGAGTTGATCGAAGATCATTGGCCGTGATCCACGCCGGCACCCTTGTTGAGTGAAGAGACATCCGCCGGACGAGATCCGCGCAGCGCTTCCTGAGGGACTTCCCCAACGCTAGGATGTCTCCACAGATGTCAATTGGTTGATGGGTCTGTTCGTTCTCCTCCATCCAGGAAGTTCACCGTGATGAAAACGGCGGTCTCTCTCGCTGTGTTGTGCACCAGTCTCTTCACCGCTTGTGCCTCGGCGCAGGAGGCCGCGGTCACGACCACCGTCGCGCCGGGCCTCGTGGGGGTCCGCGTCGCTGATCAGCCGTTCTTTGTCTACAACTTCAGCCACGGGTTGGCGAAGCCCTACGTCGAACCGCTGCGCGCTCCCGGCGGGCACGTGGTGACGGCCTTGGCCCCGTTTGATCATAAGCATCATAAGGGAATCTGGGTTGGCGTGGAGCACGTCAACGGCAACAACTTCTGGGGTTCCAAGTACCAGCAGCAAGACGCCGTCCCCGTGGGTCCCTTTAAAGAACGCATCGAGAATGTCTCCGTCGAGGTGCAGGCCGGTCCCCATGGGACTCAGGAACTGCACATCTTGAACGCCTGGCAGGGGGATGAGGGGAAGCCGGTGGTGCACGAACAGACGGTGATTACGGCATATCCCAACCGGCTGCTGGTGTATGACATTACGTTGACCCCCGTCGCAGGCCCCGTGAGTTTTGAAGACACCAAAGAAGGGTTTCTCGCGATCCGCGTGGCTCCCACGATGAACGAGAAGGCCGGCGGCGTCATCACCAACGCGGCAGGAGAAGTCGGCGAAAACAACTGCTGGGGGAAGACGTCGCCGTGGGTGGATTACTCGGGCCTCGTGGACGGCAAGCCGGTGGGAGTGGCCTTGTTCGATCATCCGGGGAACTTCCGTCCCTCGCGGTATCACGTGCGGGGCTACGGCTTGTTTGCCATCAGCCCGTTCGGCGAAAAAGTCTATTCCAAAGGGGTTTCGGAAGCCGCTCCGATCAAGCTTCAACCCGGCGAGAAGTTCCACGTGAAGTATGGGTTGTTCGTCCACGCGGGGAATGTGGAAACGGGCAAGGTGGCTGAGGCTTATAGCAGCTTCGTCGAATGGACGAAGTAGCCACACCAGCAGTACGTTGAACAAAAACCGAGAGCCGGGTGGAACAACCACCCGGCTCTCGCATTGAACGCGGAAGAAATCGCGGCGACTACTTGTTGCGAGTCGCCTTGGCGGTGGTTGTGGCCTGGATCGGCCGCAGCCGAGTGTTAAAGATCCGGTTGGCAATGGCGCGGCCTTGCACCATGCCCAGCTGCGCATCGAATTGCCAGTGAATTCCGAGGTAGATGCGGCTCTGTGCGTTCTCTTCGATCGCTTCCGTCAGTGTGTTGAAGGACCGGGGAGAGAACGGACGGACGTTGCCTTGATTGTCCGTCGTGACCCCATTGAGTTCGTCAGAGACAAACATGAATGGGATGTCGTCCGTGCCGTAAAAGCGGTTGCACATGTGTAAGGCGGCGGCGCCGAAGGTCGAGTGGCCTGAAGCGTAGGCCGGGAACGGAGGGGTGAAGTTTTCGGCTGCAATCACATTGCTTTTCGGAGCGCCGAGCGGCTTCCATGCAGGATCGCCGACGGTGTCGTCATTGCCATCGTTGTCGCCGTTGCGAATGCCCAAAATGGGGCGCCAGAAGTCATACAGCCATTTGTCGTTCCAGCAGGCGATCCCGGCATCGGCCATCGCGATGTTGACCAGGCAGAACAGGCGGGCATTGTCGCGCGGCGTGTTGCCTTGGTTCTCGGCGATGGTGCGGACAATCTGATTGTACAGCCGCGGGGGAACGCCGATTTGATTCGCACCGTCATAGGCCCAGAACAAGCCGATCTCGGTTTGATCAGCAGTGCGGGTCATGCTGGCTTCTTCGCCCAGGCTCATCACTTCGTTATAAGCATCAAGGTATTCGTCCGAGTCGAGGGCGGGCGGGGGGGGAATCGTGAATTCATCCGTGTTGGCCACGCCGAAGGGTGCGACCAAGCCCCAACCGGGGTTCAGGAAGCCCTGTCCTGGATTGAGCGGGTCAACATCGTGCGCGCCAGGGTCACCCGACGGCGTATAAGTCACGTTCTCAGCGACGCGTTTCCCGTCGAATCGACGAGCGGCGAGAATGGCATTCCCGGTGATCGCTCCCACCAACCGGCCGAGGGTCTTGGCGCGGCTGTTGGGGATTGAGCCCAGGTATGTCGCCAGTTCGCCGTCCAGAAATGGTTTGCGATTCGGGTACAGACCGACGAGGGCGGTGTGTGCGGCAGTCGCCACGGCGGCTTCATCGGAGGCGAGAGTCATCAGCGGGACGCGAATCAAATACGGAGTGTTGACGCCATCCACCGAGACGAACGCGTCGTACATGGCGATGTGCACAATCGCAAGCGCCCGCGAGGAGCGCGTCGGCCCGCCTTGTTCCGGGGGACCGGGCACGCTGTGATCCAGCTTGTTGATTTCCAGGGCAACTCCGTTCCAGTCGAGGATCGGGTCGCCGGTAATCTCCACCGCGCGAGTCACCGAAGCACTCGCTCCGAGGAGCGCGCCCAACGTTACAATGCCACGAAGAACCCTGCGCATGTTCTTAACCCCATCTCTGTGAAAACAAACCGACACCAACCACCGTATCGAGAAACGCTTTCTCGAACGCAATCGAACTGCCAACACGCCAAATTGCTTTGGCAGACCACCAACTGAAAACTAATGTCGTCCGACAGAGGATGCGAGGGGAGAATAGAAGATCTGCTGACCGATTTCGGAAAGCCAGGACAGCCAGTAGCGTTATTCCTGAGTCCCCGAAAATTGATGGTTTGCGCCTTCCAATCTGCGCAATGTGATTTCCCGTCTCCGCAAAAAACGCAGCCGAAACTGAGCAAATCACAGTGCCAATCCCGATCGCGGGGCTGAAGCGCAGACGCTCGCGACTCGATGACAGAGTTGACAAATCAGTCAAAAACGACAGAACGTCATCCCCTCAGGGGAAACTCCGCGGCCGGCGCAAATCCACGAAGTCACCGCTCCGGCGACTCAGCGCAGCACCGTCAATGCCATTGGCGATTCACAGCGCAATAGATCCGCACTCAACTCATAACACACGATTCACGAATTCCGATTTGAGCGGGCACGAGGACTGCTGCTCTGTTGCGTTTTTCCCTGCGGAGCTGCGCCAGGGCGGCGTTCGTATCGGACAGCGCAAATGGGACGGTTGTGCCGCGAAGTTGTGCTCTATCGGCAAGCTGCCAGAACTCAACGCCATCGCGCCGCGTCAGGTTGGCGACGGAACGAATCACGCGTTCACCCAACAGCCGGCGATAGCGAAAACTGGGAATATCGCTCATGTGGATGCCGCCGCAGACGATCACCCCCGCGGGACGGATCAGCTGCAGCGCCTGTGGAATGAGAGACCCCGTCGGGGCGAAAATCAGAGCCGCATCGAGTCGGTCCGGGGGGAACTGATCGGAATCGCCCGCCCAAACAGCGCCCAGCTCGGACGCGAAGCGTTGTGACTCCACATCCCCCGGCCGCGTGAAGGCATAGACGCGGCGCCCTTCGTACTGGGCGACTTGGGCGACCAGGTGCGCCGCCGCTCCGAATCCATAGATGCCGATGCGCCGCGCGTCCCCGGCCATTCGCAGCGTGCGGTAGCCGATCAATCCCGCGCACAACAGGGGAGCGGCGGTCACGGGATCAAGTCCTGTCGGAAGCGGCAGACAGTAACGCGCATCAGCAACGGTGAAGTCGGCATAGCCGCCGTCAATGTGGTAGCCCGTGAACCGCGCCGTCGCACACAAGTTCTCCCGCCCCTGGAGACACTCCTCGCATTTCCCGCAGGTCCATCCCAGCCAGGGTACACCGACGCGATCCCCCGGCGCGAGGCCCCTCACGTCGGCGCCAACCTCGATCACTTCGCCGACAATTTCGTGCCCTGGAATGAGCGGCAGCCGGGGATCGGCGAGTTCCCCGTCGACGATGTGCAGATCGGTACGGCAGACGCCGCAGGCAAGCACCCGTAACAACACCTGCTCAGCCGCCAGCTTTGGACGGGGGCGCTCGATTGCCGTCAACGGTCCCCGCGGGCCCTCAAACACCATTGCCAGCATCGGCATGACTCCGACAGTCGTGTCGACTCACTCGTCAGCATTTTGGGGGCGACGACGAGATTGCAGACACGGGGCGATTGCGTGTCGCCCAGCGATGCAGCCTCTCCGCAGGCCGGCGACTCAGCAGTTCTTGCCCGGCGGCGACTGACATCGCCCCCGGCGTGTCGAAACCGGAGTCGACCCAACCACCTTGGCGGGCCGAGGCAACCTGGTCGGGCCACCGCTGTCCGACTCAACGACCACTGATCCCCCCGGCTCGAACCGAGAAACGTGTTCAGGCTGCGTCTCCCCATCCGGCAGCGGCGCGAATTGAGAAAACCGGAAGGGTGCAGGCGACCATCCCGGTTCTCCGAAAGCCATCCCGTTCGCGAAGACTTCTGTCGCCTGCGCGGCTCGCTGGGTTAGCCTTTCACACCGATGTTGATATACGCGTGCACGTGCGGGGCGCCGCGGAAGTGCCAGACGAAGGACGGGCCTTCGACGCGCCAGATGTCCCAGGTCTTGTCGGCGTTGAGGTCTCCCTGCTGATAGAAGGCAACGCACACCTGGTCCCAGCCGCCGCCCGCCTTGATGATGGCCATAACCTCATCCACGTCTTCCGTGCGGTACGGAGCCAGCAGCATCCTGGCGGTGGTTTCGAAGAGCGTCTTCTGATCGCTGGTGAGTTCCGAGACCGGCAGGCCGGGGTACTTCTTTCCCGCACCTTGCAGGGCGACGGCGTCTTCCTTCGGCGCCTTCTCGACGAGGGCCTGGGCTGACTGCTTGGGATCGAGCGCCCGGTAGAGCTCATTCACCTGCTTGGTCTGGTAGTGGTAGAGGTTGTCTTTCGGATCTTCCTCGCCGTGGCCGTAGACGATCGGCCCGCCGAAGGCGGCCTTATCGACACTGTCGCCGTCGGCCCGCAGCGTGAGATGCCGGCCGGTGAGTTCCCATTGGAACTTCCCCTGGCCGGGGGTGCCGAAGACCGCGACGCTGTAGGCGCCGATGCCGCCGTCGTCGAATTCGGTCTGCTTGAGGAGCCGCTCGTAGCCGTCGGGGCTGCAGACATTCCTGGCGATGTCGCGGACGAGTTGCCTCTGCTCGACAGTGAAGAAGTCGCTGTCGATGGTGGGTTTGGTGACGTGCCAGTTGGCGTTCACGCGGCTGCGAAGCTCATGCTCGAACGGAAAGGTGATGACGCCCCGCTGGGACTCGGTGAGGGTCTTGTAGAACTCCCCGACGACGGTCTCCGCCGCGCTGGTGGGAGTGGGCGCGGCGGAGACCGCTCCCGGATTTCCCAGCACGGCGCCGGCGGCAACAGCCGCGGCGCTCCCGCCGACGGCGCGGAGGAACTCACGGCGATCGAGAGCGAACAGTTCACAGGGTGTGCGATCCGGCTGCATGGCGAGTTCCTCAAATCAGGGGTGTGGACGGGACGGCACGTGGTCGCAGTGGATCCGGTCCCGCACCCAATATCTTGCAGCAATGTCGCCGCAAAGGCCATCCCGAAATGGGAATTCCCCGCAACTCATGGGCCTCATGGAAGCCACGCCGACGCTCGCACGGAGAGCTACCGCGGCGCGGCATGCAAGACGCGATCGATGACATATTCCAACGCGGCCGCGGCGTCGGCGAGGTTGGTGCTGTGCCCTCCTTCGGGACGATGGATGATGAGCACGGGACGTTCACGAGCCTTCAACAGCTCGGCCAATCGCAAGCAACTTGCCGGGGGAACCAGGGTGTCTTGTCCCCCCGTCGTGATAGCGATTGGCATCGTCAGACGCTCGGGGAACAGCTCGGCCGAGCGCTCGCGGTAGACTTCGGGGTTCTCCGATTTTGTGCCCGCGTATGCGGCGGTGATGGCCTCAGCGAATCCCCCGTACTCGACCATGTTGGCCGTGCCGTTGAGGGAGACCACGCCGTCGACCAACTCGGGATGAAGCGCCGCGAAGGCCAGCGCCGATGTCCCTCCCATCGATCCGCCGCTGATGATCACCCGACTGACGCGGTGACGGCGCTTGAGTTCGTCGAGAATTTGCACCAGATCGGCTGTCGCCGCCGGTCCCATCCAGGACGTCGTCGCGCGATAGTCGGGGGACACGTAGATGCACCGATGCCGCGCTGCGGCCTCGCGAGCAGCGCGGCATTCGTCGCGCGGATTCCGCACAAATTGCCAACGGTCCGACCCGTGCCCATGGAGCGCCACCAGAAGCGGATGCGGTTGCTCGGCGTTGAAATCGGCTGGCAACTGGATCACATAGCGTTGTTCGGAGCCGTCATGCCGGGCCCGAAAGACAACGTCTTGCGGCGCACCCAATTCCGCGCTGAAGGATCGGATCGTCGCCAGGCAGGAGATGAGGCTGGTGCAGACCAGCGTCGTACGGAAATGTCGGCCCCTCAATTTCAAGCACTCCTCAGGCAGGCAAGCGGACTCACAGCTTGGCAGCGAATTCTGCACGGGTTCGGAGCGCCCGCTGTTCCAATGATCGGGCCCCCTGGGCGTGTGCGGTTTGGAGCGCCCGGTCCCAGACACACGGCCGCCGACTCGGAAGCCTTGTTCACGAGCATAGCGCAAGCTCGCGAAACCCGTTGGATTGAGCCTCCCCGGCGCACTGATCGAAGCTACGGCGATGCGCATGATCGCTCCCCAAATCTGGCGGTGACGCGAATCGTTGCTAACCTCAGCGTGTCGAAATCTTCATAAGCCGACGCTCTCGTTCGCGAAAATGGGAAGCACTCGGCTGAAAGGGCGGAACCCGGAGAGGTTCTTCACTTCACCTCCCCGCGGTTTCCTTCGATTTGTGGTAGTTGCGAAACTCGATGTCACGGACCAGCGACGCCCATTGTTCACGGCGTGTTCGATTCGACTCATCGCGTTCGGAGAGAACAGGCTCGGGGCGGGGAACATCAGCCACTTCCACCAATGACAATCTGTTCTGATCGATGGCATATTGCCATGTCCAGAGCTTCACCGGCGAGTGCTGGTTGTCTCGCGTCGAATGCGCCTGAATGACCAGATTGGAGCCCTCGGCGACGGGGTTGACCTTCATCGTCAAGGATGTCACCAGCGCGCAGTTGCTGCCGACACCAATATCATACTGGCTGCGATCCGTCTTAATAACGACAGGTTTTAATTGCGGCGGCCAGTCAACAGCGGCGTCATCCAGTAGCGACGATCGCGAGTGGGCAACGACTGCCTGCGAGTTGATCGCGTAAACCTTCAGAACGAGGGCGTCGCCGCCACCTAGTAGGGCCATCCAATACTGATCACGTTGGGAATCAAAGCCAATCGTTGCTGTCAGCGACTCGTGCCACTCATAAGGAGGGCCGGTGACAAAGACGCCTAGCACCTCGGCATTCTCAAACGGCTCCTGCTGTTGATGTTTGAGAATCCACACCAGGCTGCTCCTCAGTCGGGACTCTGGATCGTCTTTCCAAAGAAACGGCTCCTGCACAACGAGAATTGACCATCCTTTGTCCCCGCCTTCGGGCGGACAAGGGCATTCCGCCAGAATGATGGCAAGCTCTGTGAGCATCTTGCCCAGCTTGGGTCGATGTGTTTTTAGGGGTGCGGCTACGGGCATCTCGGACTCTGCGCGGCGGGAGTCAGGAAAATGTTTGGCCTTAACACCGAGGAGGACTACACCCAAGGCGATTGCGGCCAGGAATGGCAAACAGAGGCGGTATGTCAACTTGGAGGCTCCTTCCTCTTGAAGCAGGCTGTCTCAGCCTACGACTGTGGCATCGGGACTTCATCCAGAATACCGAATGACAGATCTGATCCAACAATGGGATTGGCGGGGTGGCTGGCATCGAAGGGCCGGAAGCGGCTGCGTCAGCAACGGGACCATGAACGGCCATTCGACGCCAGCTTCCCGTTGGAGCAGGCCGTCGTAACGTGGCGGCGGCGGTCGAAGACGCCCGGTCCCAGACACCCAACCGCTGCCCCCCCAATCTCAGGCCGCAGCCCGCTCATGATCTGACGGCTCGGAACATCGACGCCGCGGAATCGCGACCGAATCGTTTCTGTGTCCGGCGGACAAGGGGGTAGCCCAACCGGGTCAAGACATGGTTGGGGCGCGAAAAGGCGAGAATGTCGTAGTGGACCTTGTCGCTGTCGCGATCCCACTCGATGAGAAACCGCTCCTCACCGCATTCCACGTGTCCCGGCAGCGTGCCGTACGCGAAGCCGAATTTCGCGATCGGCCCTGACTCTTCGACAGTGTACACGATCCGGCAGGAGTTGATCCACCAGAGTCCCACGGCCCAGCCCATCACCGCCACGACCTGCCCCGTGACCAGAGGGGTCTCAGGCGACCAGGCTTCCACCCAGCCCAGCCGGAACTGCTCCCAGCGTTTCAGCGCCGCCTGGGCCGATCGGAATACGGGCTCTCCCGACCCCAATTCGATGCGCGTGTGATCCACCACGAAGCCGGCGGGAGGCGTCGTGGCGGTCGCTCCCACGGCCGCATAGCTGAACGGATGCTCCGACTGCTCCGCCAGGAATCGATTCAGTGTTTCGGCAGGAGGTTTTCGCAGCGACAGCATGACCATCTCTGACCCTATTCGTTACGGAACGTGCCGCGCTGTTCGAGAAACGGTAGAATCCCTGAACGAGATCCTATCCGCAGGGCATCCGGTTTCCTAACAGGGAGTCGGTGCGATCGCCGTGCCGCCGCAGGCGTCAGAAAGGTCCCAAGTGACGACTGCACCGAGAGTTCTGCTGACGGGAGCATCTGGTTATGTCGGTGGTCGGCTGATTCCGTTGCTGGAACAACAGCCCGTCCTTTTGCGGTGCCTGGCCCGCAATCCCGAAAAACTGCGACCTCTGGTTGGCGAATCGACCGAGGTGGTCCGCGGCGATGTGCTGACCCCCCCGTCCCTCGATGGGGCGCTGCAGGGGGTTCACACCGCCTACTACCTCGTGCATCTCATGTCGGGGTCGCACGACTTTGAGAAGGAAGATCTGCAGGGAGCAAAAAACTTCGCTGAGGCGGCGCATCGAGCCGGTGTGCAGAGGATCATCTATCTGGGTGGTCTGGGCGACGATTCCGACCCCGGTCTGTCGCCTCACCTGAGGAGTCGGCACGATGTGGGGACGATCCTGCGGGAGTCGGGGGTCGAAACGATCGAGTTCCGCGCGGGGATGGTGGTCGGAGCGGGCAGTCTCTCGTACCAGTTGATGAAGTCTCTGACCGATCGCCTGCCGGTCATGATCTGTCCCCTGTGGCTCACCACCCCGACGCAGCCCATCGCCATCGACGACGTGTTGGCCTATCTCCTGGCGGCCCGGGAACTGCCGCCGGGGGCCAGCCGGGTCCTGGAAATCGGCAGCCCGGATGTCGTGACCTACGGCGACTTGATCCGTGAGTACGCCCGCCAGCGAGGACTCCGACGATGGCTGATTTTTGTGCCCATCCTGACCCCCTACCTTTCGGGACTCTGGTTGGCTCTGGTCACGCCGTCGTCCTTTGAGGTCGGCCGTCACCTGATCGAAGGCTTGAGGAATCCCACCGTCGTGCGTGACTCGCAGGCGCTGGAAGTCTTCTCGATCCGACCGCTGGGGGTGACGGAGGCCATTCGACGGGCGATCGCCGCGGCGACGTGATCGCCGCCGCAGCGCTCCTGTTCCGACGGCACGACGCCTGAGATCGTTCGCGCCACACCGCGGAGTCTGCATGCGGGTTGTTCGCGCAAATGCATCGGGGAGATCCCAGCTACCGGTAGGGCGTACGTTCCGGTTTCTCACCTTTCAAGATCGCTCCCAGCAGCATGTCCTGCAGTTCACGACTCAGCCCTGATGCTGCCACGTCGTGCATGCAGTCGTCTCGCAATTGCGCGTCGTCCGCGAGGACCAACGGCCAACACTCACTCATCGCGCTCAACACACCGCCGCGCCGGATATACGCCACTTGACTGTCGTGATAGCGTTGCAGCCGTCTTGCTGTGGCGAATTGCTGTCGGTAGTTCACGATCGACGAGTACCATTGGGCCGGGTTCAGCGTAACACCGGTCGTGAGCGGAAACGGCGGCCACGAGACTCCGGTTCCCGCGTGGGGATCGTGTACCCAATCCGCGTCCGTTTCGGCTTCGAATCGTCGACACCAACCGATGGCGGCCCGGAGCGCGGCACGCATGCGATCTCGCCGAGACTCGCCATCATGATCGCCGACGGACAAGGAGTTCAGGGACTCGACGACGTGCGCGTGTTCCGTCAAGTCCATCTCCTTCGCAACCCAGAGCCATTGTCGGAGGATCGCTTCTCTCTCCTCACCCGGTAGATGACTCACGACTTTGTAAATCGTCGCGCGATACCTCGGGCAGTCGCTGATGAATCCCCACCAGAACAATTCGCGATACTGATAAATCGCGAAAGGATACCGTGCATGAAACTGCAACTCGACTTCGATTTTATGACAGCGCAAATCGGCAAGGTAGTCCAAATACGGACGCATCCCCAATCGCCAACCGAGACACAGCACGATCACGAGGACCATCGACCTTGTCGCGTCGACCAGGGAAACACACGGTCCGACGACAATCTGCGGCGGGTTGTTGGTGGATTGTGTGCGCTGCTGCATGTGCAGTTCCTTACCATCCCGGCGACGGCCAAGCCAATGTGGTGGGGTCGTCCTTCCGGCTTGTGAATGGCCCTGCTTGCCCCTTGCGAATCGTCACTGCGCCTGCTGCGGTTTTCACAACTCGATGACGAAGCTCCGCGAATTGGTTGTGCGGATTCGCCATCGATGCAGCTCCATACCCCAGCGGGATCAATCACAGGCTCGACCTATCATCTGCGTGAAGTCACCAGTTGGGGAGAGACTCTGGCCTCCGGCCTTCCAACAGTGCCTGCAGCAGCAGTTCTTGTGATTCGCGATTCAGCCCCGACGATCGGACACACCAGAGACAATCGGCACGCAATCGATCGTCATTGGAAACGACGGATGGCAAACCTCCCGCGATTGTCGCCAACAAGCTGACACGCTCGACATGCGCCGACTCATTCTCTTCATAGTGCTTCAGCCTTCTTTGGGCCGCCAGCAGCCGCAGGTAATGGATGCTGCGCAGATACCATTGTTCCGGGTCCAGCGTCAGGCCGGTGGATAAGGGGATCGGCGGGCGAATCACGACGGATCTGGCGTTGGGGTTGTGGACCCAGTTGGAGTCCACTTGAGCGTCAAATCGCCGAAACCAACCGATCAGCGCTCTCAGTGCGGCGCGAACGCGGACGCTCCGCAGTTCCTCTTCCCGTTCGTCATCGACAGCCAAGACAACCAGCCACCCTGCGAGACGCGCGTGTTCCTTCAAGTCCATCTCCGCTGCGACCCAGAGCCGCTGTCGCACGATCGCTTCCTGGTCATCGGGCGATAACTGACGCACGGTGTTGTACAACGTCTCGCAATACCGGGGGGAGTCGCTGATGAATCCCCACCAGAACAATTCGCGATACTGATAAATCGCGAAAGGGTGCCGCCCCCCTGACGGCAACTCGGCTTCGATTTCACGACACCGCCGATCCGCGAGAAAATCCAGATACGGACGCATCCCCAGTCGCCAACCGAGACACAGCACGATCACGAGGACCATCGACCTTGTCGCATCGACCAGGGAAACACACGGTCCGACGACAATCTGCGGCGGGTTGTTGGTGGATTGTGTGCGCTGCTGCATTTGCAGTTCCTTACCATCCCGGCGACGGCTGCGCAGCCTGTTGGGTGGACTGTGCCGCCGCTTTCGACCCCCCGTCATTGACGGGGGGCTAAGACGGCAGGAGCGCCTGCTCCGCGTCCTGCAACTCCGGCAACCGCCGTCCGTATCCGTGCTTCTCGATCAACCGCCGGGCTTCTTGGAGATCCGCCGCCGCCGACCCCCGCGGATATCCTCTGTTTTTCTCCTGCGTCCTTCCTCTTTCCTCCTTCCCCCACAGCCGCGCCCGGTACAACAACACCTCCGCCATGAACAGCGGCATCGGCCCGCGTTCGGCGATTTCCCAGGCTTCGTCCAGGTCGGCCATCGCGCCGGCCGCGTCGCCGGTGGCGTGCCGCGTCCAGGCGGAGGTCAGGAGGCCAAGCGGCATGTATTGTTGCTGTCCCGCGTGTCGCAGCCCCGCGACGGCTTGGGCGATGGGGCTGGCGGAGTCGGCGGGGGAGGGGATCGGGCTGCCGGTCAGCAGACCACGGTACAGGGCGACCCGGGCAAGGGTGAGGTGGTCGAGGGCGATGTCGAGGAGCCAGTGATTTCTCTCAGCGATCTTGATGGACTGCGTCGCCCGTTGTTCGACATCGTTGAGGAGGGATGTCTGCTCCAACGACAGTGCGCTGCGTGAAAGCGGCCCGGCTGCTTCGGAGCAGACGGGGTGCTGGGCCGCAGCCTGTTCCGCCGGTGCGAGGAGCAGGTCGCAGTATTGGAAACCGCGCAGCGAGTAGAGGAGCGGGTACTCCGGCTGCCTTTTCCGCTGCAACCGCTCGGCCTCCTCGAACAGGGCGCGAGCCGCGGCGGGTTGGCCCGACTGATGCAGCGCGTCGGCGTGCGCTGTGCACGTTAGCAGCCGCTCATGTGCATCGCCGCTGCGGTCGGCGTAGTCGACCGACTGCCGGCCGAACTCGACCCCGTCCGCCACCTCCCCGAGCGTCAACGACAACTCGCTCAGGTTGCTGGCACTAATCGCTGCCTGCTTCCAGTTTTCTTCTTCGACACGAGCGTCCAAGCCCGCCCGCATCGGCTCCACGGCCTCTCGCAGCCGGCCCAACGCCCGCAGGCGAAACGCGGCTTGACTCAGCAGCCAGGCTTGATCGGCCGCCGACAACGCCGGGGAGACTTGCGACCAGCGGACGTCGAAGAACCACGCAATCGCTCCCAAGTCCGCACCGAGGGCGCCGAGCTTTTTGGTCGCGTAGAATCCGTCACTGCCGGTCCCCTTGTTGATGCGATCGCGATAAACCTGCTCGCACGCCTCCTGCTGCAAGCCCGCCTGACACCCGTGCCAGACCGCCTGATACAGCGGTTCCAGTTCCGCCAGCGTCGGCTCGTCTCCTTCCTGCGTCGTCTCGCACAGATGTTCGTACAACCGCCGATGAGCCGCCCGGTAGGCCTCGGGGTGATGCGTGCGGAGTTGGTGGGCGAAGTATTCGCGGATGAGGGGATGCGTGTCGAGGGGTTGAGGGTCGAAGGTTGAGGGTTGAGGGTCAGAATCTGACAGGAGGCCGCACTCTCGAAGGCGCGCGATGGCGAGTTTCCAGTCTTTTTCGTTCAGGCCGACGAGAGGGGCTGTCAGACCGGGAATGGCAGGCTCGGCGCGGAGGGCATTGAGGCATGGCTTCGACGCGGCGCGGTCGAAGAGGCCCAGGAGACGCAGGATCGCGAGTTGACGCAATTGCAATTCGCGGTCTTCGCCGTCGGTCGCTTTTCGTGGACGACCGCGATGTTTCGTGGGTGCGACGACGGCCTTACCGCTCAGCCACGCCTCATACGCCTCCATCGCTTTGAAGGCGTGGCCGTAGGGCCGCGTGGCGTCGTTCTGGTACTCGTGGTCCGCTTCTTCCAGCCGCAGCGTATCCCGCTTGCGGATGTCGCCTTCTTCGACGAGGGCCAGATACTTTCCCATCAATTGCAACGTCAGCGCATGGCCGCGCACGTCGCGGCTTGCCTGCTGCAACTCCTTGTCATCCGGCTCGATCTCCTTTGCCCCGGCGCGCGTCGCCCCGGCGGCGTGCAGCACCGTTGCGCCGGCGAGGGGGCTGAGATGGGTCAGCTCCCAGTCGATCGCCGTGCGTCCATAATGCTGCTGGATGTCGGGGACCTGTTCGCGGGTGGTCACCACGCACAGGCCGCGGTTCTGCGCGCACAGCCCTTTGAGGAACGCTTCGATGCCGGGATCTTTGAGCTTCCCGTGCAACGCGCCGGGGGGATGCTGCAGCGGTTCCAGGCCGTCGAGGACCAGCAGCGACCGGGTCTGCCCCACCAGCTTCGCCAACCGGGCGCCGCGTTCCCACGGCGAACCGACCTTTGGATCCTTGTCGCCGAAGAACGCGAGGGCCTCGCTGAAGAAGAGGTCGGCGGACGCCGCTCCCTGGTCGCGCGTCCCCTGGCTGTAGAACGACCAGTCGAAGACCCGCTGGGCGGCCCGCCAGTTCTTGAGGGCGAGTTCGGCCATCCACGTGGCGACCAGCGACGTCTTCCCCACGCCTCCCCAGGCGCGCACGACCACCACATTCTTATGGAAATCGTTCCACGCTGCATCGAGCCGGCTGAGTTCGTCGTCGCGGCCGATCAGGTCCTTCGCCGAATGCCGCAACTTCGTCGCCGAGACGTCGATCGACGGTTCCAGCGTCGGCAAGATGTCGACCAAGTCCCGCAGCACCGCGGAACTGAGCCGTTCTTCATTGGCGAACTGCCCGCGGTCTTTGCCGAGTTCGCAGATGCGCTGGTAGTGTTCCTTCTGTGCCGCCTCTTGAGCCGGATCGTGCGCGAACCGAGTATCTCGCGGCACCTTCCGTTCATTGAGTTCAAAATCAGTCGGCCGATAGACGAACACCGGTCGCCGATGATAGATCCCGAGGTAGGCTTCCCACTGCGTATACGAAAACCCCGGCTGTGGTCGGGTGAGCGGGTCTTTCAGCGACGGCAACCGGTCGGCGAAGTCGGGATATCGGCTCAGCAGTGCTTTGACGGCCGGTTCTTCCGGCAACGAACCGGTCGCCTTGCCGATGAGATGAATCACGGCGTCGCACTGCCGGACGTAGTCGTCGAGCTTCTCCAGCGTCGACCCGCCGGTATTGATGAAGTCCTCCTGGACAGCGACGTCGAGATCCGGCCGTTTCAGATCCCCCGCCAGGAGACGCCGATACGCCTCAAACTCGCTGCTGACGGCGGAGAGAAAGAGCTTCTTGGACATGGTCGTTACAGCCCGGATGCGGGGGCGATCAAATCAAAGGAAATGCACATCAAGAGTCTTGTCTGTCGGCAGTCTCCCTGCAAGGGCGGAGCCTGCGAACCGTAGGCGCGCGGCGAGGCCCGCAATTCTCCGCAGTGCCGGGCTTCAGAGGTTCGTCGATCCACGCCGTGCGGACCGCCGCCAAGCTGCCGCCGTGCGCTTCATCGAACGATCGTCGGAGGTGCGTTGATCGCGAGCCCTTACCGGGTTCCTGATGCCGCAATTCGGGCTTCGATGGCATCGGCCGCCAGGCTCAGCCCGTTGCGCTTTGACAACCGGTCCGCCGCCAGGCGGCAGGCGTCCGTCACGGCGCGGGAGTTGAGCAGCGGTTGCAGGGCCGCCGCCAGTCGTCGGCCGGTGAAGCGCGGTTCCGACAGGGAGGCTCCCACGCCGAGCTGTCGCACCCGTGCGGCGTTGTCGAACTGGTCA
>JANRLN010000045.1:0-21904 GCA_033762515.1 Planctomycetaceae bacterium
AGTGATCAATGTCACTTGTGGTGGAGCTCACGACTTGGAGCCCTTCTCGGATTTCGAATGCAAGACGTCGCCCGAGTCCCTCACGTCGCCGCCGCGGCAACCACCGGCAGATTCGGCCCGCCGGTCTGCGGACGTCCCGGCAGGAGCGCACGGACGGCTTCCACCAGCATCAGCAGCGCCAGCACCACCAGCAGGCAGGTGATTGCGAATAATACGTAGGTGACGGTCTGCACCGGCGCGGTCCCGGAGATCAGCGTCCATTGGGCGACGATCATTCGGCCCAGCGCCCAAGTGCTCATGCAGTACATGAACACCGTCGGTACTCCGGCCACCGGCCAGACCCACCAGGCCCGCCTGGTCCGCCATAACCAGACGGTGACCCCCAACAACGTCAACGCCGCGAGCAGTTGGTTGCTAGCCCCGAACAACTCCCAGAAGACGCGCCACAACGGAGCCGGCTTGCCGTTAATGGTTGTTGGGGGGAGCAGCACGAAGAGGACCGGAGCACCGCCGGTGACGAGCGTGCCGAGCCACTTGCCGCGATTGTCGTACCAGCCGGTGAGTTCCTGAATGATGTAGCGGCCCAGACGCGTGCAGACGTCGAGGGTGTCATACACGAAGGTGGTAAAGGCCATCAGCGCGAAGGCGACTCCCAGCTGCGGGTTGAGCCCCAGGACTTCCAGAAAGCTGCCGATTCCCATCGCGTAAATCAGATTCGGCTGCGGATTCTTGAGCAGTTCCGAATCCATCGTCAGCCGCATCACGCAGCACAGCGAGACGATGGCGACCATCCCTTCGAGGAGCATCGCTCCATAGCCGATCACCTTGGCGTCGGTTTCGACGCGCAACTGCTTGGACGTCGTGCCTGAAGCGATCAGCGCATGAAATCCCGAGCAGGCGCCGCAGGCGATCGTAATAAACAGCACGGGGAAGAGCGTGCCGCCGGTGACGGGCGAGGTCCATCCGCGGTAGGCCTCGAATTCGATGTTTCCGCCGCCGAAAATCAGCCCCAAAGCGCCCCCGAGAAGCGCCACGTAGAGGAAATAGCCGCCCAGATGCCCCCGCGGCTGCAGCAACAGCCACATCGGCACCACCGAGGCCACGCAGCAGTAGGCCAGCAGCAGAATGTCCCAGGCCTTGTGGGCCAGCTTGTCATCCGCGGCTGGATAGTACGTCTGCAGAATCGCCGTCATATCAAACGGCAAGTGCTGTCCCGCCCAGATCGCGACTCCCACCAGCGGGAGGAAGATGACCGTCGCGGCTCCCAGCGATAATTTCGTGAAGCGGAGCAGCAAACCCATGATGATCGGCAGCGCGAGATACATCAGCGACGACGACGCGATCCCCGCTCCGGTGACCTTTCCGCCGTTTTCCAGCGTCTGCGTACCGACGAACGAGGCT
Organism: Planctomycetaceae bacterium; assembly: GCA_033762515.1. Lineage (GTDB taxonomy): Bacteria > Planctomycetota > Planctomycetia > Planctomycetales > Planctomycetaceae > DSVQ01. The sequence goes on from JANRLN010000045.1 coordinate 1,402, forward strand.
GCCGTGATGTCGGTGAAGGCGACGATGATGTAGACCAGTGCGAACCACACGAACGACAGAAACAGCACGAACGCCCGTTGCGACATGTGGTCGCGAACCACTTCGGCGATTGACCGCGCTTTATGACGGATCGACGCCACCAGAGCGGACATGTCGTGGACGCCGCCGATGAAGATGCTCCCGACGAGAATCCAGATCAGCGCCGGCAGCCAACCGAACCAGACCCCGGCGAGAATCGGCCCCACAATCGGACCAGCCGCGGCAATCGCCGAAAAGTGCTGACTCATCAGCGCGTTCGGTTCCAGCGGCACATAATCCACATCGTCCCGCAGTTCGACCGCGGGGGTCTTGCGGCTGGCGTCCAACTGCAGCAGTCGAGCCAGAATTGGTCCATACACGAAATAGGCGATCGTCAGGATGACGGCCGAGGCAATGACCACCGCGAGCAACGGCATGGAACGGTTCCGCAAGAACGTGAACGCAAACACCCGGAGCGATTCTAGACGCCGGACGGGGCGTTGAAAATCGCAGACGTGCGACGGAGCTCAGATCACCGATCAGCGCAGTGCCGCGGAATCACAGGCCACTTTCACCACCACCTTGAAGACCTCCTCCGGCGTGGCCAGATCCTGCGCCAATCCCGGCGCGTGAATGTCCTCTGGAAAAAAGATCGCGAAGTGTCCGGCGGAGAATCGCAGTGTGTCTTCCCCCGGCTGGTAAAAGATCACGTCCCGTCCGGCGTCGTAGGGGGTCTTGATTTCCGGAGCGCGATCCAGGGGGACATATCCCATCCGTTCGGTCCCCTGCACCATCACCTGCACGTCGATGTATTTGCGGTGCGACTCCCAGACGGCGTGTCCCAGCGGCTTGGTCTGGTATCGACTGACGATGGCGAACAGGTGGTCCCCCTCCAGGTTGTACCGCCCATCATCCATCCGGGCGAAGTCGGACGACTGCACGTAATCCAGCGCCGTGCGCAGGCTGGCGTCCAGGTTGGCGTAGCGCGACGCCTGGCGTAAGGAATCGAAGATCATGGCGGTCCTTCCGTGTTGAAGATCGATGGGGCCCCGGTGCTTTCCCAATGATATCATCGTTCAAGTCCGCGCGATCCTTCTAAGGAGTGCAAACGCCTTCCGGACATCGCGGCCAGGCAAGCAGCGCCGGCCTGCGATCGTTGTGACGATATCACGTTGATCGACTTCGGAACCGAGTACCTTCTGGTGGTGTTCGGTGAAAGACGGCTGACCGGAGTTGACTGGAAAGGGGGAGACATGACCAGCGATCCCTATGAGTCGTTGGTCAGTGCTGCGAAATCGCTGGTCAACGTCGAACTCCTGAATGGCAACGATCTCCCCATCGACTCCGCGGCGCGGGCGTACTTGTTGGCCAACCAACCAGCGTTGGAGCAGGCCCGTCGTGCACTCGCGAGGAAGTGTTCCGTCAACCTGCGCTTCGACGAGACCTTTTTCGAGGAGCACATACAGCATCTCTCGTCGGCTCGAAATCTGACCCGGAGTTTCGAACTGGAGATCGATGTCGCCGTCGAAGCTGGTCAATTCGCTCAGGCAGCCCGCAGCAGCATCGATCTGCTGGATGTCGCCAACGCCATACGTCGTGGCGGGCTGATGACGAGTCTTCTGTATGGGCTATGCATCGCAGGAATTGGAGTCGATCGCCTGCGCCGGAGTCGGTCAGTTTTCGACGCCGACACATGTCGGCATGTGATCAGCGCATTGACACGCATCGAACGGGAACAGGAACCGTTCGAGGAAGTGGCTTGTCGTGATTTTCAGTGGGAATCCTCCGTCAAAGATGCAGACGCCGATGAAGGTCGCGAATCGGCCGCTGAGCCGTCCGCGGAACTCGACGACGACAGTCGCGAAATCGTCGAGGTGCTGCACTCATTCATGCAATTGCCGGGTGCTGCGCGCCAGGGCATCCATCGCCAGAATGATCAGCGACTCACGGCACTCTTGCGGATGTTGACTGTCGACCTGATGCTCCGTGCCTGGCATCACGAACACCGAACCTATCCCCAGACGCTCCAGGACCTGTCTCTCGGTTCCGAGTTCGCCCTGCCTGTCGACCCATGGTCCTTGCAACCGTTTCAATATCGAACCATGCCCGATGGATTTCAGTTGTATAGTCCGGGGCCGTTGCAACGTGACCATGGCGGCATCCTCGGGCCATGGCTGCAAGTCGCCGTGGGGGCGGCTGATCTCGGCCTCGATAGCCTTGATCTGTGTGGCTCATTACCACCAGGAGAAACCTTCGGCAGCGTGCTTAAGGGTTGGATCGCCCGTATGTGGGCGCGCGCTGCCAGCGGAAGGTTTCTCCCGGCTTCTCGAAATCAGGGTCCGTTCCATTGCCCTCCGTCTGGCGGGGCGGGACAAAAAAATGCGTAAGTGAAGCGAGAATCTCCGAGCTTTCGGACCGCTTCGCCGGAGCAGTTACAATCAAGAGGAATGCCGCGAGAAAAGATCGGCGAATTCTCTTTCGCCGGGGATTTTGGACGCTACCTCTGACGAGCCCCCGGGTTTGATCGGCTCAAAAGATGCCCCCTGCAACCGTGGCAGGCTCCTGGGATTCAACGCTGCTGATATGCACAGTCTGGCAGTTGCCAGCGGGACATGTTGAATCGGAGCCGCAATGGTCCACGCCGGCGACATCCATTGAATGGGATCGGGCGATTGAATTCCGCGTCAGGTAACGGACGGCCGTCGAAGGGGCTGGTGGTGAATGTCTGCAGTCCCAGCTTTTCGGGGTCGACCATGCTCGACCTCATGCTGGGACATGGCACGAATGCATTTAGTTGCGGCGAAATCGGCTACTGGTTTCGCCGCATCGCCTTGCGACATTCCGTAATCCCCTGCGTCTGCGGCTCCAACGACTGCCCGGTCTGGCGGCAGTTGCTCGATGTTCCGGAAGAGCGATTCCACGAGCACGTCCTGGATCGACTCCAGGTAGGGGCCGTGATTGACTCCACCAAGCGGCTGTCGTGGGTGTGGGATGTGAACCGCTGGGCAAAGCAAGGGGGCTTCCGTTCAGCGAACGTCGTCATCTGGAAATCCCCGCTGGCGTTCGCGCATTCTTGCTGGAAACGCCAGAAGGATGTGGTCTCGAATTTACGGCGCTACGACAGGTACTTTCGGCACCTGCGCGACACCCGGTTGCCGGTCGTCGCCGTCTCATACGACCGGTTGGTCACCGATCCCGCAGGCCAACTGTCGCAATTGGGAAAGTTGCTCGACATCCCCTATTTTCCCGGCAAGGAACGCTTCTGGGAACATCCTCACCATCTGGCATTCGGAAATGAAGGAACGCGATTGACCCTGCGCGATCTGGCGCCTTCGATCCGTGCTCCCCAAGGATACACCGACGAGTTCCTGAATTACTTTCAGCAGATTGAACAGTCTCCGCGTCTGCCCGATCTCACGGGCGCGCTCACGTGGTTGCAGGATCGAGACATCTCCCGCAACCCAGCGATCGACTGGACTTCGTGGAATACTCCCGATATCTCGCCATGGTGGTACTACCGCCAACTCATGCCCGTCCGCGTCCGGCGCTGGTTCAATTGGTATCGATAGCATCGCGATTCGCTCTCGAGGCGGGCATCGCGGTCCCCGGACGTCACCGCGTCCGCCCGGCCGTCGCCGTGCGAATGCTCCACAGGGAACCGCCGGCGGTGACGAACAGTGTTCTGGCATCCTCGCCGCCGAAGGCGCAGTTGGTCGTTTCGTCGCGGGGAATCGCCACAAACTGCAACCATTCCCCGGCGGGAGAAAAGACGTAGATCCCCGCGGTGGGTTGTTCCTGGGTTTCGTAGGGCGGGTTCTGGCGGTTGAGTCCCGCGGCAACGTACAGACGGCCGGCAACGTCGAGCTTCATGCCGTCCGGGCCGCGGGTCCCCTTCCAGTCATAGACGAGGGTCTGCGACTTCAAATCGACCGAGCCGTCCGGTTGCAGCGCGAATTTCCACAGTTTGCGGGCGCCGCCGATGGTGTCGTTGTTGTTGTCGGCGACGAACAGGGTCTTGTCGTCGTCGCTGATGATGATGCCATTCGGTCGATTGACGGCCCCGCCGATGATTCGCGTCACGCGACGATCGGCATCGATGCGATAGACCCCCTCGACCTTGCGACCCTCGGCGTCCAGGATCTCCATCTGGCTGCGGTCTCCGTAACAGGGGTCGGTGAAATAGAGTCGTCCCTGAGAATCAAAGGCGAGGTCGTTGGGCTGATTGAATCGCTTCCCTTCAAAGTTGTCGGCGAGGACGGTGAGCGTGCCGTCCAACTCCAGACGTGTGACCCGTCGGTTTCGAGCCTCGCACATCACCAGTCGGCCGCGGACGTCGAACCGGAGACCATTGGACCCCGCGTTCTCGCGGTAGATGCTGACGCGGCCGTTCCGGTCGCGGCGGTTGATGTTCCCTTCACCGCTCGTGAGGAGACCCAGTTCGGGATGCCAGGCGGGGCCCTCCCCGGCGCCGGTTTCCTGCAGCAGTTGCGGTTGAGCGCCGGGTTCGAAGACGTCTTCGGCAGCAGGCAAGCTGCCGGTGATCAATGCGGCTGCGCAGAGTGTGAACCAGCGGTATAAGGTTGGTCGTCGCATGGGAAACGGCCTCGTGAGGACCCGATGAAGACGGGAATGAGACGCCCCTGAGGATAACCACCTTGGGAATCCGGCGGTACAATCCGGTGCCCGGCGACGACCTGAAAACTCATGGTACGGAGGCTGACGATGGCGCGGCGCAAAGCGAAACCGCCTGAGCTTGAATTGACCCCGGCGCTGCAGCAGGCCCTGGAGAGTGTAATTGCGGCCGGCCCGGAAGGGTTGGTCGCGATGTTTCAGAAGTTGGTGGAGAAGGTGCACGACGACCCGCGGTGGGAAACCCTCTTCGTCGTTGCGGAACCCGGCTCACTCCCGCCCGAATTCCTCGACGTTTCGGGCGATCTCACACTGCAATCGCCGCCGATGCCGGATGTCTTTTACACGGTCAAGATCACGCTGATCGGCAGCGAACCCCCGATCACACGAACGTTGGAAATCCCGGACATGTCGTTCGGCGATCTCAATCGCGTCATCCAGTTGGCGATGGGGTGGTCGAATTCCCACATGCACGAGTTTCGTATTGGTCGCAGCCGAGTGCTGGGAGACTGTCTCGCCGACGGGGGCCTGTTCGACTTGGATCAGGAAGATGAATTCGGCGTCCAGGTTTCCCAACTCACCGACAAGGAGCGGGGCAAGGTGACCTTCACCTACGACTTCGGAGATTCCTGGGAACACGCCGTCAAAATCTCCGCCGCGAAACCGCGCAAGCCGGGTGTCGAGTATCCCCGCTGCCTCGCCGGCGCACGCGCCTGCCCACCCGAAGACTGCGGCGGTATCTTCGGGTACTTGAACCTCTGCGACACACTGCAGCGACCGGCCCATGAACTGTCGGAGGACGAAAAACGTCAACTCGAATGGCTGGCGAGTTTCGACCCGGACGAATTCTCCGTCGACAAGGTCAACGCCCTCTTGAAGAAAGCCTTCGCCCCTCCCAAACCCAAAGCGTCCAAGAAGCGCCCGAAAACGAAGAAGTCCCAGGCGGAATGAGTTCCGCGGGCTGTTGACCTCAATCCCTCACACGCGTTCATCGCGAGCGGTTTCGTGAAACCGCGGTCGAGCAACGTCTCCTCATCGCGAGTGCTCGTCGCGGAATCCCAAGGAATTCGTTCTTCCGCACCGACGTTTCCGATTGGCGCGCGGCCTCTCATGCCGAATACTGGAGCTTGCGGGCCGCAAGTCCTCTCGCGAAATGTGGGAGCGGGGTCGCGATGTCGCCACAAGTCGCCGCGTCATTCTGGATGTGCGTGAAAGAAAGCGCCCTTCTCGCGCCGGAAGTGTTGGCCGACATACGACGCGATCCCGCCACACGCTCCTTGGCCCCCCGCGACGTCGCCCGGGTTCTGGTTCAGCGCCGGCTCCTCTCCCGGTTTCAGGCCGATCGACTTCTGGAGGGGAGATCCCGCGGCTTCTTCTTCGACAACTACAAGATCGTCGACATGCTCGGCGTCGGGGGAATGGGCACGGTCTATCAGGCGCAGCACACTGTTTCCGGCGACGTCGTCGCGTTGAAGGTCCTGGGAGACCGGCTCAAGCGGGATGACGGAATGCGGGCCCGGTTTCTGCAGGAAGCCCGCATCGGCCTGCGGCTTCAGCATCCGCAGATCGTCCGCACCTACGAACTCGGCTCCGCCGGCGGGCTGCCGTATATGATCATGGAACTCGTCCGTGGTCCCAGCCTCCTGGAGATTCTGTTGCGCGTGCACCGCGTCCCGTGGGCCGCCGCCTGCGAGTTTGCCCGACAGGCAGCGCTGGGTCTGGAGTATGCCCATCGACAGGGGTTCATCCACCGCGACGTGAAGCCGCAGAATCTGCTGATCGATGACGCCTGCCGGGTCCGCCTGCTCGACTTCGGGCTGGCGATGTCGCGGGAAGGGGAATCGGGCGACGAATTCTCGATGGCGATGATCTTCGGTCACCAGAGCGTCGGTACGGCGGAGTATGCCTCACCGGAACAGATGCATGACAGTCTGGCTGCCGACGCCCGCTCGGATGTCTACAGCCTGGGGGCGACCCTCTTCACGGCGCTGACGGGGACGACGCCGTTTCAGGCCGACACAACCGCCGAAATGCTGCAGGCCCATCACACACAGCGACTGCGTTCGGTTCGTGAGTATACGCGGTCGATTCCTGCCGAGGTCGCAGACATCGTCGCCAAAATGATGGCCCGCAACCCGAGGGAGCGCTTTCAATCCGCAGCCGATGCGGCGGCGGCCCTCGCACCGTGGTCCAAAACCGTCCCGGTGGAGTTCGACTTCGACATGATTCTGGCGGAGCGCAAGCAGCATGCCCGGGAACGGCAGGCGCAGCTTTCCCAGGAAAGCCAACCGGCGGCTCCCGGTATCGGCGGTTCGACGGCCCGACCCGCGCAGGGAAGTTCCGTCGCCCAGGCGCCGGCAGTACGCTCGACCTCATCCAAGGTGTCGTTGCGCAAGGTCGACGCGGCAGGTATTCCGACGGACGCGGCGACGCCATCGCGCCCCCCTGCCGACGTGGAGACGCTGGGCACATTAACTTCGCTGCAGAGCGGTGAATCGTTCGCTCTCACGCAAGACCGCCTGCTGATCGGCCGCGGCGCGGAGTGCCAGTTGCAGGTCGACGACGCCGCCGTTTCCAGCCGACATTGCGAGCTGCGTTTTGACGGCTACCGCTGGTGGCTGAACGATCTCCACAGCCGCAACGGCACCAGCGTCAACGGAGTGGCGGTGCGCCAGCACGAATTGCAGTCGGGCGACGAGATCTCCGTCGGCAGCCGGGCGAAGTTTCGAATCGGCTATGGTGCGGAGTCGCGGCCGCAACAGCGATCATTGCGGGCCGCGTGGATCGTCGCAGCCGCGATGATTGCAGGTGCGTCCCTGCTCGCCGGCGTGATCACGTTCTGGTGGTGATTGCCCGGCGATCCTTCGGGGCCATGCCCCCGACTCCGGTGCTGAACCATGCGGCGCTGCGTTCCGCCAATCAGAACTGGCGAACTGGTTTACTCGGAAGCGACGAGTCGCCGGGCAAGTTCCGCCCCTGAGCGGAGCGCACCTTCCATATAGCCGACGAACTGATAACAGGTATGTTCGCCGGCGAAATGGAGGCGTCCGAGACCGGCATGCAAAAGCGGACCATGGGTGGTGACCTGACCGGGAGCCGGGAAGGAGTACCCGGCGAGGGTCCAGGGATCGTTCACCCAGTCCATAAAGCGCGTGCCGACCAGCGCGTCCCGGTAGCCGGGAAGGAACTGCTCGATGGCAGCAGCATAGCGGTCGGTGCGTTCTTGCGGGGACAACCGGCCCAGCCGAACTGCTTCAGGGCCGCCGGTGAAGGCGACGAGTCCTTCGTCCGCAGGGGGCGACTTCTGCCCTTCCGTGCCGCACCACAGCGCACTGACCGCCCCGTCGCTGGCGCCTCCCGGTGAGAGATTCTGTGCTTCCCAGTAAGGACTCTTGACCCGGGAGAGATACTTGACGGCGGTTCCCATTTGCGGGCGAAGCACTTCGGGCAGTGCAGGATCAAACCGAATCTTGTGCCACACGGAAGGGGGAGCGGTCAGGACGACGTCATCGGCTTCGTGGACCATGCCCCGAGCATCGGTCACGCGGACGCCCTGATCGGTGACCGCAACCGAAGTGACCGGGCACTTCAGGGTCAGGGATTCCGCCCCGACTTCCGCCGCCAGCTTCCAGGCAAATTGCTGGTTGCCTCCCTGCAGGCGGTAGACCTCGGTCTCCTCCCAATAACGCTCCAGTCCGCCGCCTCGGACCTGGGCCAAATTGCCCAGGTAGCTTTGCAGCTCGATCGCAACGGCGTTGTCGGCCGTGAACTGCAGAGCCACCAGTTGTTTGGCCAGGGGAGAGATGTCGAGAGCGTCAAGCCAGGCGGAAGTCGGCCTGAGATCGAGCACCCGCGCTCCCGGCGTTTCCCACGGACGTTCCGGGATCACCGCCCGGGCATCGTCGGTCATCGCGGCATGTGCCTTGTCGACTTCGGACGAGACGGCCTTCCGCTGTGCAACGGTCAACGTCGCGTCACCCAGGCGCACCACTTCCGGTGCGGCATCGTCGTCGTCGAGGACGTCAGAAAACTGCAGCCCGAACTTCTCCGCATACGCCAGCACCGTGGGGTGATTGGACCCCAGGAGCTCCCCTCCTCCCTCGATGACTTTCTCGGGAACGAAGTCGCTGAACGACACGACTCGGCCGCTCACGCGATTGCGGGCTTCCAGGACCTGCACCTGACAGCCGGCGGATTTCAACTGGTACGCGCACGAGAGGCCCGAGAATCCCGCGCCGACAACGATCACCCGACGGGCCGCTGTACGCTGAGTCGCCGCTGCATTCTGTGCGGAGAGCATCCATGCCGCCGCAGAGGCGGCCCCGAGCTTCAGGGCCTCACGCCGTGAAAGCCGCGCGTGCGGCCGTGGGCGGCCCAGAATGCGATCGATCACGCGACGAGGCATGTTGCTGCACCTCCATTTCCTGCCTGACATCAGCGGCCTGAACCCCGAGGGCTCCGCCCCGGATGACTGTAAAACGGCGAGAGGCGATCGATCAACCGTGGACCGTGACCGCCGCGTCCGTTCAGGCGGACGGCTTTGCGTCCGGCCCGAGAGCGAGCCGGTAGCTCAGAAACGTTCCCACCGCCAGCATCAACAGCGTGATGGGCTTCAAGTGATGGATGTGCGTCAGGAAGTACAGAAGGCTCTCATCCACTCGAAAGGGAAACGCCGACCATTCCGTAAAAAGTCCCAAACCCAGTCCTATGATGCCGCACGTGATGGCCAACGGCTCGGAACGACCGCGCGCGAACCAACCGGCCGACAGCCCCAGAAGCGCCGGCGGCAGGATGAGGGCGTAAAATCCCTGACTGAGGATCCAGTCAAACAGCAAAAATCCTGCGGTCCCGCCGATGGCGGCCCTCAGCAGTCCCAGGAAAACGGCCCGATAGCTCAAAGAGGGTTTCACCTGCGGGATTCCTTCGTGAACAACGCAGTCAATCTGCGGATGGGTTAGAGATGCTCCCAGCCGATAAGCGGCTCTTGGCATCGTAACCCTGTTCACGGGCGATCGCTACAGGCCGTTTTCGCACCTGACCGCAGGAACGGACGCCGTCGACGTCCGTTCGACGCAGGGGTCGGCGGCGGAACTCAACCGGCGTGGGGCGGCGCATCCGAACGCGAGCGCCAGACCCCGCCTATTCCTTGTGATACCCGAGATCTGCAATGACGGTGTAGAGTTCTTCGTAAGTGATGAACCGCCGGCGATGAGTCAGTTTGTACTGATCGACGGCACGGGCCAGTTCATCCACTTCCGGACGACCGCTCAATTGCGAAGAACGGAACTGTCGACGTTCGGGAACTCCCAAGGGGCGGTCGTTGGCGTCGCCGCCGCGACGGTCGACGAATTGGCGGGGGTTCTGTTCGACGAGCGATTCCATTAGTATACTCCAGAGGCGAGTGGGTCCATTCTTCAACCTAGTTCGAGATTTCCCACCGCGCTTCCGCCGGCCCGAATTCGCCCACGTTTCCTCAGACCGCCGCCACCCGATGTCCACCAAAATTACGATTCTCGGCGGCGGAGCGATGGCTACGGCTTGCGCGATTTTGCTGGCGGAGCGGGCCGACCAGACCGTCACCATCTGGGCACGCAACTCCCGGTACGCCGTTGAGATGCAAAGTTCCCGCGAAAATCGACGGCTCCTTCCCGGCGTTTTGCTGCCTCCGACGGTGACTGTGACGTCGGAATTGGAACCGGCGTTGAATGATGCCGAGTGTTTGGTGGCCGCAATCCCGACGCAGTTCTTGCGGGAGTCATTGAGCGAAATCCGCAAGTCTCTGCCGTCATCGCCCCCGGTGGTCAGCGTGGCCAAGGGGATTGAGAATGGGACCTTCCTGCGTCCCACAGAGATCATTGCCGAGACCCTCGGCGCCGAGACCGTCGCCGCTCTCAGCGGTCCCAGTCACGCCGAGGAGATCGGTCGCCGGCTGCCGGCGATCGTCGTTGCCGCCAGCCGCGATCTGCCGTTCGCCCGGCATGTCCAGCGGATGTTCAACACCGAACGTTTCCGAGTCTATACGAACATCGATCTGGTCGGCGTCGAACTGGCGGGGGCGCTGAAGAACGTCATCGCGATCGCCGCGGGAATTTGTGATGGTCTCGGCTACGGCGACAACGCCAAGTCGGCGCTGATGACCCGCGGCCTCGTCGAGATGACTCGCTTCGGGGTGCGCTTCGGCGCCGAGGCGGGGACCTTCTCGGGTCTGGCCGGGATGGGAGACCTGATCACGACGTGCGTCAGTCCCTACGGACGAAATCGAAAGGTGGGGGAGCGTCTGGGTCGCGGCGAAACGCTCGCGCAGATCCTCGCCACGATGGATGCCGTCGCCGAAGGGGTCGCGACCACCCGAAGCGTTCACGAAATCGCCGACCAGGAAGGGATCGAAATGCCGATTACCGCGGAGGTCTATCGGGTTCTGTTCGAGGGGAAGTCCGCGCTGGAGGCCACGCACTCCCTGATGCTGCGGCCCCTCAAACCCGAATAGCGATTTCGTCCGCGAGCTAGCGGATCTTCAGGTCCGGCAGTTCCGACTTGATCCCCCCGTCGATCGGCATCGTGTCTGGAAACGCTCCCGTTTCGGCCATGCAGCGGAACAGCCGGGCCTGCAGTTGGCGAACCTGATCCGCATACCGCGGATCGCCGATGAGATTGCGTTTCTCTTCCGGGTCGACCGCGAGGTGATACAGCTCCGCCAGGTGTTGATCGGGAGTCCCGTCGCCATGCGGGTAACGAATATACTTCCAATCGCGCGTGCGGACCCCGCGAACGTTGGGGGTGTAGGGGAATTGCTTTTCGTAGTTGTACTCATAGAACCAACTGGTGCGCCAGTCGGGATCTCCGCCGCGCACCAGTTTGACCCATGATCGCCCATGGATCCGGGTCAGCGGTTCGGCCTCGCACAGTTCCAGCAGCGACGGGGCCAAGTCGACGTGCAGGACCATGTCGGTCACTCGCCGCGGCTGATCGATCGGCGTCAGACCCGGATAGCGTACGAGCAACGGCACGCGGATGCTCGGTTCGTGCATGGTTCGCTTGTCGACCATCCCGTGCTCTCCGTTCAGGATCCCGTTGTCGGTCGTGAAGACAAACACAGTTTGATCCAGCTGTCCCGCGGCCTTGAGGGCGTCGTAAATGCGGCCCACCGATTCATCGACGGTCAACAGCGTGCCCCAATAGGCGCGCGTCATGGCGGCAAAGTCGCTGACCGCTTCAGGGCGGGAATCCGGGAACTTCTTGCGGAAGTCAAACAGCGGGCCATAGATGCCGTGCCAGGTGTTCAGCCGCGTCTTGAACCAGGCGGGCTTGTCATCCAACTGAAAGGCGCTGGCGGGATAGGAAATCGCCACATGATCAAACGCGTGTTCAAATTTCGGCTCGGGAATGTAGAAGCTGTGCGGGGCCTTGTGACCCAGCATCAAGAGGAACGGCCGCCCGGTCTGTTGCCGCATCCAATCGAGCGCCATCTCCGTCACCACGTTGGTGTAGTAACCGGGGACCACGCGTCGATCATCGCCGTTGAAGTTGAATTCGGTGTCGAAGTACTTGCCCTGCCCCTTGTGGCTGATGAAGTGGTCGAAGCCGGGGCGTTTGCCGTCGTTGTCCTCACCCATGTGCCACTTGCCGATGTATGCCGTCTGATAACCGGCCTGCTGGAGCTGTCGGGGGAAGCTCGCCAGATTGACGGGATACTCCGTGAAGTTGTTGACGACGCCGTGGCTGTGCGCATACAACCCGCTGAGAATCGACGCCCGGCAGGGCGAGCACAACGAAGTTGTGCAGAATGCGTTCTGGAAGTGGACCCCCTCGGCCGCCAGTTGGTCCATCCGGGGCGTCTTCAAGTAGGGATGGCCGGCACACCCGAGCGCGTCCCAGCGCTGGTCATCCGTGAGGATGACGACGACGTTCGGCCGAGCCGCACAGACAGCTCCCGCCGCTGTGAAAATCGCCCCCCAAGACGCAGAGAACAGCAGCAGGCAGCGCAACATCGATAGAATTCCTGGTGTCGTAGCACGGCGCAGTGTCACTCCAGACTCGAACCAGATTGTGCATGAGAGGGGAGGGCTGGTCAAACTGGTCGACGGCGGAAGAGCGCCGCGAATCTCCCAATGCCAGGAGGGTGTCCGGAGACCATCCCTTTCGAACCAGTGCGGGAACATGAAGAATGAGTCGCGGGCGGCCTGTTCTACGCCGCGGGGAAACTGCTGATGCCCGAGGAACTACCGGAACGCGGAGTCGCCGCACGCATCGTGGTGCTGGAAGCCGGACCCTACTGGGGGCCCGAATTGCAGCGGGCGTTTTTGGACTCCGCGATTGACGTGAGGAGTTGCGATCGCGTCGACCTCGTTGAGCAGGCGATCGCGGACGTCGAATGGACTGCGCTGGTCTGGGACTTTGTCGCCGATCGCGCGCGGATGTTGCCTTGGCTGGGTGAACGCGTGCGGGAAGATCGGGCGCCGCCGGTCATCGTCTGCAGCGAACCCGCCGAGGACGAATGGGAATGGCTGCTGCGCAGTTGCGGCGTGATCTCGTGGTCCCGCGAACAGCAGACGACCGCAGACCTGGCGCTCCTTTGCCGACGCTGGATCTTGAAATCCCGCGGGCGCTTGTCGTCGTGAGTTCGGAGGCGCCGGTGGACTGGGGGCCGCGCTCAGGGCCGATCCAGCAGCTTCTCCAGCGTTCCCTTGAGTTCATCGAGTCGTCGCTCGATGACGTCCTGGCTCTGCTCCAGCCGTTCGGCCGCCTCGCGCTGCGCATTTTTCAGTTGTTCGACTTCCTGATAATGCTTGCTGAGGTGACGCCGGTAGCTGCTGACAGTCAGGCGCGACCCTAAGGAACCCCCGCTGATCCCGGACCCCAGTTCGCCCGCTGCCGCCAATGCCGTCGCATCGGGGGTTGGAATCGCCGCGGGATGATCCGCCAGCACGACCGGGGTCATCCCCGCTGGGGACGACAATTGCTGGACCACGGGTCGCAATTCGGCGGGAAGCGTCGTCAAATCTGCCGCCGTCGCGTCCCAGAACTCATCCCCGCGCCGCACTCGAATTCGCGTGGGTCCGCGCGCCGATCTCGAGAGTTCCACGACCACGCCTCGCGGCAGCACAACCTGCGGAATCGTCCACACCAGATCCGGCGACAGGGCATCCGCAGTCACTTGCTGAAAACTCAGCTCCGGGGGACGCTCCTCCGGGGTGAGCGTGGCGGACACGCGCTGCGCCTGCCGCAGAAAGTTCAGCGTCAGCGGTTTCTCCCCATGCGTTTCCACGGCGGCAAACAGGTCCTGCGGTGTTGCGAACAAGGCTGCGTCGCCTGAGGAACCAACGCCGGTGAGGACATCATGCGGCTGGATGCCCGCCCGGTCAGCCGGTCCGCCCTTGACGACATCGATCACAGCCAGGCCGGTTCCGGGGGGCAACTGCAGCTGCGCACGCACGATCTCCGAGGGGAGACAGCAACTGATGCCAATCCAGGACCGGCCGGGCATCAGGGACGCCCATTGCGGATCATCCTGGGGGATCCTGTCGCCATTGGGATCGAGTCCAACCTGGAAGTAAGCCTCATCGGCGGGGACGTCCAGCGACTGGGAATCTCGCAGAACCGTCGGCCCGGCCGGGCGGGTCGACACCACCCAGAGGATGAGCGCGCACGTTGACAGGGTGACCGCCGTACTCCAGTTCTTCATCGAAGGGGGCATGGGCGCGCTCCAAAAGTTCACCACTTCGTATCCTACGCCATCTGATCCAAAATTGCTCATCGGGGGAGGATCGCGCCGTCGGGGAGATCGGGCCGCGATTCCCGCCGCCGATCGGGAAGCCGGAAGTCTTGAAGTCGTCTGGACGCTCGGGAAACCATGGAGGGTCGCCGGGCCGCTCGGTCATTGCCAGGAGTCACGGGCGGCCGGGTGGGAATCGGAGCGGGCCGCACCATCGCCGCGACACGCGAACCCGCCTATGATGCTGGCTTGCGAAGGAGCGGCAATGGCAAAGTGCGAACAAGGCTATCTGTGCGATGTCTGCGGTGACGAAGTCGAAGACATTACGCAGAGCGATCTTTACCTGCGATACGTCACCGGAGAGGTTGCGGCCCGACAATTGATGACGGCCAGGGAGCGACATCTGCGCTGCAACCCCACGCTCGCGCAGTTCATTGTCGATCCCGGGTTCGAACCCGTGATTGTGATCGGTCCGTTCGACAAGCGCCTGCTCGATCCCGCCGACGTGTCGCGCCGGGAAGACCTCGTGACCCGCGGCTGGAAACGGCTGCAGGAAGTGCGCAGCCTGGGAATCCCAATCAGCGAGTATCCGTTGGACGATGTGCGGAGCACTCCACCGCGATGAACACCGGCATCTGGCCCAATACCAACGAAACGCAGCAACTCCTCGCCGATGCAGGCCGGGGGAATGGGGATGCCGTCAACCAGTTGCTGGAGCGGCATCGCGATTCGCTGCGCCGACTGATCCGCTTGCGCCTCGATCGGGCCGTCGCCCGCCGCGTGGATGCCAGCGACATCGTACAGGACGTGCTGTTGGAGGCCAATCAGCGGCTGAGCGATTACCTGGCCGACCCGCGGATGCCGTTCCATCTGTGGCTGCGGCATCTCGCCAAAGACCGCATCATCGACATGCACCGGCAGCATCGCGGGGCTCAGCGCCGCAGCACCGATCGCGAACAGTCCCTGGCCGCAGCCTCGAACGGCGATCACTCGGCCTTCGATCTGGCGCAGCAGCTCGCCGCCCAGGAGCTCACTCCCGCCGCGGCGAACATCCGCCGGGAGCTGGAAGAACGCTTCCTCGCGGCCGTCGACCAGCTTGACGACGACGACCGGGACATCATCCTGATGCGGCACTACGAACAGCTCGGCAACACCGAAGCCGCAACGGCCCTGGGCCTGTCCCCCGCGGCCGCCGGCATGCGACACCTGCGAGCACTGCGCAAGCTGCGAGCCATTCTCGGGGAACGCCCCTCATTGACGGGCATCGACGCGGGAACAGGCTGACGCCGGCCCGGCGTGGAATACCGCATCGCGGCTCCCCGGGCCGATCCGCCATCCGAGAAATCATACGGACGCGGAAAGAGCGGCAGAGCTTAGAACCAGAGTCTCCTGCGGACAGGAGTCTCCTTTGCAAAAAAGCCCCCCGTTGTCGGCAACGGGGGGCTTCTCATTCATTCGCGGCGAGTTGTCGCGATTACTTTCCTTCGGCGATCGCCGCCTGCGCGGCGGCCAGGCGGGCGATGGGGACGCGGAACGGACTGCAGCTCACATAGTCCAGACCGATCGTGTGACAGAACATCACGCTCGAGGGTTCCCCGCCGTGCTCGCCGCAGATCCCGATCTTGAGACCGGCGCGGCCGGTGCGGCCCTTCTCGACGCCCATCTTCATCAGGGTACCGACCCCCGCCTGATCGATCATCTGGAACGGATCGTTCGGGACGATGTCGCTTTCCTTGTAGTGGTTGATGAAGCCGCCGTAGTCGTCGCGGCTGATCCCCAGCGTCGTCTGAGTCAGGTCGTTCGTCCCGAAGCTGAAGAACTCGGCCGCGGAAGAGATCTGGTCCGCAACGGCACAGGCCCGCGGGACTTCGATCATCGTGCCGACGAGGTATTCGACGCGCACGCCCTGCTCCGCGAAGACCTTCTCGGCCTGCTCGCGAATGACCTTCTCCTGGTGCTTGAACTCGGCGACGTAGCCGACGAGGGGCACCATCACTTCGGGGATGACTTCCAGTCCCCCCTTCTTCACTTCGCAGGCGGCCTCGAAGATCGCCCGCGCCTGCATGGCCGTGATTTCCGGGTAGACGATTCCCAGCCGGCAACCGCGGTGACCGAGCATCGGGTTCGACTCGTGCAGTTCATGCACGCGCCGCGAGATGTACTCGACCGGAATGCCCGTCTTGTTGGCCAGGTCAAGCTGCGCGCCGTGATCGTGCGGCAGGAACTCGTGCAGCGGCGGGTCGAGCAGGCGGATCGTGACCGGCCGACTCCCCATGGCCTTGAAGAGCCCCGCGAAGTCGCTGCGCTGGAACGGCAGGAGTTTGGCGAGAGCCTTCTCGCGCGACGGCAGGTCTCCGGCGAGAATCATCTCGCGGAATTCGTCGACGTGGTCGAAGAACATGTGCTCGGTGCGGCACAGCCCGATCCCTTCGGCCCCGAACGCCACCGCCTGCGTGGCCTGCTTCGGCTCGTCGGCATTGGTGCGGACCTTGAGGGTGCGGTACTTGTCGGCCCAGGTCATCAGCTTGGCGAACCGCTGATAGACTTCCGATTCCTCCGGCTTCATTGTCTTGTTGATGAGCACCTGGATCACTTCGCTGGGCTTGGTATCCACCCGGCCTTCGAAGACTTCGCCGGTGAAGCCGTCGATGCTGATGTAGTCCCCTTCTTTCAGGGTCTTGCCGCCCGCGCTGATAGTGGCATGCTCATAGTCGATCGACAATTCCTGAGCACCCACGACGCAGACCTTGCCCATCTGCCGGCTGACGAGGGCCGCGTGCGAACTGGCCCCGCCGAACGCCGTCAGAATCCCCTTGGCGACCTTCATGCCGCGGAGGTCTTCCGGCGTCGTTTCGCGACGCACCAGCACGAGTTCGGCCATCGGGTTCTTCAGGTAGATCGCCTCGGCGTCGTCGGCGTGGAAGACAATCTGACCGTAGGCGGCGCCGGGTCCGGCGTTGATCCCCTTGGTGAGCAACTTGCCGTTGGCCTGCGCCGACTTCTTGCCCGCCAGGTCGAAGACCGGTTGCAGCAATTGGTTCAGGTCGTCAGCCGGAACTCGCTTGGCGGCGATCGCCTCCTTGTCGGTGATCTTGCCTTCTTCGACGAGATCGACCGCGATGCGGACGGCGGCGAAACCGGTCCGCTTGGCGTTGCGGGTCTGGAGCATCCAGACCTTGCCCCGTTCCACGGTGAACTCGATGTCCTGCACATCTTTGTAGTGCGATTCGAGCTTCTTGCCGATGTCGTCCAGCTCGGCGAAGGCCTTGGGCATGTCCTTGGCGAGGGTCTCTTCAATTCGCAGCGGGGTCCGGATCCCGGCGACCACGTCTTCACCCTGCGCGTTGATGAGATAGTCGCCGCAGTATCCCGGCGTGCCGAGCGCACCGTCACGGGTCAACGCCACGCCGGTGGCGCAGTCGTCGCCGAGGTTGCCGAAGACCATCGCCTGAACGTTGACCGCGGTGCCCCATTCGTGCGGGATGCCGTAGGTGCGGCGATAGACGATGGCCCGGTCGTTCATCCACGAACCGAAGACGGCGCCGATCGCCCCCCACACCTGCTGCTTGGGATCGGTCGGGAAGTCGCTGCCGGTCTTCTGCTTGATTGCGGCCTTGAACTCGGCGACGAGTTCCTTGAGCTGCGCAACGTTGAGTTCGTTGTCGAATTGGACGCCGGCGGCGTGCTTCTTCTTTTCGAGGAGTTCCTCGAACGGATCGATGTCGGTCTTCTTCTCGGGCTTGAGTCCCAGCACCACGTCGCCGTACATCTGCACGAAACGGCGATAGCTGTCCCAGGCGAAGCGTTCGTTGCCGGAGACCTTGGCGAGGGCGGCGACCGTCACATCGTTGAGGCCGATGTTGAGGACGGTGTCCATCATCCCGGGCATCGATTCCCGAGCGCCCGAGCGGCAGGAGACGAGCAGCGGATCATTGGTGTCGCCGAACTTCTTGCCCATCGCCTTTTCGACGCTGGCCATCGCGGCGTCGACCTGCGCTTCCAGTTCCGGCGGATAAGTCTTGCCGTGGTCGTAGTAATAGGTGCAGACGTTGGTGCCGATGGTGAAGCCGGCGGGAACGGGGAGACCGATGTTGGTCATTTCCGCCAGGTTGGCGCCCTTGCCCCCCAGCTCGTTCTTCATCTTGGCGTTGCCTTCGGCCTTGCCGTCACCGAAGAAATAGACGTACTTCGTCGCCATGTGCGTGAGTTCCTGGAACCGCTGGCCGGGTCAAGCTCGCAACGACCCGGAAGAATCGAAAACCGAAGGAAACAAGGGGATCGGCCTCGGCGAAAGCCGCGCAGGTCCCGTTCGGGGGCGAACACCCAACCAGAACATGCGCACACCGGCAGCGCAACGAGCCTGCGCCCGCCGATTTGCGAGGACGGTAACGAGGCGCAGCTACAGCGTCAAGGATGCCACCCGGCGGCGGCGTCTGGCCGAAATCTCAAGTCCCGGCACCTGAGCCACGAAGGAACTACGCAAGGAACACAGATCGAAAGTTATGAATTGCCAGCACTCTGCGCCTCTCTACGTAGCTGAATTCGCAAGAATTCAGACGTCGTGAGAGAAGAGTCTGAATTCTTGCGAATTCAGCTACAAGAGTGCCCTGCGGAATCACGACATTTGGATTTCAAATTTTCTTCATTTTGAACCGTTGACCTCAATCGTCGCCTACCGTACTATCGTAGTAGTACAGGAGACGGCCCCATGCTCTTCCGCATCGACGCCAGCAACGGCCTCGCCATCTACGACCAGATCTCGCGCCAGATCAAGTTCTCCATCGCCCATGGTGCGGTCCGTGCCGGCGAGTTGATCCCCTCCGTTCGCGAACTGGCCAGCCAGCTCGCCGTGAACCCCAACACCGTCGCGCGCGCCTATCGCGATCTCCAGGTCGACGGAGTCCTGGAACCGCTCCGCGGCGAAGGGCTGCGGGTCACCAAAGGGGCCCTCGAAACCTGCCGTCGCGATCGCCAGTCGCTCCTCAAAGCTCGCTTGCGCGGAGCCATCATGGAGTGCCGGACGGGGGGACTCACGACGTCGGAAATTCGCATCTTGATCGATGAAGTCGTGCAAGACACCGCTGAAATCGCCAGCAGCGCCTAAACCGCGAGCCGTGAACGTCAGTGATCGGAGTTTTGCGTTTCGGCATCGACGAAGACTCCGGTCACTGACGTTCACAGCTCGCCATTGGAATCCATGGAAAACCACGTCTCTTGAGGAGTTCCCTCATGTCGAATGTCTTCGAATTCCGCCAGGTGACCAAGCGCTTCGGCTCGTTTGCGGCTCTCGATCAGGTCAGCTTCTCCGGTAAGCCGGGACAGGTGATCGCGCTCCTCGGCGAGAACGGCGCCGGGAAGACGACCTCCATCAAGATCCTGCTCGGACTTCTCGATCCCGACTCGGGAAGCTCCCAGATGCTGGAGATGGACAGCCGGCGACACGGGGCGGAGATTCGCCGCCGCGTGGGCTATGTTCCCGATCGTCCCGCCCTTTACGACTGGATGACCGTTGCGGAAGTCGGCTGGTTCGCCGCCGGGTTTTATCCTCTGGGTTACGAGAAGCGGTATCGGGAACTGGTCGAGCACTTCAAGCTGCCGCTCGATCGAGCCGTCAAGTCGCTCTCGAAGGGGATGCAATCGAAGGTCTCGCTCGCCGTCGCGATGGCGCATGAACCCTCGTTGCTGGTGCTGGACGAACCGACGTCCGGCCTCGACCCGCTGGTCCGCCGGGAGTTTCTGGAAAGCATGGTCGACGTCGCCGCGGCAGGCCGGACCGTCCTCTTGTCGAGCCACCAGATCGGCGAAGTCGAACGGGTGGCCGACACTGTCCTGATTCTGCGACGCGGGAAACTGGTCCTCAACGAACGACTGGAAGTCTTGAAAAGCCGCGTCAAGGAAGTGTTCGTCACGCTGGACGCCATTGACACCGCTCCGCCTGATCTGCCGCGGGGCTCGGTCCTGATGGGGGCTAAACGTCAGGATCGCCAATGGCAACTCCTGGTGCGCGATCTGGGAGATGAGGGGGCCGACTGGCTGCGCGCCCAACCGGAAATCACCGACGTCACTGCCCGGCAACCCTCGCTGGAAGAGATTTTCGTGGTCTGCATGCAGACCGAACACGACGCCGGGTGGACCTTTCCGGAA
>JANRLN010000046.1:0-10823 GCA_033762515.1 Planctomycetaceae bacterium
AAGAATGGCCGGCGCCGTTGTAGAAATCACAAGTCGTCCTCCATGCTGCCCAGGGACCCGCGAGCCGCCCACGCCGCCCGCTTGACTTGCGATCATGCACCGCAACAATTACGCCACGACTGGAAGATGCGATAGCCTTGATGTCGCGCCAATGTGACGGCAGATTGGGGAGAAACCGCGTGACGCCGCGGACCACATCCACCAGACCCGGACACCCCATTCCCACGGCGACCGGGCGGGCCCCGGCGCCGGCGATCAATTGGTCGAGCAGTTCGCGGACCCGGCCCAGGACATGCTGCGGACCATGATACGACTCCGTCGGCAGCTCCCCCTCGGCGACAACTTCCCCCGCTCGCGTTGCCAGGATCGCCGCGATCGTGGTCCCCCCCAGATCGACGCCTGCGAACAGTTCGGTCATGCCGACGACTCGCGCCGAGGAACAAAGTTGCGGAGATAGGTGGCGCTCTGTCGGAGCGAGGCCTTCCTCGACGCCAGCGAATCTTCGTATGCGCGATCTTCGACCTCGACGCAGACGGGGCCGCGGTAGCCCACGTCGGTGAGAATCGAAAAGAACTGACCCCAATCGACGTCGCCGAATCCGGGCAACTTGGGCGTATGGTACTCGTTGGGGTGGGCCAGGATGCCGACGTCGTTGAGCTTGTGTTGATCGAGACGGACGTCCTTGGCATGGACGTGGACCAACCGGCCGGCGAATTCCCGCAACGGCTGCAGATAGTCCATGTGCATCCACACCAGATGCGACGGATCGTAATTCAGGCCGAAGTTGGCGGAGGGAATGTCGCTGAACATCCGCCGCCAGACCTTGGGGGAACAGGCCAGATTCTTCCCCCCCGGCCATTCATCCCTGCTGAAGAGCATCGGGCAATTCTCGATACCGATGTCGATGCCGTGGTCCTCGGCGAACTGCACCAGCGGCTTCCAGGTATCCAGGAATCGCGGCCAGTTGTCGTCAACGGATTTCGTCCAGTCGCGGCCGACGAATGTCGTCACGCGGGTCAGGCCCAGCATCTCGGCCGCGACGATCACCTTCTGCAGATGCTCAACCGCGAGCGTCGCCTCTTCCAGATTCGGGCTGAGGGGATTGGGGTAGTAGCCCAGGGAACTGATCGAAACTCCGGCGTCAAACATCACGCTGCGGACGTCGTCGGCCCGGGCTTCCGTGAAGTCGGTGACATCCACATGCGTCACCCCGGCGTACCGGCGTTCCGCGCGCCCCACCGGCCAGCACATCAACTCCACGCAGTCGAAGCCCAGCTCGCGCGCCGTTCGCGCGACGTCCCGCAACGGCGTTTCCGGGACAATCGCGCTGACGAATCCCAGTTGCATGATCAGTCTCTCAGAAGTGCCTGCCGCTCGACCCGATTCAGCCTAAGCGAACCCGATTTGAGTTGCGAGCATCGCGTTCTTGCCGAGTGTGAATTCTCCGAGAAGGCCAGGTCGTTTGTGCGTCACATTACTTGGGGCGCTTCGGATCTTTGGCCAGCGGCAACACGGCGCGCTTTCCCGTCCAGTTCGATTGGTAGATCGCCAGAATGATCTCCACCGCTTTGCGCCCCTCGTCGCCGGTGATTTTGGGGAGTTTTCCGGCTTCAATTGCCTTGACGAAGTCCTTGAGTTGTTCCATGTGGCCCACGTAGGAGATGGCCTTGGGATCGCTGGCTCCGCCGGTGCCGCCGACTTTGCGGGCGAACTTCTCCGTGATGACTTTGTCTTTGGCTTTGGGCTTGGCGAATTGCCACAACAAGATGTCGTCCTGTTCGACGATGACCGACCCTTCCGTGCCGTGGATTTCGGTCTTCTTGAGGAGTCCCGGCCAGGCGGCGGTCGTCGCCTCAATCACCCCCAGCGCACCGTTCTGGAATTTCACGGCAGCCACGCCAACGTCCTCGACCTCGATGCGTTCATGGGCGATCGTCGACGTCACGCCGCAGACCTCGGCGACTTCCCCCATGAACCAGTAAAGCAGGTCAACATTGTGGATCGCCTGATTCATGTAACTGCCGCCGCCGTCGAGCGCCCAGGTGCCGCGCCAGCCCCCCTGATCGTAATAGGCTTGAGTCCGCCACCATTTGACGTAGGTGTCGCCCAGGGTCAGCTTTCCGAAGCGGCCGTCTTCCACGGCGTCTTTCAGCGCGAGGTTCGCGGGGCTGAAGCGCGACGGGAAGATGGGGCAGAGTTGGACGCCGTTCTTCTTGCAGGCGTCGAGAATGGCGTCGCACCGTTTGAGGGTGATCTCCATGGGCTTCTCGACGACGACGTGCTTGCCGGCGTTGGCCGCCTGCACCGCCGGTTCCATGTGGGATCCGCTGGGGGTGCAGATCGTGACAATCTGCACCGCGGGGTCCTTCAACATGTCTGCATAGTTGGTATAGGGTTTCACGCCGGGATTGGCGGCGGCGAATCGCTCGGCCGACGCCGGAAAGGTGTCGAAGCATGCGACAATTTTCGCATTCCGCATGTGCTTGATCGCCTCCGCATGGAAGTTGGCGATCATTCCACAACCGACGATGCCGAAACCGACCTGGGGCATGCTGGAATCCAATCATTCACGTTTCAGGGACGCCGCTCGGAGCCGCGCGAGGAGCTTACCGCATGACCCTTCCGATCTCCAGCAATGCCATCGACGAGGAACGAGAGCGAACGACAAATCAAGGACGGTCTCAGTTTGATCAGTGAACCGGCGGAGCGGACACGGGAACTAACGTCCGTAGCCAAGCGGACTGCTCCAACTCACCAAGTCCATTCTCGATCATCCCAACTTGAGAGGGATGACGTGGTATCGACCCAAGCCGATGCTTGACTCCCCCGCAATACCTCAAATGCTGTAGACCAGCCTGCCCGTGATCCTCGATACTCTGTAGCCGAATCGCCATTGGCTGAGGACTCATCCAAGATCGTCACCAACGCTCGTCGCCGCGTGGAGACGACCACCGGTTCCAGCAGGTGAATCTGGCCGTACTCGTCGACGACAGCTTCCACGGTCTGTGAGGACATGCTCCATTCCCCTGCCAACTGATCCGACGCCGTGATTCCGGGGGCCGAATCATTCGGCGGGCGACATCCGCACCCGCACCAATTTCTTCTTTCCGGCCTTAAGCAACAATCCTTCCGACAAGGGAATCTCTTGATCCGGCGACGTAATCGCGATGAGTTCATCCCCCATGTATCCTCCCCCTTGAGCGATCAAACGTCGGGCTTCGCTGGTAGACGGCACCAGGCCCGCCAGTTTGAACAGCAAGGCGGCTTTGATCGGCCCCGGCTCAGCGATTGCGACAGTCGGAATCTCTTCCGGCAGCCCCCCACCGCCAATCTCGCGCTGCCAGCGGTCGGCTGCCTCAACTCCTGATCCTGCCGGATGGTATTGATCGATGACGGTGGCTCCCAATCGCACCTTGGCCTCTTTGGGATGACCGGCAAGCAGCTGTTCGACCTCGGCGAGAGGAATGTCGGTGAGCAGTTCGTAGTACATGCGCATCACGCCGTCGGGGACCTGCATGAATTTCTTCATCATCTCGTAGGGCGACTCGCTCACGCCGATGTAATTCCCCAGGCTCTTTCCCATCCGGCGTACGCCATCCAATCCCACGAGGATCGGCGACATCACTCCAATTTGCTGCGGCAGCGTGCCTTCAGTGGACCGGCGTGCTTTGACGGCATCGGGCATCCAGCGTTCACCCAGCGCACACGTGGACGGATCTTTCTGCAGGTCGCGGGCCAGCATAAAGCTGTAAAGTTGCTCGGTTCCCCCGAGCTCGATATCGGCACCGATGCAGACGGAATCGAACGCTTGCATCACGGGATAGAGGCACTCGTGCAGAAAGATGGGGGTCGCTGCGGCATAGCGCTTGGCGAAGTCGTCGCGTGTGAGGAGCTGGGCCACCGTCACCTGACCGCACAGCCGCAGAATCTCAGCCAGACCCATTTCACCGAACCAGTTGCCGTTGCGGTGGACTTCCGCCGACGACAGATCGACCACCTTGCCGACCTGCGAGAGATAGTCGCGGGCGTTGGCCTCGATGTCTTCCGCCGACAGTTTTTTCGAGCGGGCCTGGTCCCGCCCGCTGGGGTCGCCCACCATGGCGGTGGCGTTGCCGATAATAATGACCGCCTGATGCCCCAACTCCTGAAATTGCCGCATCTTGCGCAACGGGACTGTGTGTCCGAGGTGGACATCAATGCCGGTCGGATCGATCCCGTACTTCACCCGTAACGGCCGTCCGGTCTTGCGACTGTGCTCCAGTTTCTGGGCGAGTTCTTCTTCAGGAACGATCTTCTCCACACCGCGGCGGAGGATCGCCAACTGTTCATCGACCGGACGGAAATCGGGCATCTGAGGTCAACCGTTGCAACGAGTCGAGTTACCACGGCGGAGGGTAACACGAGTTGCGCGAGGTCGCCAGTTCGGAGCAGACGGTGAACTCACTTCGCCGGAAGTGGATCACAGTGCTTAAGTGCCATCAGCACATAGGCGGTGGCGAGGTTGGGGTCCCCTTCCATCCAGCGCGGGTTTTCGTTGACCCAGCTCCCGTTGGACTGTTGCTTCGAGAAGAGGTGTTCGGCGAGTTCCTTGCGCCAGTCGTGCGCCTTTCCACCGGCGTCTTCGAACAGGCGGATTTCCAGCGTTGACAGGGCTTTCGCGAACATCTGGTGGTAGTAGTAGACCCCCTGGTCGCCCATGCCGGGGTTTTCGGAAACTGAGTAGAACTTGCGGATCCACTCCGTCGCCGCCTTAACGCGCGGGTCGTCGGGCTTCAGGCCCGCGTAGACCATGCTCTTCAGTCCGGCGTAAGTCATGCTGCCGTAGGAACGCAATCCCCCTTCGGGCGTGTTGCCGGCCTGTGAGGCGCCCCCAGCGGCGGGAGTGTAATAGAACCCGCCGTCGTTCACTTTGACCGCGAACGGGGTGGTGTTGAACTCGGTTTCCAGGTTCTGGCAGCGCGACAGAAAGACGAGGGCCTTCTGCACGGCCGGGTCGTCCGACTTGGCCCCCGTCGCTTGCAGGGCCTCCAGAAAGAAGACAGTGTTGGACAGGTCGGGACGATCCCCGGTGCGGCCGTAACCCTGACCGCCGAACTTCACATCGTCGCTCTTCGTCTCTTCCGACTCGTCCCACTGCACGCCTCGGACGTATTTTTCGGCCTTCGCCAGCAGCTCGTCGTGTTTGCCGTCCTGGTTGGCGGCCTGAAACACCATCATCGCGATCGCGGTCTCATAGTTGCCATGGCGCGACTTTGGATTGTAAATGCCGCCATCCTTCTGGATGTAGGAGGCGAGATGCTGCAGCGCTTTGACGATCGTGGGATCGTCGGCCGGCAGACCTCCCGAGAGCATCCCAAAGGTGACCAGACCCGTCACACCCGGAGCATCCGCAGCGGTCCAGCTGCCGTCGTCCCGCTGCGAGGCCTTGAGAAATGCCACTGCCTGTTGCCGCGCGTCCTTCAGCTGAGCGGCGTCTGGACCCACGGCCACTTCCGCAGCGACAGCCATCCCGCAAAAAAGACCGCAGACCAACTGTCCAACCAGCAGTGTTCGCAACATGACGATCTCGAAGTTCATTGTGGAACGCGGAAGCCTGCCGCTTACCGCAACAGGCATACCGACTCGTCCAGGGAGACCAGTAGCAACGATCTACCGTCATTCTACCCACCCGAGTGACAGGTTGTCGTGAATTCAGGCTAGAATTGCAGTTGAGCCTCGGCGAAAACTTCGCCGCCCGCGGACATTTTCGCCGCACTCTTCGGGTGCTATTGCGTGACTCCATTGCCGATCCTGACCGTGCTGCCGCCGCAACCGGCGACAATTCCCACCGGGGGCGATGGCACGCCGCTGGAATTCCCCATCACCGGCATGACCTGCGCCGGCTGCGCCGCGCGGATCGAACGGGCCTTGCGCGGGGAACCGGGCGTAGCCGCCGCTGCAGTGAATTTCGCAACTGCCCGTGCCACTGTGAGTTACGACACCCGGGCGACCAGCGTGGACCGCGTGCTGGTAACCGTGTCGAGACTGGGCTTCGGTGTCGAACTCCCACGGGATCCTGAAGCTCCGGAACTCGCGGCAGACAGCGCCGCAGACTCCAGGGACGCCGGCGACCTCTTCCGACGCTGGGTTGTCTGTGCGATCTGCAGTCTGCCGGTGGTCATCGCGGCGATGTCCCACGGCTCTGTCAGTGCGTGGAATCATCCGTGGACTCCCTGGTTCCAACTGCTGCTGACGTTGCCGGTCCTCGTTTACGGCGGCTGGCCGATTTTTCGATCGGCTGTGGCGGCACTGCGGCACGGCGGGGCGGATATGAACGTGCTGGTGGGGCTGGGAGCCCTTACGGCGTTTGGATACTCGGTATTCGCTTTAGTCCGGCCGGAGTCCGTCGTCGCGACTGGCGACCACGGGATGCACGGCCCGCCTATCTATTTCGAGGCCGCGGCGTCGATCATCACGCTCGTGCTGCTCGGTCGCTGGCTGGAAGGGCGCGCGAAGTCCCATGCGGCCGACGCGATCCGCTCGTTGCTCGTGCTGCAACCTCGATTTGCCCGTGTGGAGGAACAAGGGGAAACCCGTGAAATTGCGATCACGGACTTGCGGGCGGGCGACATCGTTGTGATGCGACCCGGAGAGCGGTTGCCGGTCGATGGTGACGTGGTCTCTGGTGAATCGACGGTAGACGAGTCGCTGCTGACCGGTGAGAGCTGGCCGGTGTCGAAACAACCCGGGGACCGGGTCTTCGCCGGCACGATGAATGAACGGGGGAGTTTTCGTTTTCGCGCCACCGGCGTCGGTCGACAGACGCAATTACAGCGGATCATTCAACAAGTCCGCGCGGCTCAGGGGTCCAAGGCTCCGATCAGTCGATTGGCTGATCGCGTGGCAGGGGTCTTCACGCCAGTGGTTGCGGGCATCGCCCTCGCAACCGGACTGACGTGGCTGCTGCTGGCGCCGACGTCGAGCGGTCCTGGCATGGCGATTCACACCCTCGTTTCCGTCTTGATCATTGCCTGCCCCTGCGCGCTGGGGTTGGCGACGCCGACGGCCATCGTCGTTGGTGCGGGACGGGCCGCCGAACTTGGAATTCTCTTCAAGAATGCAACAGCGTTGGAACACGCGGCCGGGATTGACGTCGTGGTCTTCGATAAGACCGGCACGTTGACCGCCGGCCGGCCGACAGTCACGGACATCATACCGGCCAACGGCGTCGAACCGGAAACGTTGCTGACGCTTGCCGCCTGCATCGAGCAACACAGCGAACATCCGATCGCAGTAGCTCTTCACCGCGTCGCGTCGGAGCGTGGCCTCGATTTGCCTGGCGTGGGACAGTTCGCCGCGTCGCCGGGCCTGGGTGTGTCTGGGAACATTGAAGGGGCTTCGGTCAGCATTGGCGCCGCGCGATTCCTGATGCAACGGGGCGTTGAGGTGAGTGATTGGGAAATCGTGGGCGAACGCGTCGCTGCCGCGGGAAAATCACCGATCTACGTTGCTCGCGGGACGGAATGCCTGGGCTTGCTGGCGATTGCGGATCCGATCGCCGCCGATGCCGCCGTCACAATCAGAAAATTGCAGTCGGCGGGGCTGCAGACGGTATTGCTGAGCGGGGATCGCCAGGCGGTCGTCGATGCGGTCGCCGCGGAACTGGGTGTCTCTCGAACACTGGCGGAAGTGCTGCCTGGCGAAAAGGCGGCCGAGATCCGTCGGTTGCAGTCCACCGGTCAGCGAGTGGCGATGGTCGGCGACGGCGTGAATGACGCCCCGGCTCTCGCGGCGGCCGATCTGGGCCTAGCGATGGGGACTGGAACCGATGTCGCAATCTCTGCCGCCGACATCACGCTCATCCGAGGCCGCATCAGCGACGTTGCTGTGGCTCTCGACCTCTCCCGGCAGACGCTGCGCGTGATCCGGCAGAACCTGTTCTGGGCGTTCGCCTACAATTTCATCGCCATTCCAATTGCCGCCGGGGCGCTGTATCCATTCACCGGCTGGCTCCTCTCTCCCATGCTCGCCAGCGCCGCAATGATGGGGTCGAGTTTGACCGTGGTCCTGAACAGCCTGCGGCTGCGAACAGCGACAGCGCGGTAGGCTTCGGACCGGCCCAAAGACTGCTGTCACGGACTGGATTTCGAGGCCGATGAGGAGATCGGCTCAATCGCGGTCACATGCAGCAGAGAACACATCTTTGATCGCGCAGGAACACCATCGCGATCCGCGTCAATGCCCACAAAGAGAGTGGTGCGCGTGAGCCACGCCATCTCCGGATGGCGAACTTCGTAGGCCTCTCCGCTCGACATGATCACGCGGAAAGGCACAAAAGGCTGTTGTTTCAGCACGTCGCGAAAGTCTTGAACGGTCATTCTCTACAACTCCCATCGGCTCAATCTGGTGGATTTTCCCAGCACATCCTGTGAATAGGCCAATGTCTCAACCGTTCAGAACAACATTAGTCAATTGCCCCTATGAGTGCAAAGTCGATTCTGATCCGCCCATCCGCCGCCGCCGACCGCAACCCGGCGGAGGCCGAATCCGCCGCCGGGTTGCGCGTTGACCAATGCATCACCTTCACTACTCAGTTAACGGAATACAAATATCGGTCAGCAGTTCCTCAGGGGGAACCGTGCCGGCCTCGTTCACGTAGATTTCGTAAGGCGGAGCGTGGGCGGGTTCGCGGCCGCTGCCCGGCAGCCAGACGGAGTACAGCCAGCGATACGACTCGTCGAGGGTGTCGTACGGCCCTTTGTGCCGCAGGACGGCGTGTGGTCCTGCAGCGAGAATCTGGATCTGCACATCGTCGGTTGGCCGCACCGACTCGGCGACGGTGACGCCACAGTCGGCACGCTGCTTGTCCGGGGCGGTGACTTCGGGATCATCGTGATAGACGCCGATGCACAACGTGTCCGGCCCCCAGACGCCGGCCGACGTCGCCCACTGGTCGATCCGCGCGAACGCGGGGCCGAGCGTGGCAGGGCAATAGGGGCCGACGACGCGAACGCACGCGATTCGTCGTGCGGGAAGCTGCTCAATGCGAACATCGCTGGTCGTATGGGAAACCGTCATCATCAGTCGTTCCTTCAGGGCTTCAGGGGGATGTTCCAGAGCCTGGTATTCCGAGGGGGTCACACCGAAGGTTCGCACGAAGATGCGGGTGAAAGCTTCGTGTGACCCGTAACCGGAATCCAGCGCGACATCGAGCACCGACTTTTGCCGATAACGCAGCGAACGGGCGGCCTGCTCCATCCGCAGTCGGCGGACGTAATCATCCGTGCTCTCCCCCACCTGTCCGCGGAAAATGCGGTGGAAGTGATACGGCGAGTACCCGGCGACTTCCGCCAGCCGTTCGAGCGACAGCATCTCATCCAAGTGTTCCTGAATGAAAAGCTGCACCTTCAAAATGCGGGCGGCATACGGGGATCGGGTCGTGCTCATGGCGGGAAGATTAGCCTCAAGGACGTTGGCGTTCTTGATCGTTCTTGCGATTTAGCGCCGGCGGCGCCAAATGCTGTTCGTGCAACATCCCCAGCACGCGGAATTTCGATGGAAACGGTGCGTCGGGAAGGCGAGCGGATGATTCGTGATGATCGGCTATTGTTCGCTACGTTTCGACATCGTTATTCTGTTGTCATTAGACAACTTATCAGGAGCTGGCTCATGGCGCCGACCATTCAGAAATTGGGAATCGATCGGTTCAGCGACGAATATCGTTTGCGGCTGATCGGTGAGATCTGGGACAGCCTCGCGACCGAGAGGACTGCGATTCACGACAGCCACTGCGAGGAGCTCGATCGGAGGATCGTTGCTGCGGACGCGGATCCGGCAAGCGGAATGCTCTGGGAGGAGGTTCGGGCACTGCTACGAGGAAAACCGTGAACTCCCCACTCATCATCCGCCCAGAGGCGGAGCAGGATCTCGCTGAGGCGCGTGACTGGTACGAAGCCCAACGAGATGAATTGGGTGACGATTTCCTGGCGGCGATTGACCCTGTCTTTGACCAGATTCGCGCGAGTCCGGAGTGATATGCCCCGCAGTACAAGTTGGTCCGCCGCGTGAGCCTCAGACGCTTTCCCTGCGTTGTTTACTATCGCATCGTGACTGGGCACGTCGAGGTCATCGCGGTTCTGCACGGGAGCCGGCATCCGCGCCGTCGGCGCTCGCGTGCCTGATGCATGATTTCACGGAAGGGCAGTCCTTCCGTCCGCAAATCACCAGATTCGGAGCGACAGGCCTGCGACGTCCACGAAAATGTTCGCGGAGAACTTCTCCGCCGGCTTTTCGTGATACGGTAATGCTTCTGCTGACTCGGTGACGAGGATGACAAGATCTGTCCAGGTCCGAAGTTGGCGCTCTCCTTCTGAACGTGCGCGGCTTCCGGTACCAATTCCTCCAGCAACCCATTTGGATGTCAGAGAACCCTCATGAAAGCCGGCTGTTATCTTTCGTTGGCGATGCTTACCGGCCTGGTGCTGGGCTACCACTGGTTTCTGGAATTTTATGTGGACCCTCCGGCCGTTTGGATCGCGTCCGGCGTGATGGGACTCTTGACCTGGTTCTGCATTGGTTCCCTCTGGAACGGGTTGAGCCTGGGGGGAACCATTGCCGCCCTGCGCAATGGTCGGGACGGCGTCACGCCGCAGGATGGGACGTTGTCGGCTGTCGAAGGGGAAATCCACCCCTATGCCGAACCCATCATCGCACCGATGTCGGGCGATCCCTGCGTGATTTATGAATACGAGATTTCACGAACCGTCTCGGGGGAGGACGGTCCGCGAAACATCTCCGATTTTTCCGGCATCGGCATGGCGGCCTGCGAAATCCGCACCGAGCAC
>JANRLN010000047.1:0-1704 GCA_033762515.1 Planctomycetaceae bacterium
CCTGCCATTCCGTCAGCACGAAATTGCCGTTGTCGGAATGCCCCGGCCCTTTGGCTGGCAAGTCGGGATGCGCAAAGGCTTCCAACTGCAGGGCCGTGCAACCGGGAACAATCTCCTCCAGCGTCACTTGGTAAGCCGCACGCTCCGGCACATTGCCGGTGACGCGTTGTGAACCGTCCTCCAGCGTCGTGAAGATCAGTCCGTCGCTCCCGGTGATCGAAGACAACTTGGGCAGCAACCATTCCGTACCCGCCAGTTCGACGGACCAGTCGGTGGCGCCGTCTACCAAGGCTTGCACGTGCGCATTCAACCGCTGCAGGGCCTGCGTGACCGCCTGTTCGCGGAGCTGCAACTCGTGCGATTGTTCCTCGCTGGGGACCAACATGCCCGCTTCGCGGCGGCCGACGGGTGTTTCCTGGATGTCCGCGAAGAAGGCCGCAAGGCTGTAGAAATCCCGCTGAGTGTAGGGGTCATACTTGTGATCATGACACTCCGAACACGCCATCGTTCCGCCGAGCCAGACGCTCGATACGTTGCGGACGCGGTCCGCCAGATACTTCGCGGCGTACTCCTTCGCCTGCGCGCCCCCTTCCTCCGTCGTCTGCAGCAGCCGGTTGTAACCCGCTGCGATCTTTTGAGTAAGTCCCGACTCGACGACGAGGTCCCCGGCGAGTTGTTCGATCGTGAATTGATCGAAAGGCTTGTTCTCGTTGAAGGCTTGAATCACATAGTCGCGATAAGGGGTGATGTCGCGTACGTTGTCGCTGTGGTAGCCGATGGTGTCGGCGAAGCGCACCAGATCGAGCCAGTAGACCGCCATGCGCTCGCCGAACCGCGGAGATTTCAGCAATTCGTCCACCAGGCGTTCGTAAGCGTCAGGACGCGCGTCATTGACGAAACGCTCGACATCTTCCGCCCGCGGCGGCAGCCCAGTCAGGTCGAGCGATAAGCGTCGATGCAGCGTCCGCTTGTCCGCGCGCGGCGCGGCCGCCAGACCCGCCATTGTGAGGCGTGCCTGCACGAAGGCGTCAAGGGCATTGTGTGATGCAGCGGGACTCACATCGCGCGGCGGAGTCGACCGCTGAGGTGGAATGTACGCCCAATGCCCCTGGTACTCAGCTCCCTGCTCCACCCACTTCTGCAGCACCGCGATGTCCCGCGACGAGAGTCGTTTTGACGCCTTGGGCGGAGGCATCATCTCTTCGGGATCGGTGGAGGTCACCCGCTTCAGGAGTTCGCTGTCCGCCGGTTTCCCTGCACGCACGACGCCGGGATGGTCGGCGGTGCCGATCAGTCCCTGCAGCGTATCCAGCCGCAAGTCGGCCTGCCGCGCATGCTGGTCGGGGCCGTGGCACTGAAAGCAGAAGTCCGAGAGAATCGGGCGGATGTCTCGATTGAATTCGATCTTTTCCGGTAGAGGGGCCTCCGCCGAGGCCTTCACGGCTCCCAGAAATAGCATCAGACCGAGGAGCCCAAAAAGATGTCGTCGCAACATAGACGTTCTCACGCAAGATGATGCATCCAAGTCCTTCGATCTTATCCCAGCTCCTTCGGAGGTGACAACCGGGATCACCATCTGTGTCGGGAACTTCGGTGATACCGAAAACAAAACACCCGGCATCATTCAAAATGCCGGGTGTTTCAAATTCCGGTTGAAGCAAGAGCTGTCGCGATTACGCGAACAGCTTCTCCACCACCTCGCCG
>JANRLN010000048.1:0-6341 GCA_033762515.1 Planctomycetaceae bacterium
GACGCTATCTTCGTGCCAACAAGTCGGGGAGTAACCATCTCAAAACTCCTGCAGATTAGAACGGAGACGTCAAGGACACCGATCGATCATGCCACCTCAGCGGGCAGCCCCGTCCGCTGACGCCTTCAAATCATTCAACCACGGCGATGACGTCAACTGACCAAAACGCTCCCGCGCAGGCCGAAGCGAGTTCTCAGCCTGACGAATCTCTTCCAGTTGGGCCAGTTCTTCAGACTGAGACTGTTTGAGCGTAGCCTGAACTCGATCCAACTGACTCTGCAGCTCTGTCACTTCACGCTTCTCTTCAGCGATTGTTGCCGCGAGGATTTCGTCCTGAGTCGGGGGCAAGACCTTTTCTTCTTCGTGCTTCGGCGTCAAAAGCCAAGTCCCGACCCCGGCGACCACTGCGAGCGAGATGGTGGAAGCCGCAACGACGGCGACAACGAGACCAGTTCTGGAAGCGGGACGGGGCGTTGCAAGGGGAACTGACGGTGGAATGCTCTGAGAAGGAGCTGCTGCAGCGGAAATTGGAACTGCCGAAACTCCCAGGCTGACCCGGCTTCCGCACTGCACGCAAGCGATTTCGGAAACTCGCTCTGCGAGTTGATCGCGGACCTGTAGTTCAGCTCCGCATGCTTGGCAAGTCACATGCATACCCGTCCTCCTCTCAAACAAAAGGGCAAACCGTTGTGGGGAATCGGCTCGCATGCCTCGCCTCCCGCAACCTGCCGAGGGTAAGTGATAGAGGCTGTTGATTCAACAACGCCCGATTCGTATATGCAGAGAATTCACAGAGGACGCTGACGGCGACATCTTCCACTCTCCGAGAAGGGGTGTTGGCTCCACGAGTCTCGCCTTAGCCTTCTGAACGTCGTGAACCGCCATGTGGATCAAATCGAATCCACTCTTCTCGGGGGGCGGAGAACTCCGACGCGCACCTTTGGAAGATGCGCATCAGGAACGCCTACTTTGATGTAGCTCGGACTCCGTGGCGGCGCCTCAAGGAAATCCTCTGGCGTCGGCAAGAGACGAATCATGTTGATTGACGCGGCTGCAGCAGCCCATGAATGTACGGATCGGCCAAACTCCCGGCGATGTGTTTCGCTCCGGCGAAGTCGTGACCCGCGGTGAACTCATGCGGGATGGAGACGACGTGCGCCCCGGCGGCGACGGCCGCCGCCGTTCCCGCGTGGCTGTCTTCCATCACCAGCATCTCCGCTGGTTCCACCGACAGCATGCGGGCCGCCTTCAAATAGATCTCCGGGTTGGGCTTCCCGTGCGTCACGTCTTCCGAAGTGAGCGTGATGCAGAACCGCGGCAGCAGTTGGAATTGGCCCAGGACGTCGTTAAGGTAATACCGCGGCGAGGACGTGGCGACTCCCTTCGGCAAGCCGGCGGCTTCGATCGCATCGAGCAATTCGAACAACCCCGGCATCGGAGCCAACCGCGTGGCGAGCATCGCGTGGAAGATTTCACGCGACTCGGCCAGAAGGGCCTCCGGAGATTCGTCGAGTTTGAGATAGGCCACGAGTGCCTGAAACGACTCCATCGGCCGCCTACCGATCAGGACATTCATCACATCCAGCGTCATCTCATGCCCGCGCCGACGCAGCAGCTCGCCGCCCGCCTCAAAGAAGACATGCTCGGTATTGAACATCAATCCATCGAGATCGAAACAGACGGCACGAATCGAAGGCTGCACGGGAAATCCTGCGGAATGAGGAGGAGGGGAGGACGGAAGGCGAAGTCGGAAGGACGGCCATCAAGCCCTGTCTCAGTCGGCCATTGACTACTGACTACTGACTACTGACTACTGACTACTGACTACTGACTACCGGCTTCACCCCCCGATAACTCCAGTCCAGAATCTCCATCGGATGCACGACCGGAATGGAATGCCCGGAGTCACGAAGGGCGGCGTTGATCTGCAGCGTGCAGCCGGCGTTGCCGCTGATCACCACGTCGGCTTTGGTGTTCAGGATATTGTTGAGCTTACGCTCGGCGAGACGGTCGGCCATCTCTCCCTCAGTGAGGTTATAGCTCCCGGCGGCGCCGCAGCAGACTTCAGATTCGGCGAGGGGGACGAGCTTCAGTCCGGGCACTCTGGCGAGCAAGTCTCGCGGTTGCTCGCGGATCTTCTGGGCGTGGCAGAGATGGCAGGCATCGTGATAGGTCGCAGTCAGCGGCACCTCACCGGTCGGCGCCACCAGACCCAACTCTGCCAGAAATTCGGAGACGTCGCGAATCTTTCCCGCAAAGCGGCTCAATCGATCGCGAGTGACCGAGTCGTCCGCCGCGACCTCTTCACCCATGTGCCCGTAGTCCTTCAGCATTGAGCCGCAACCGGCGACGTTGATGATCACGGCGTCAAGACTGTCGGAACCGAGGGCCTCCACATTGCGTTTCGCCAGGTCCAACGCCGGTCCGCCCGCGCCGCTGTGGTAGTGAATCGCTCCGCAGCAGACCTGCGACTGCGGGACGACCACCTCACAGCCGTTAGCCTGCAACACGCGCGCCGTGGCCCAGTTGACATGTTGGAACAACGCATCGGCGACGCAGCCGGTGAACAGCGCCACGCGCGCCCGCCTGGGTCCGATGGGCGGCAGCACGTCGGGGAGCTTTGGTTCGCGGCGCCGCAGCCGGGGCAATAAACGCTGCATCCGCTGCAGCTTCTCCGGCAGCAGTTTGACGAGTCCCAGACGATCCGCGACTCGGTCCAATCCGAGCCACTGCGCAATTCCGGCCGGAAAGAGGGACCATTTCAGTCGCTGCGGATAAGGAAAGAGTCCGTACAGAATCCACTTCTCGAACCACCAGTCCGGGGCGCTCGCGCCGGCCGATTTGGCGGCGGCTTTCATTTCGATGCGGAACGGCTCAATCAAACGGCCGTACTGCACCCCGGAAGGGCACGCCGTCTCGCAGCTGCGGCAGTCGAGACAGAGATCGAGATGGCGGCCGACCGACTCGGTCATCTCCAATCGGCCGTCGGTGACGGCGCGCATGAGATAGATGCGTCCGCGCGGACTGTTATTCTCATCGCCGGTTTCGAGGTACGTCGGACATGCGGCCGTACACAGCCCGCAATGAACGCAGTCCAGGAACTTGTCGTAGTCGATCGAACCGCCGAGCCGCGGGGGAGTCGCGGGAGCGAGCGGCACTGCGGCGGGGTCAGGCATCGAGGAACCGGGCTCTTCGGGGATGGCGGGGAAATCGTAGGATGGGCGCTCCTGCCCGTCCGCTTTTGCCTTCAATCCAGATACGGACGGGCAGGAGCGCCCATCCTACAGACTAAGTCTACGCCTCCGCCGCGTGATCTACGAATCGGCCGGGGTTCAGCAGATTCTGCGGGTCGAGCTGTTTCTTCAGACGCTGCATCAGCGGCCAGGCCGATTCCGGTTGGCCGCACATCGGCAGTCGGCCCTGCCACTCGCGATCGCAATGCAGAATCAAGAGATTTCCGTCACAACCGCGTGCCAGTTGTTGTAGCGGAGACAGGAGTCTGAGCGCCTGCTCAATCGTGGCCGCGGTCTCGGGCAACTGGCCAACCACCACGCCGGTCCCTGCATGACAGTTCACGGCGACATCAAGCGTCGTCGCCAGTTCCGCAAAGCGCCAGCATTGAGAGGGCCGCATGTTGGCCTGGAACGTAACGGGTTCATCCGTGGGAACTGGAAACTCGGTCAACGCCGCAGTCAAGGTTCCCCCCTCGACTCCCGAGAGCCGTTCCAGTTGTTGCACACCGAAGGGAACAACCTCTTTTCGCAAGGCGTCCAACTGCCATTCGACTTCACGGGCGGCGCCCTCGACGAGAACCGCCAGCACCGGAACATCGCTTGGCAATGGCAGCCGTGATTCCGCCGTCACCAGCCGCGCTGCGGGGACGTCCAGCATCTCCAGCGCGACGGGGCGCGCGGCCGAGGTCTGCAGCCGTTCCAGGACGTTTTCCATTTCCGCGAACGAATCGAACGTGAACCACCACCACCCCGCGGCTTCGGGCAGGGGTTTGAGTTTCAGGGTCACCTGCGAAATGATCCCCAGCGTCCCGCGCGATCCCACGAGCAGTTTGCAGAGGTCATAACCCGCCACGTTCTTGACGACCCGACCCCCTCCCTTGAAGAGCCGACCCGCGGCGTCCACCGCCGAGACGCCGATGACGTAGTCGCGAAACGTGCCATGTCCGAACCGTCGGGGACCGCTGGTGTTGCAGGCAATCGCGCCGCCGATCGTCGCCCGCGCCGACTGTGGGATATCGAGAGGCAATTGCTGCCCTTCCTGCGCCAGCAGTTGCTGCAGATCATGGATCGTCAATCCGGCTTCCACGGTGACGGTCATGTCGCGCGC
This sequence comes from Planctomycetaceae bacterium, assembly GCA_033762515.1. Taxonomy (GTDB): domain Bacteria; phylum Planctomycetota; class Planctomycetia; order Planctomycetales; family Planctomycetaceae; genus DSVQ01. The sequence continues at coordinate 4,342 of JANRLN010000048.1, forward strand.
CGGATAATCCACCACCCGACGGAGATCCTTCAGATCGACCAAACAGTCGACATCGCCGGCGAAGCCGAACTGCAACGCCGTGCGTCCGCCGACAGGTGACAGCTTTCGCCGCGGACCGATCGCGTTCTCCTGCAACCAGCGAGCCAGTTCGGATTGCGTCGCCGGGACAAATTCCGAAATCGCCATTTCATTTCAACTCATCGCGTCCGTCGGAGATGTGGAACCCTGACGGAGTCGCGTCACTTGTTACGATGTTGTGCGGAGGATCAGCAGCATAACGGCCGATGCGGATCATCGGAACGTTGGGACGAAAAACAACCGCCCATGCTCGCTGAATGACGACCAACCCCCCGACGCCAGGAACGTTGATGTCTGCAGAGAGCACTGCGCCCGGATGGCCGTCGCTGCCGATCGTGACGGTTCCGAACCCGCCCCGTCGCCGACGGTGGACGTGGCGCGATGCGGCGATCCGAAGCTACCGCGTCGCGGTGCTCGCGACCGCAGCGTACCTGCTGCTGGCGTCCGACCGCCAGGTCCGACAGCAGGAGTTGGGTCCGGCGGTGACGCTCGCTGAAGCCCGCCGCATCTTTCCCGCCGCCGGCCGGCTCGGGCCGCGCGACCTGCAGCGCGACGGCCATCTGGTCCTGGGCGCCGACGGCGCGCAGCTGGGATTCGTCTTGAAAACCGCCCCCTACACCGACGACCTCATCGGCTACGCGGGACCGAGCAACCTGTTGATCGGTTTGTCGGTCGACGGACGAGTCGTCCGCGTGCTCCTGTTGTCGAGCGGCGATACCCCGGCCCATGTGGCCGCCGTCCGGGACGCTCCCGCATTCTGGCTGCAGTTCCGCGACAGAGGGGCCAACGGTGGTCGGGAATCGAGAATTGATGCGGTGAGCGGTTCGACGCTGACCAGCCTGGCGATGGCGGAAGGAATCCAGCGGCGTCTCTCGGGACCTTCGTTGTCATTGCGATTTCCTGATGAGGTCACCCTTGCGGAAGTCCAAGGCTTCTTTCCCCAGGCAACCAACCTGAAGTCTCATGATCCGCGGCACGGGTGGACGCGGGCTGTGGATGCCGCCGACGCGACGTTGGGGTACGTCGTCCGCACCTCGCCCGCGACGGACGGTCTGATCGGGTATGCCGGGCCGACCGAGACCCTCTTCGCCGTCGCCGGGGACCAGCAGACGATTTCCGGAGTCCGCCTGCGGAAGAGCTACGACACTCCAGAGTACGTCGAGCGGGTCCGGGGCAGCGAGGACTACTTTCAGCTGTTCCAGGGTAAGAGTCTGGCGGAGTTGCGCGAGATCGACTTCGTCGCCGCCGGGATTGAAGGGGTCTCCGGAGCAACGCAGACGAGCTACGCGGTGGCGGAAGGGTTGCGGCGGCGGGCGCTTGCGGATGCACGGTGTGCCGACGCTCAGAGCGCCTCTTCGGCCTCATTCCGTTTTCGCGACGGCGGGCTGGCGGCGTTCATCATCGGCGCACTTGGCCTCACCTTCCTTCCGTGGAAGAAAGACCGCCGCTTGCGGGCCATCTGGCAACTCCTGCTTATCGCCGGTTTCGGACTCTGGTTTGGAGACTTACTGTCGCTCTCGCTTCTTGCTGGTTGGGCGCGGCACGGGCTCCCCATCGCCACGGCCCCGATCCTCGTGGTACTGGTTGGGGTATCGCTGTTCATTCCGTGGACGACAAAGCAGCAAATCTACTGTCATCAACTCTGCCCCCACGGTGCGGCTCAGGAATGGCTCGGTCGTTTCCGTCGCTGGCATCTTCACTTGCCGTCGCGCGTCAGTCGCGCGCTGGGGTTCCTTCCGGGGACCCTGCTGGCGGGTGCATTCCTGCTGGCCGTGATGTCCCCCCGTTTCGATCTCGCGGTCATCGAACCCTTCGACGGCTGGATTCTCAAGACGGGTGCCGCAGCATCGTTCACGATTGCGATCGTCAGCCTCGCGGCGGCGATCTTCGTACCTCAGGCGTATTGCCGCTACGGCTGCCCC
>JANRLN010000049.1:0-3568 GCA_033762515.1 Planctomycetaceae bacterium
CGGCGTCGGTGGTGGAATTGTCGCCGTGGTCCCCGGCGTCCTGGGGATCGGACTCTACTCCCCCAAGCTCGACGCCAAAGGGAACAGCGTTCGAGGGGTGGAAGCGTGCAAGGAACTCTCCCGTCGCTTCGGCCTGCACGCGTTCGAAGCGGAGTTCTCGGGACCGAGTTTGCTGGACCTGTTCGCGCTGAACCGCGTACGGTGGGTGCCGACGGTGTATTACCATACTCCGGTTACAGACGTTCGCGTATCGATATTGGTATGCGAGCCGCGAACGTCTGTAACCGGAGTTTGTTTTGTGGGCATTTCCGTCATCAGCAGGCCATTTGCCGCACGGACCGCTTCTCTGATGCGTCCAACGACGCGATACTATCAAGGGACTCAAGATCTCACTCAGAACGGCGCCCCATGGTCTACCTGAACCGCATCTACACCAAAACCGGCGATGCCGGCGAGACCTCGTTGGGAGACGGCACGCGCGTCCCCAAGACGCATCGGCGGATTCGAGCCTATGGGGGAGTCGATGAGCTGAACTCGGTTCTCGGCGTGGCGCTGGCGGCGGGACTGCCGGACGACCTGCGACCGCGAATCGTGCGGATTCAGAACGACCTGTTCGACATTGGCGCGGACCTGTGTGTGCCGGAAAGTGAGGAGCCGCCCGCATTTCCGCCGCTGCGCGTGACTGCGGAGCAGGTCACCCGGCTGGAAGGGTGGATCGACGCCGCCAATGAGCATCTGCAACCGCTCAAGAGCTTCATCCTGCCGGGTGGTTCGACTGCTGCCGCCTATCTCCACTTGGCCCGCACGGTCTGCCGACGCGTGGAGTTGGGGGTTGTGGAACTCGCCGAGCACGAGCCGATTAATCCTCAGGTGGTGATGTACCTGAACCGGCTGTCGGATCTGTTCTTCGTCTGGTCCCGCGCGGCGAACGACAACGGCCGACAGGATGTGCTCTGGGTGCCGGGGCAGAATCGAACCGCGGAGTAAAATCTCGTCGACCGATCGTGTGCCACGGCTCTGGGAGCCGTGCGGGTGCTCCCACACGCGGCGTCAATCGCACGGCTCACAGAGCCGTGGCACGCAAAAGGTCCGAACGGGATGAATCGCAAGCGAGCGACTAACCTTCGACTTCCGGTTGCGGTTCCGGTAGGAAGAACGACGCGATCAGGCCGATCACATAGCACCCTCCGCCGACGATCGCGGCGGCGGTAGCGAATTGGATCGGGCCCGCTCCCGAAATATATTTGGACAGTTCGGATGTTGCGAGCGCCGCGGAAGTACCAATCAGTCGGCCGCCGATGTTGGCTGCGAAGCTCTCTCCGGTACCGCGAAGATGCATGGGGTACATGTGGGGCAGATAGTTCCCCCAGAAGCTCAATTGCGCCACGGTGAATAGTCCGACGAAGAACATTCCGATGGACATCGTGGTGATCGGCAATTTTCCGAGATAGATCGCTTCCAGGTTGATCTCGAAGAAGAACCTGTTCTCCATCTGGAGGAATGCCCAGAAGAGGAGCGGGGTCAGAATTAACCCAGGGATCTGAAACATGCGCAGCGTCCAGCCCCAGCGGACGACGCTTGCTAAGGCGAAGGCCATCAAGAATCGACCAGCAAGTCCACCGAACTCCTGAATTTTGGTGTATTCGGTCGCAGTTTTCTGCCCCACTCCCGCGGCTGCAGCGCCGCCGATCTGTTTCAGCTTCGTTTCGTCGTTGATTCCCTTTTCCTTCGCGGCCGCGACAGCCTTTTCACGAGCCGCGCCGGCCTTCTCCTGAACTTCCTTCAGTCCGGGCACGATCTGCGGCATCTGTTGAATCGCGCCGAACGCGGCTCCCAGCGTGCACGCGAAGCCCACCGCGGTAACCAGCGTGGTTCGACGCAGGTTGGGGGCAAAAAGTTGGCCAATGCTCGGCCGCTTGAGCGATCCGGCTTCCTTCTTGGCCTTCCAGGCAGGGGATTCCGGCAGGAACGGACGAATGAGAATCAGTGGAATCGCCGGGATGATTCCCGACATGAGCGTGTAGCGCCATGCCTCATGCTGATGCGCGTCACCAATCGTGCCGATCAGACCGGTCAAGAAGCCGGGAATGGCAATGGCCGGGAGGCTCATTCCGATGTCGGCCACCAAGCCGTTGGCTACGGCGACCAACAGGCCGCCGACTGATGAAAACGCCTGCGTTTGCCCCAGCACTGTTTCTCGCTGTAGCGGATTCGGGAACAGTTCCGCCAGCCAGGCCACAGCGGCGACAAATTCCACGCACACGCCGATGAATGTCGTGCAGCGGAGAATGAGGAGCATCTCGATACTGGTCGAAAACCCGGCGAAGAAGGCCGAGAAGGCATAAAGCAGGATGCTCCAAGTCAGCACGAAGCGACGGCCGAGACGGTCAGTAAGATACCCGCCGAGCAAGCCAAAGATCCCGCCCGCGAACGCGGGGATGTAAAACAGTCTTCCAACCCACGTCTTGTACTCGACCATATCCGGCGTCAATCCGGTCAGTTCCAGCAGCGCCGGCCGGGCGATCAGCGGCAGCATCAGCAGCTCATAGATGTCGAAGGCGAACCCAATCGCCGCAATCGTGCAGATGAGCCACTGCGTGGCGGTCAATGGCGAGGCTTTGCTGGCGGGAGCGGGTTGAGACATCCGGCAATCCTCGGGGCAGGGGCGTCAGGGGTGGCGGGATCAGGCGAGAAGTTCAAAGTCTAAGCGCCCCAGTAGATCCGAGGCAAGCCGGACGGGCAAGAGTGCCCATTCTGCCAATCGTGATTTCAAGCCTCGATCTGTCGTTCGCGTGGTTGACAGTCACGACGGTTGTTCTGCATGATCCAGCAGTCGCAATTCACCGTTTCTGCTAGTCTTTCAGCAAGGATGTCATCCATGGCCGACGGAAACAGCCAACCACAAGAGCAACGCTCCGCCCAGCCTCTCGTGGAGCCGGGTGACCTGAATCCGATCTATGCCAACTTCTGCCGCGTGGCGAGCACGCCGGAGGAATTGGTGCTGGATTTCGGACTGAATCCGCAGCCCTTTGGGCAGTCCTCGATGCCGGTCAAGGTGTCGCAGCGGTTGGTGGTGAACTTTTACACCGCCAAGCGCATGTGGGCCGCGCTGGGAGTCGCTCTGCAGCGCCACGAACAGGCCTTTGGTCCCATCGAGATCGACATTCAGAAGCGTGCCGCCACGGCAGCCGCCGCGAAGTAGCTGGACAAGAAGCTCCAAATCTCAAATCCGCAATCTCAAGGATGCTCCAACTTCCAAATCTTCAACCACTCGACGAACAGTGTTGGTTAGAGAATTGTCCGTGGAGATGTTTTTGGAAGTTGGCGCTTGAGATGCGGAATTTCCGCGTCGGCAGAATGTCGGTCGACGGACGCCGTTCTACGACTTCCCCAGACCGCCCGCGTGTTTCTGGGCGGCCCACCACAGATGCCACGTCCGTTCGTCGTAACGGAAGTCTTCGCCGGTCAGCTTTTGCAGCGTCGCCAGGACGTCGGCGTTCTGGTGATCCTGCTGCACCACCACCCATTTTGACTGGACGTTCTGCACCGGGTCCGGCGAGTTGAGCAG
>JANRLN010000050.1:0-6407 GCA_033762515.1 Planctomycetaceae bacterium
TTCGTACTGCACCTTCTTCTCAGTGCGGATGGTCGACCGCATGAGAAACTGCGTTCCGGTCGAAGAGTCCTGGAACACAACTTCTTGATACTTGGGGTGAATGCCGTCTTTCATCGCCGTTCCTGCCACCTGCTCATCACCGAACCGTTCCGAGGGGGCGGACAGCAGCCAGCCCCGGCGGAGAATCGCACAGTGTATGCATGGCCGAGCGATCTGGCAAGTGGGGGGGCACGTCAATTCTTCGGGCTCGGGGCCGAATCGGGAGAGCCGAATCGAATGAGAGCCCCCTGCAAAACTCCAAACTGGAAAACCATTTGCGGCACGCCCGAGACTGGGCGGCGGGAATTTTCCGGGGATCGTGAGGCCTGGGATCTGGTGGTTCCGGCGAATGCAGTCCAGCGCGTTGTTTTGGTCTGGCTACTCAGGAGAGGACGCTGCGGAATCTTCCAATTCCAGAAGGGCCGCCAGGGGAATGCCCGCCCAATCCGGGCGGCTGTTGAGTTCATACGCCAGTTCGTACACCAGCTTCTCCAGTAGCGACACTTCCAGCAGCCAGCGGAGTTCCTCGGCGTCGGACGGCCGCCACGCTCGGCCCTGGGTCGCCTCAAGATACCCGCGAACGAACTCCGCGGCGGTCCACACGTACCAGGCGTCGAGCCATGAACGACGCACCGGATCTGCGTCGCCCGCCACGCCGGGGATCAGTCCCATCGCGTCGGTGCGGCTGGCGTAGTGAAACGAGCGGAGCATCCCGGCGACGTCGCGCAGGGGCGAACGCCGCAGCCGACGTTCGGCAATCGGCCGATCGGGTTCGCCTTCAAAATCGATGATCACGAAATCGGCGCCGGTGTGGAGCACCTGTCCCAGGTGATAGTCGCCGTGGACGCGAATTCGCTGCGAGGCGATTCGCCGGTCGAGCAGCGGGGCGAATCGTGAGAGAATTGCATCCCGGGACCGCAAGACTCGGGCGGCGATGGGCTGCAGCCCCGTCGGGAGCTGATGCTGCCGGGCGGCCAGCAGATCCAGGCTGCGAACGGCTGTCTCGCAGACTGAGGTGTGAAGCTCCTGCTGCTCTCCGACGGTGGAGCTCGCCGGCTCGAACGCGGCGACATCCGACCGAGACGCGAGCGCGACATGCAGCTCCCCGGTACGTCTCCCCAGCAGTTCGGCATCGGCGGCGTAGTGCGCGAGGGCCGCCGCAGCCGCGGGAGAGGTGGGGCGACCGGCGATTTCCAGAATCGATGCGACGGTCGCCGGGATCGGGACTGGCGCCGACAGCCCGCGGACGCGGCTGCAGAATTCGCCCAGGGATCGCAACGCATAACCCCAGGCATCGCCGTCGTTCGGGACGAACGCCTGCAGCACGCCGAGGCTGAATTCATCGCCGTTGGCGCGGCGATATTCGAGAGCGCCGAGTAGTCTCGGGACCGGCGCTGCCGGAGTTACGTGACTGAGGAACTCGCCGATTTCCAGTTCGGGATTGCGTCCGAGCGCGACGCGACGGAAGAGCTTCATGAGCATCGCCGGCGGAAAGATCGCCGAGGAATGACTCTGTTGCCGGGATTGGACGCGCGGGACTCCCTCGGTCGGAACGGCGACGGGGCTTCCGAAACACGATCCCGTGAGCCGCCCTCCTGCGGTGTCGATGACTTCCTGTGCGGCAATGAGCTGCAGGAGTAGGGACCACAGCGCCGGGTCGGGGGCGGCATCCATGAGGAGACCCGTCTGCGGGGTGTCGCGCACCGTCCAGCGGCAGATGGCGTCGGAGAGGCTGTCGTCGGTGGTCGCGGGACGAATCGGCAGAACGTAGGTCTCGGCTGGTCCGGTTGTGTAGGCGACTTCGAACAGCACGAGCAGGAACTGTGCCTCCGCGTGTTCGGCTGTCAGCGGGATCTGTTCCCGAATGGTGACCTGGGCGACGCTGCGCGCTTTGCCCGCAAACCAGCGGCGTTCGTTCAAGAACACCGCGAGCGCCGCCGAGAAGACGGGGTCGGCAACGGCTTCACACCAGCGGGTGCTCACGATCGCGGGTGGGAACGCATTGAGATCGTGGGAGGCCGGTGAATCCACAATGCGCTCCTGATTCCTGAGATGAAACGGATCGGCGATTTCGGGAGTCAACCACTGGCCGTGGGTGAAATCCGCCGACAGCGTCGCACGGACTTACCCGCTGCGGTCGGTCTACTGAAAATACTCCCGATCCGACTCGCTGCGAACGCGTCGGCGGATGTGAAAAATGTGCGCGGGGAGCTTCTGCGGATCGAGCTCGACGTAGTTGCGACTGCCATACCACATGTAGCGGGCGTCCGTCAGCAGATCGTGCATCTGGTAGGGCTCGTAATCGGCGATGCCCAGGTCGCCGATAGGCAGCTCCACGAACCCCGCCTGTTTGTATTGGGAATCGAGGTTGACGACGACGACCACCACGTTCGTCCCGTCCTCAGAGTGTTTGCTGAAGCAGAGGAGTTGTTCGTTGTCGATGGGGTGGAACGTGAGCGTGCGATTGAACTGCAAGGCGGGATTGTCGCGGCGGATGCGATTCACCTTGGCAATGAGGGGTTGCAGACTGTCCGCCCTGGCGAGGTCGTGGTGATGAATCTCGTACTTTTCGGAGTTGAGGTACTCTTCACTGCCGGGACGGACCGGCGCGCACCACCCATGCTCGAAAGGCGGCCCGTAGATGCCGTAGCTGGATGACATCGTGGCGGCGAGGACCAGTCGTCGAATGAAGGCCGGCCGCCCGCCGGACTGCAATTCTTCGGTGAGGATGTCGGGGGTGTTCGGCCAGAAATTGGGACGGAAGTACTCGGCAATTTCGCCGCGGGTGATTTCCGAAACATACTCCGTCAAATCCCAGCGATTGTGCCGCCACGCGAAATAGGTGTACGACTGCGTGAATCCCAACTTCGCCAGGCGGAACATCACCTTGGGACGCGTGAAAGCTTCCGACAGCAGGATGAGTTCGGGCCAGGTCTGTTTGAGTTCGCCGATGCACCACTCCCAGAACGGGAAGGCCTTCGTATGGGGATTGTCGACGCGGAAGATCTTGACGCCGCGCTCGATCCAGAACTCGAAAACGCTCTTCAATTCGGTCCACAGACCGGTCCAGTCGGCGGACTCGAAGTTGAGGGGATAGATGTCCTGATACTTCTTCGGCGGGTTTTCGGCGTATTGAATCGTGCCGTCGGGACGGGTTCGGAACCAGTCGGGATGCTGCTCGACGTAGGGATGATCCGGCGAGCATTGGAACGCGATGTCGAGGGCAATTTCGATGCCGAGAGCCGCCGCCGCTGTGACCAGCGCGTCGAAGTCTGCCAGAGTTCCCAGTTCGTCGAGGACAGACTTATGACCGCCGGCGCGGGCGCCGATCGCCCAGGGACAGCCTACGTCTTCCTGGTCTGCGGTGACCGAGTTGTTGCGGCCCTTGCGGAAACCGACGCCGATGGGATGGATCGGCGGCAAATACAGCACGTCGAACCCCATGCTCGCCACATAGGGAAGCCGGGCGATGACATCCTGCAGCGTGCCGTGTCGCAGGGGTTCGGTCGCGGCCGACCGGGGAAACATTTCATACCACGAACTGAACCGGGCGCGTTCCCGATCGACGGTGACGCGAAGTTCCCGCTCATAGGTGGTGGTGTGCTGCGCCAAGAGCCAGCGGTCCATCAAGGCCAGCAACGTTTCATCGTCGCACAGGGCGGTCAGCGGTCCCGGCTCGGCCCGCTGCGCTCGCTCGCACCACGCACGGAGAGCCACGGCGTCCTCTCCCGTGGCCCGCACCGCCGCCGCCTGCATCATCCGGGCGCCGATCTGCACATCCACGCGAACGTCTTGCCCGGCGTCGAGCCGCTTTCTCAAATCGCGGCGCCACGAACGAAAATGGTCGACAGCACCGCAGACCGTGTAAACGTAGTCACCCAGCTGCTGGACCGGAAATTGACCGCGCCAGCGGTCGTTCCCGAGGGACTCCATCGGAACTTCCGACCATGCGACCTCGTCGGCCGGTCGATATCGCAGACGGACCACGATCTCGTCGTGACCATCGGCGAAGGCATCGGCCTCCACCGCGACCGTCTCGCCGACCGTCCGCTTGATGGGAAATCGGCCCGCGTCGATCTCGGGAGAAACCCGTTCAATCACGACGCGCTGTCGTCCGTCCTCGGGAAACGGCATCCTGGTTGCCCTTCGCAATCATTCGCGACCGGAACTCCGCAGCCACCGTGCCCGGAGCATCCCTGTACGCGACAGACTACCAAACCGGGCGGCGATCTGGCGACGCCGCGGAGAGGTTCCGCAGTTCCTCCGGGGGCTGTCCGCCGGGTGTGGTGCTGCCTAGAATGCGTCGTCGACTCCGTTCCCACGCCGGAAACCCCGCCCCTGATGTTTCGCGTCGCCAAAGAAATTGAGTTCTGCTACGGCCATCGCCTGCTGGATTACGACGGCAAGTGCCGGTTTCTGCATGGTCACAACGGCCGCGCCCTAATCGTTCTGGAGGGGGAAACGCTCGACCATCGCGGGATGTTGATGGACTTTACCGACATCAAACGCGCCATGACCACCTGGATCGAGACCACGCTCGACCATCGGTTAATCCTGAACGAGCGCGATCCGTACGCCGCCTATTTCCGCGAGCAACGGGAACCAGTTCTCACCATTCCCGAGAACCCCACGGCCGAAAACATCGCCCGCATGATCTTCCGCCACGCCCGCGAACAGCAGTTTCCCGTGGTGGAAGTCTCACTCTGGGAGACTTCGCAGTCGTACGCGTCTTACGCCGAACCACCGGTGAAGTAGTTCGCTGGTGGGATGGCGCCCGCAGCGGTCGGCGGTGCGGCTGACCTTCACGGAGATTCGGCGCCGCGCAAACTCTGCAACATCGTCGCGGCGGCTTCCACCGGGGTCGCACTGGCGGTAATCGCGTTCGCGACCGCCACCCGCGTCGCCCCCGCCGCGACGACGTCGGCAATGTTCGCTTCCTGAATGCCGCCGATTGCGAACCACGGAAGCGCAATCTCCGCGGAGACCTGACGGACAAAGTCCAAGCCGGGATAGGCCGCGAAGCTCTTCGTCTGGCTGGGGAACGTCGGGCCGACTCCCAGATAGTCGGCGCCATCCAGCACCGCCTGCCGCGCCTGTTCGATCGTATGCGTCGAGACCCCCACCAGGCGATCCGGGCCGACAATGCGGCGGGCATCGGCGACGGTCAATTCTTCCTGCCCGACATGCACCCCATCCGCATCGCACAACACTGCCAGATCGGGGCGATCATTCACGATGAGGAGCGCCTCGCGCTCACGAGTCCAGCGACGCAGGCGGCGACAATGTTCCAGCAGCGCTCGATCGTCCCACGTCTTCTCCCGGACCTGAAACATCCGCACCCCCGCTTCGAACGCCGCCCGCATCACGACGATGATGCCGCCGGGACAGGCCGCATCCGTCAGCAGCAGATAGAGTCGCTGATCGGCCAGTCGTTCGCGATTGGTCGCCGTCTGCAGGACGGCCTTTTCGAGCGTGTAGACGCGGTAGCGCAGTCGCTCGATGGGCCGGCTGACGTCGCCGGAAACGACCTTGCCGTACTCTTCCAACGAGCGCAGCGCCTCCTGAATCCGTTTGAACGCGGCGGTAATGACGTCGAACACATCGGTGCGATGGTATTCGCGGCGGGTCTCGATGCTGGTGCCGACATCCCCCAGCGTATCGCGGCAGCTCAACAGCGCCGGCTGCGGAAAGGCCTCCAGTGCCGCCGTCAGTTCATGTCGAGCGTGCTTGAGCTGCTCGGACAGATGCCGATCGTTGATCCCGAAGCGGGCGTAATCTTCCACCACGCGAAAGCCCTCGCGGGCGCGGTTCGCCGCGGCGTCGAGAATGCGATACAGCTCCGCCAAATTGGGAACCGAACGTTCCCGCAAATCGAGCTGCAATTCCGTGGCCGAAATTTCGGGCAGCGGGACCACCGCCGATGCGGGAGGCGCCATGGCAGCGATGATGTCGGCCTGCGGTGTTGCCAATAGCTGCGCTGCATCCGTCTCGCTCCAGGCGAGCGCGGCCAGCAGATGGTCAGTCCCTGCTTCGTCGGCGGCTCCCGATTGAAACGCCACGTGCCGGGCTTCCCGAACAATCGTCTCCGCAACTGCCCCCCAGGCGACGGTTGCTGCGATCGATTCGATCGCTTCCAGCGCGGTCGTCGCCAGCCCGACATGCTGATCGGCCATCACCGCCGGTGTGACCCCCGCCTCCTCCAGCGCCATTCCGGCGCGCCCTTCATCCATCAGCAGCGCCCAGAGCAGATGCAGCGGCTCGACCTCTGCCGACTGATGCAGCGTCGCCACCTGGGCTGCCCGGATGAGGGATCGCCGCGCGCCGCTGGTCCAGAGATCGGGATGCAGCAGGTCAGAGTGCATGGCAGT
>JANRLN010000051.1:0-5665 GCA_033762515.1 Planctomycetaceae bacterium
GGCGCGGACGCCGGTCCTGGGTGCGATCCTGTTGCGCGGGTTCAACGCCTTCAGCCGCGGCGCGGTCAAATCGTGTGTCACGCGGCGACCGATGCCGGCAGATGTGGCCGACGCTTACTGTGCCCCCTACGACTCCTGGGCACACCGCATTGCGGTCCACCGCTTCGTGCAGGATATCCCCTTGAAATCGACGGATCGCGGCTACGACGTCGTCGCCCAGGTCGCCCGCGATCTTCCCAAGCTGGCGGGCAAGCCCCTCTTCATCGGCTGGGGAGAGCGCGACTTCGTCTTCAACGAGCACTTTCTGCAGGAATGGATCACCCGCTGCCCGCATGCCGAACTGGTCCGCTATCCCGACTGCGGCCACTACGTCCTGGAGGATGCCGCCGAGGAACTGATTCCGAGAATCAGCGACTTCCTCGCTCGGCCTGCCAACGGCGGATTTTAGTGACAGTGTGCCACGGCTCTGTGAGCCGTGCGGGCGCCTGAGAAGCGATTTTCCAATGGGTCTCCAACGGGGAGGGCGAGGCTCCCGCCGAGTCGCGGGCGCTTCGCTGGACGCGTGATTTGACTCGACCCAAAGCGCGGCAGGAGCCTCGCCCTCCCGGCAGTCGTCGCGCACAGACGCACCATCACTGAGACGAAGTGCTCGGCGTCAGCAGCGACGACAGTTGCGCGATGGTTTCGTCGGTGGCCGGGTAAACCAGCGGCAGGACCTCCGAGCGCGTCGCCAGCCCCGCGTGTTCGGGATAATTGTTGAGGATTCCGTGGGTGATCTGAGCGCTTTTGGGGGAGGTCAACGTCACGGGGACCAGCAGTTCCCCCGGCGGCATCGAAACCGGGAACGGTTCGGCGAGGGTGATCTCTTTCCCCGACCAGCGTCCTTTCCAGTCTTTGGTCACCCGGAGCTTGTCCTTCGAACCGGGCGCCAACGTCCCTTGCAGAACGTCATCGGCGGCGGCGATTTGCACCCGGTTGAGGACCACCGGATTGGAATCGCGTACGACGAGGGTAGCCAAAATGCCGCCCCACGCCAGCGCGATGGCGCCAATTCCCAGCAAGCCCAGCCGCCGTTCCCAGACGCCTGGTGCAACGCGAGCGATCGCCGAGGGGAGAGTCACGGACGATGTGGGCGTCACGCGGAGAAGGCTTTCGAGGTATCGATGCGATACTCGTCGCGGAAGACGGCATCGAACGAGTAGACATCCTGGAAGTCGCTGATCTGGTCGCGATCCGTCTTGCGGAGTTCCCCCCGCTCAACCAATTCAAACACAATGTGGCCGAAGTCTTCCGTCGAGTGCACGCCCCACGCCCGGAAGACGCAGCCGGCGAGCATCCCGAATTGCTTTTGACCCAGAACGCGGACGCCGTCGAGCAATTCCCGGCCGCTGATGTGGGCCGACTTCTCGTCTTCGCGCGGTTCCCGGCCTAACAATTCCTGCGCCAACCGCAGGGCTTCCGTCACGAACAAGTAAGCTTGCGGGTGAAACCGCAGTCGAAACCGGCGCGAAGCGGTGATCAACGGCATGGCGAACTCTATCCGTACCCAAGGCCCGAAACTGTCACACGCCAAAACCTGGCCATCTCGGGAGCGTCCAGCCGCATCGCCGACGTTCGCGACGCCCCACCCACTGACTATACATCGGCCCGGCGACCTACAGGAAGTGAAGTCTGCCGCGCAGCAATTTTTTGGGAAAGCCGTTTCGGGTGAGCTGAGGGCTAAGGGTCGAGTGCTAAGGACCAGAGAAATGCGAGAGACGGTGGCTATTGCCTGGCTCTGGACTCTCGACTCTCCGCGCTCAGCTCCCCCTGGGATTCACCACAAACACGAAAAAGACCGCCGCAATAATCAGCAGAAACCCTACGGCGTCGTTCCACCTCAGGCGTTCCCCCAGGTAGGCGATCGAAAACACCGCGAAGACGATCAGCGTGATCACCTCCTGAATCATCTTCAATTGCGGTGCAGAGAACGCGGCGTGACCGTATCGGTTCGCCGGAACCTGGAAGCAGTACTCCACGAAAGCGATCCCCCAGCTGACAAGGATCGCAATCCAGAGGGGGGCCGATTTGAACTTCAGGTGTCCATACCAGGCGAACGTCATAAACACGTTCGACAGCAAGAGCAGCACAATCGTCAGCATCGCCAGCAGTCCTATCCCGTGGAGGAATCCCAGAAACCCATTCAACCAGAACCGCCGCTGCAGATGGAATACCGCTGGGAATGGCGATCCAACGGTTCGCAGCCTTCGGCAATTTATGCCGCAGGATGCTGCGTTCAACCGTTCCCGGCGGAATCAAATCATGTCACTCGGCGAAGCGACGTCATCACCAGCCGATCCGCAGTGGCGCTGGCTGCGGTACGGCGTCTTGCTGAAGCAACTCGCATTCGTGGTGCTGCTCGCAGTCCTCGTTCTGGGCTACTCCACCTCATGGATGTTCTTCTTCCCTCCGACCGTGGCTTGCCGACTGGCTGTGCTGTTGCTGCCGCTGGTCATCGATTTCATGGGCCGCTGCTGCTGTGCACTCACCCCGGCACGACGCCGCGAGTCCCTCATTGTGTCGATCGGCTTTCAAGGTGCAGGATTGATCGGGTTGATCGCCTGCTCCCTGTGGCCCGGTTTGGACATCGTCGGACTCGTGGTCGGCGTGCTGTGGGCGGTGATGATGCAAGTTCTGGCCGCCGTCTTGTTCACAAATTTCCTGCGCCGCCTCGTTGAGGAATTTCATGACCCACGACTGGATGAGCGCGTGCAGCGATTGCATGCGTCGCTCCGCGAGACCCTCTCTGCCGGAGTGGTCTTCGGCTTTTCCTTCGCGGGAGTCGCGGTCGTTGCGGTTGTGTTTGGGCTCTTCACGTACGGGATCGCCCTCTGCATCGCCATTCCGATCGGAGTGGTTGCCTTACTGCCCATCGCAATCTGGCTGCTCGTGCGCATCGGTGTGATGTGGACCCGCTACGGCATCACGCTCTTCAGCGTCGCAAAGTTGCTCGAAGCCGTCCCGCCAAAAGCTGCGGAGGAATCATCGACCCCCAGCGACGACTGAGCCCCAATTTTCAGGGCGATCCCACTCTTTTTCGGCTGACGACAATCGTCATTTCTTCACGGGAGAAGTTGAACGCACCTGAACCTGCTTCGCAGGCCATCCCAATTTCCCCGCTGTCGCAATGGCGAACTCCGACACCGCAGGGTCGGCATCGTAGATTGCCACCTGGCTGTGCTCGGCGATCAGGGCCAACGCCTGAGGAATGTCGAGCGTCCGCAGGACATTCAACAGCGACGGCCCGTCGGGGGCGTGGCTCATCGGCAGTTTGTGCAGGTCCAGGCGCTTCACCGGCGGTTCGAAGAGCGAAGCGTAGCAAGTGAGCACCGCCATGTTACCCTCGGCCTGCAGCCAAAGAGGTGCAGCGCCGAAGCTCTCCAGCGACCGTGTCGCCTGCATCGCACGGCGGATGTCCCAGGTCTGCATTCCCTCCCAAGTCTGCCCGAGCAGATAGAACCGCCGTTGATTCTGCAGGTGCTTCCTCATCTCCGGGTTCCACCGCGTGGGCCCGACGCCCCGCGGGGCCACGTATGCCATCACCCACGGAAGCCCGGTTAACATCTGCTGGAGTGCAGTGAATTCAGCCGTCTCGACTGCGGCCGCCGGTTCGCTTCGATCAAAGGCCGCGGGAAACGTTGACGACAACGTCGCCACGAAGTCTTCCCAACCAGACTGGGCCAGCGGATTGAGCACGACCAGATCCGCCTTCGGCAGCCCCGTCTTGTGAAGGACGTATAACGTCAACGGCACATGCGGCTGGCTGGAGAAATCGTAGGTCGTCAACGTTAATCCCCCATGGTCCACAGTACTCACCTGCTCCATTGACAGCGGGAGTTCTTCCTTCGGCCAGCCAGCGAACGTTTTCTGCCGCAGCGCCGCCAGCCAGGCATCGCGCTGCGTGGCCCATTCCGCAGTCGAGGTCGGCACTGCGGGCGGCGTCGCCAGCGGGACAAAGGTCTCGTCAATTTTCGTATTGAGCTGGTCGGCGGGCAGTTCCTGAAAGACTTTCAGTTGTTCCGGCTCAAACAGCTTTTGCGCGGCGTTTTCGATCAAGCGCACCTCGCCGCGGAGATGTTTGTCGAACCACCGCATTGCATGAATCTGCAATTCCTGTGTGTCGACGTGTCCCCCGGCGGTGATGTTGAGCGCCACGTCGTCGGGATGTTTGCCCAGGTCGTAGAGTCGGCGCACGGCGGAATACGTGCGGTAGACCCCATCCAGCGGGAAGATGCCGTCGCGATCGGTGTTGCTGATGAGGAGGGAGCGCGGGTAATTGAGGGCCGCGACTTCCGCGTAGTCCCAGAGATAGGTGTTGACCATGTACATACAGTCGCAATGGCCCTCGACGCAGCCGTCGACGACGTGATTCTGCAGATCCGTGATCCCCGCCACCGGGACGGCCGCCCGGATGCGTTCATCGATCGCCGAGATCCACCAGCTATACGCTCCGCCGCCGCTGCGACCGGTGACTCCCAGCTTCTGCGGGTCGACCTCCGACCGCGACTGCAGATAGTCGAGAGCACGGATGCAGTTCCAGGCTTCGACCCCCGCCGGGCAATAGCCGCGGCTGAGCCACCACCAGCGGTTCTCGCGATAGGTGCCGTGATGAATCCCCTCAATCTCGCCCAGTTGCAGCGTGTCAATGACGAGGCAGACATAACCGTTGCGCGCGAACCAGGCCCCGTGGTGTTGATAGTGAGCCTTGCCGCCATAGCTGACGCCGTCTTTAGCGACCTTGGCGTGCCCGCAGACGTACAGAATCGCCGGGGCGGGCTTGGTTAAGTTCTTGGGGACGTAGAGATTCCCGGTGACATACAACCCCGGCCGCGACTGATAGTGCAGGTTCTCGACCGTGAACTCCGGATGATCGATGCGGCCGGTGATGGTCGCGTGAAGATCTGTTCGATCCGGGAGGGGGTCGAGTCCCAGCATGTCCAGCAGTTGACGTCTCGCTTCTGGCACTCGTGAGGTCCAGTCGTCGATCGTCTGGATCTCGGCCAGCGAGGCATCGCGTAAGCGGGCGGTCTCCGCGGCGAAGTAGTCCGCCAGCAGACGATCGCCACGGGCCGTCGAACTGGGTGTCTCCTGTGCTGCGGCGAGCATCGGCAACCCCAGGACGATCCCCAACCACGCAGCGCCCCAGCCACAGCGAACGCAAGACGTCGTCATCAGCGACCATTTCCCAACACAACCCATCAACCACCGGCGATGCACGCCCCATCGTGGTCAGACGGAGGTCGATTTGGGAAGGGACGACGCTGGGAACGGATGCTTCCAACATGGGCGGGGAGAAGCGCGCAGCCGGGATTGGCGACCCGGGAACGTCAGTGACCGGAGTCTGTCGTCTCAAGACAACGCGAAGGTCTCACATTGCGCAAGGCGAGACTCCGGGCGCTGACGCTTCCGGCTCACCTGGTGGCGCGTACGTTCCTGCTGTGCGCGGGTCTCCCGACCCCGCACGGCCCCGACCGCAGCTCTCACGCTTTGGTGGCGAACTCCAACTCGCGACCAACGGAGGAGACCTACGACCGGTGGATGGGGCGCGGTTCACGCATTCCTTCCATGCCGACGTCCATGGCCCCAGTTTTGTATCGGTCGAGCACAAATTCTCACAGATTCTCAC
>JANRLN010000052.1:0-38903 GCA_033762515.1 Planctomycetaceae bacterium
CATTCTGCCTTCAATGTTATCGAGCAAGTCCGTCTTGGGATGCACCATCGGTCCGTCCTCGGCCGCTGAGAAGTCTTCGAGCGTTTTGGCGGTGGCGCCTGGGCCAAGGAACGAGTCCACAATACTTTCGACCGCGAGGTAAGCTTCAGCGACGTTCCAATTCACTCCCATATACATCGTGGCGTCAGCACCGACCCACTTGGGAGGCTGTTGTGCGATGGCGGGGAATTGGAACACACCCAAGACTGCTGTCGGGGGTTGTTCCGCGTAGATGAATGTCTTTTGCACAGAGTCAAAGTTTCCAGCCCCAAGATCAAATCCCCCGCCGATTCCCTTCAGGGCGTCCAGACCCAGAACGGGCAGGAATCCCAGCACCATTCCCGCCTGCGGATTCTGGGCTTGCACCATCCCGATGCCCCCCTTGACCAAGGCGATGGGATCAATGAACCACTTCACCGCCGGTTCGGCGTCCTCCGTGGAGCACTTTTCCATGATGTAGGCGAAGACTTCGTCCTTCGCCAGAGTTTCAGCACTCCCGCCTTCCCAGCGCTCGATGACCGCCTTGATCGGGGCCAGGTCGCTGGAAATCACGAAGTAGCCTTCTTCGGCAAAATAGGCGACTTTGTTGTAGGGAAGTTCATCAGTCTTGGGAAACTCAAAAACCTGAACTTCCACTTCCGAGATGGTTTCGGTCTTCTGTTCAGCGCCGCCGGCGGTCAAGGCCCCGTTGAGTTTTTCCAGCAGCCCGTCAACGGTGTCCTGGTGATCGCCATACTCAACCATGAGAATGGCGTGCAGTTTTCGAGCCGGCTTTTCGACGATGGCGAAGGTGACCTCGCCTTGCATCAGCTTCCCCAAGTCTTCCAGGGAGAGCCCAGACTCGGCCTTCATCTTGTCCGAGGCTTCCGCAAGTTTCTCCTTGATCTGATCGATGATCGGTTGGAATGCCGGATCGGCCAGCATTTCCCCCAATGAGGACTCCCCACCGGCCTCGACCAAATCCGCGACACTGGGAATGGAGAACATCAGTCGCGTTTCACGCGGCAGCAAGTGCTCGCCGTAAAGATCCGCTTCGTCAGCAGCCCAGGCCGAGCTGAGACCACTGATAAGGACGAGGGTCATGCCGACGAGCGGCTTCGTGAACAGGTTCCGCATGGAAGACTACCAATCCCTTTCTAGCATCGAACCGAATGTCTGTTTTTGGGGCCGATTCTCTCCCTGGACTCGGCCCGCGATATCTTGACCAGTTCGCAGCGCGGCGACAATCCCATGTGCTGCAAGATTTTGCGTGAAAGGTTCATGCACGGTCCGCCTGACACATCTGCAGGCGGTTCAACCACGGGATTGTTGGCGATCAGTGACACGGCTGCGTACTCTGAATCAACCCCCGACGGTTTCACTTGGCATTTCGCGGCGAAAAAATTGTCATGATCTTCGAATGGTGGAGAGCTCGTCGCCGCCGACAATTGCTGGCGCAGCCGATTCCAGAAACGTGGGAGCGATATCTCTCATCCAATTGCCGCCATCTGGCGCAGCTGCGGCCTGCGGAGATCGCGAGGCTGCGAGACGACGTTCGGCTGCTCATCGCGGAGAAGCACTGGGAGGGTTGCAACGGTCTGGAAGTCACCGACGAGATGCGGGTCACCATCGCAGCGCATGCCGCAATCATGGGTTTGGGATTTCCGACGGCTCCGTTCGACCGGTTGATGTCGATTCTGATCTACCCGAATACTTTCGTGGCCAATCCCAGGCGTCGGCAACCCTGGGGTTTAGAGGAAGATGCCGCCGAACCTCGCTTGGGCGAAGCCTGGTATCAGGGACCAGTGATCCTCTCCTGGCGACAGGTTTTGCAACAATGCGTCGAACAGCCCGACGGGCGAAATCTGGTGATCCACGAATTCGCCCACCTGCTCGATATGGCCAACTTCGACGTCGACGGAGTCCCCGATCTGCCCCGCGAGGTGAACGCCCGGCAGTGGGCAGATGTCTTCCACGAGGAATTCCGCCGCTTGCAGCGTCAGATTCGACTCGGACGGTCCACCCTCCTGGACGAGTATGCCGGAACGAGCCCAGTCGAGTTTTTCGCCGTCGGCAGCGAAGCGTTCTTTGAACGGCCGACGGCGCTCAGAGCCGAGAATCCACAGGTGTATGATCTCCTGCGGCAATACTACCGTCAGGATCCTGCGGCGCGAGAACCCAAGCCCGCCGACGGCAATCTTTAGATGCTGTCTTTGGGCATCGGCAGCACGTCGAGCTCATCCGCGGGGTAGAAGGGAACAAGCGGACCCGAATCTCCCCCCTCCATCTTCGACGACTTGGCAACCGGCTTCATCCGCTGATACGTCGCTTCGACTGCAAAGTCGCGACCTTCTTCCGCCAGCGCTACGGGAAAGTCGAATCCAGCCGGGTTCATGTTTTCTTCAGGAACGGTTCGTCGCCCCTGAATCATCGAATCGTCGTCGATCAGAGCTCGATTCGGGATTTGTTCGGGGGTTGGCGCGGCGGGCGGGGGCGGAAGTTTAGCGTCTTTTTGCAGCCGGAAACGCACATCACCAATGCTGAGTTCGTCGCCGAGTCGGAGGCGACCTTCCTGTTCGATTCGATCGCCGTTGATCGAGACGCCGTTAGTGCTCCCGAGGTCGCGAACCACCACGGACTCATTCACGATTGCGATGCAACAGTGCTTCCGGGAAATCTTGCGGCTCGCGGTTAACGATACGTCGCAGTCGGCCTGACGGCCGATCAGCAAGATCGCCTTCTCCAGCGGAATCACGCACGCGCCAGGTTGCAGAGGCACGAGAAACGCGGCCATAGAACAGGACTCCCGTCGTCAGGAAACCTTGTCGACTATATCCAGCCTCGCCCCGGATGCAAACGGTTGTTTCCGGGCTTGAACGCTATTTCTCAATTTCCTCAACAGGATTAACCCCTACAGGCTGCAGCATTGTATGCGGAGTGTTCGCATGAGTGGACCGTCTGCGTCCCTTCCCAACCGCTCCCTCCCGGCAGCCCGCGATCGGTGTTTCGATGTCAAACGGCAGCCATCCCGAAATCTCCACCTGCCCCCCCCAACCGTCGTAGTCGGACCTCATTCTGCCGGACATGTCTCGAAAAGTCCGGCGAGGCACGATGCCGCCGCCGGCACGAACCCGGTATGCTGTTGCGGTTCGCGAACGGGCTGCTGTTCTCCGTCACCATTCGACCGCTTCATGCTTCGGCTGGCGGCGTCTTCCGATCTTTCGTGGTTGGGATCTTCGCGGCCTGCCGTAAGCTGACCTTCTCAGTTCTGACGTCCTAGTGAGACGCGTTCACTCATGATCGAATCCGGTTCGTCGAAGGCTCCCCCAGTTCCGTTGGCGTTTGTCGGCCTGAGCTGCCTGTTTCCAAAGGCTGACGGTGGGGAAGAGTTCTGGTCGAATATCCGCCGCGGCGTCGACGCCATCACAGAAGTTCCGTCCTCGCACTGGCGGCCCGACGACTATTTCGATCCGGACCCCAAATCTCCCGACATGACCTATGCGCGTCGCGGAGGGTTCCTGTCGCCGATCCCGTTTGATCCCTTGGAGTTCGGGATCGCCCCCAGCAATCTGGAGGCCATCGACACCTCGCAGCTTCTCGGTCTGGTCGCCGCCAAGCGGGCGTTGGAGGATGCGGGATATGGTCTTGGCGGAAAACCCTTGGATCGGAGTCGCGTGGCATGCATCCTTGGAGTGACCGGCACCTTGGAAATGGTGATTCCGCTCGGGGCTCGGCTGGGACACCCCAAATGGCGGCAGGCGCTGCGTGAGGCAGGCGTACCGGATGATGTCGCGGCGGACGTCATTGCCCGAATCAGTGAGTCCTACGTCCCCTGGCAGGAAAACTCATTCCCAGGCCTCCTCGGAAATGTCGTCGCCGGAAGGATCGCCAATCGACTGGACCTGGGTGGGACGAATTGCGTTGTTGACGCCGCCTGCGCCAGTTCGCTGAGCGCCCTTCATCTCGCGGCGCTGGAACTCTGGTCGGGCCGGTCGGATATGGTCCTGACGGGGGGCGTAGATACGTTCAATGACATTTTTATGTACATGTGCTTCAGCAAGACTCCAGCCCTGTCGCCGACCGGAGATGCGCGTCCGTTCGCGGACAACGCCGACGGGACGATCCTTGGGGAAGGAGTCGGCGTTTTCGCGCTCAAGCGGCTCACAGACGCACAACGGGACGGCGATCGCATTTATTCGCTGTTGCGTGGAATCGGAACGTCCAGCGACGGTGCGGGCAACGCCGTGTATGCTCCAAAGAAGGATGGTCAGATCCGCTGCATCGACGACGCCTATCAGATCGCGGGAGTAGCGCCGGAGACCATCGAGCTGGTCGAGGCACATGGCACCGGAACGAAGGTGGGCGACGCCACCGAAGTCGCGGGCTTGAACGAGGTCTACCGTCGGTCCGGACGTGCCGGTCGCTGGTGTGCCTTGGGTTCAGTCAAGTCACAGATCGGCCACACCAAAGCTGCGGCAGGTGCGGCCGGAGTGTTAAAAGCCATTCTGTCGCTCCAACACCGCGTTCTGCCTCCGACGATTAAGGTCGACCGCCCGCAAGATGTTCTGCTGGCTGATGACTCTCCATTTTACGTCAGCACACAGTCGCGACCGTGGATGGCCTCGGCGGATCACCCACGTCGCGCCGGCGTCAGCGCGTTTGGTTTCGGAGGGAGCAATTTCCACTGCGTGCTGGAAGAGGCTCCCCAACCCAATCGCGTTCCCGACTGGGATGGGGATGTCGTCGTCGCCGCGTTCTCCGGCACGACGCTGGAAGAATTGAAGGAGCAATTGGCGGCATGGAAGAGCCCGCAGTCCTGGTCGATGACTCGTTCGCAGGCCGCCGCCTCCCGAGCCACGTTCCAGCGGGGACGCGAACATCGCTTGCTTTTCGTCTGGGAGCAGGGGAGGTCCAACGTCGTCGAATTGATCTCCAACGCCGAATCGCTGCTCGACAAGTACGCCGATCGCCAGCAATGGTCGACCCCCGACGGGATCATCTACGGCAGGGGACCATGCAGCGGCAAACTGGCAGTGCTGTTTCCAGGACAGGGTTCGCAAACGGTCGGTATGCTGCGCGAACTGGCTTGTCGCTTCCCGGTGATGCAGGACGTCCTCGCGGAAGCGAATGCCGCTTTTGCGGACTGCAATGAATCGAGCGACGCTCCGCGACTGAGCGATTGCATCTATCCTCCACCCGCCTGGACGAACGCAGCCCGCGAACAGCAAGAGGCGACCCTGCGGGCGACCGACATTGCGCAGCCGGCCATCGGAGCAGTCAGTCTCGGAGCTCTGGCTGTTCTGCAGCAGTTCGGAGTTGTGGCCGAATTGACCGCGGGCCACAGCTACGGCGAACTCACCGCTCTGTGCGCCTCGCGTCGCTATCAGCCAGCCGCGCTCTATCGACTTTCAACGCTCCGTGGTCGTCTGATGGCCGCGGCACAGGAAGTGGATGGAGGAATGCTCGCGGTCGGGGCTTCCCTGACGCAGGTCGAACAGGCGATCGCCGAGTGCGCTGTCGATCTCGTCGTCGCCAATCGTAATAGCCCGAACCAGATCGTCTTGTCGGGGCGACTTCCCGACATCGAGCGGGCGGTGGAGCTTTTCTCGCGACGGAATCTGCGCGGCAAGAAACTGCCCGTCGCGGCCGCGTTTCACAGTCCCCTGGTTGCCGCCGCCAGCGCCAAATTCCGTCCGGTGCTGGACGACATTGACTTCGCTCCCAGTGACGTCCCCGTCTATGCCAACAGCAACGCGGGAATGTATCCGGACGACCCGTCTGAAGCTCGCGACCTGCTCGCCGGTCAATTGGCGAAGCCGGTCGAATTCGTGCAGCAGATCGAGAATATGTACGCCGCCGGAGCGCGGTGTTTTCTGGAAGTGGGACCGGGGAGCGTGCTGACCGGGTTGGTCGGATCGATTCTCACGGGTCGCGATTTCCGCGCCGTCTCAATTGACGCCTCCGCGGGGAAGCGTTCGGGGATGTTTGATCTCGCGATGGTCTTGGCGCAGCTCGGCGCCGCGGGTCAGTGTGTGGACCTGACCGGGTGGGATCCCGCGCCCCCGATCGCAGAGGTTCCCGGCGATCGCCTGACGATTCCGCTCTCGGGCGCGAACTACGTCAAGCCTCGCGCGCCACGGCCGGCCCGTCCGCCCATGTTGCCCGTCGCAGCTCCAGCCCACGTGCCCCCCGCTCCGCTCCCCCCCGTTCCCGCTCCAGCGATGACGACGGCTCCCGCACTGAATGGAACAGCGCCCATGGCTGACCAGTTCGCCCCACAGCTGGCAATTCTGGCAAAGATGCAGGAAGAGACCGCCCGCCTTCATCGGCAGTTCCTCGAAGGACAGGAGTCGGCCCTGCGGACCCTGGCTTCGTATCTGGGCGGAACATCATCGGCCATGCCGGTGACTCCCCCACCCGCTCAACGATTCCCGGCGTCGCCCGCTCCAGCCCCCGCCCCACTGCCCGCAACGGCGCGCACGGCGCTTAAACCCGCTCTTCGACCCGAAGCACAGGCCCCGGAGAATCGCCACGTTCCAACGCCCCCGACGGCACTGACTCACCCTGCCGTCAACGAATTGGCCCCGCAGGTTCTTGCCGTCGTCGCCGAGAAGACCGGCTACCCCGTCGAAATGCTCCGGCCTGCAATGAGCCTGGATCACGACCTGGGGATCGACTCGATCAAGCGGGTCGAAATCCTCTCTGCACTTCAAGAGAAGCTTCCGCAGTTGCCGACGGTGACTCCCGAGCAATTGCAGACCCTGCATCGCCTGCAGGATGTGATCGATCTCCTCGGGATGCCGGAGTCCAGCCTCGCATTACCGAAACACGGCAACGTCGCCTCGCCTCCGGCTGATTCGGCGACCGCCGATTTGTCGCCTCGGGTGCTTGCAGTCGTGGCGGAGAAGACCGGCTATCCCGTGGAGATGCTCAAGCCCGCGATGAGCCTCGACCACGACCTGGGCATCGATTCGATCAAGCGGGTGGAGATCCTGTCCGCGCTGCAGGAGACGCTGCCGCAGTTGCCTGCCGTCACGCCGGAGCAACTGCAGACGCTGCATCGTTTGCAGGACGTCATCGATCTTCTCGGCGCATCGTCGTCCCCGCCGCCGCGACAAGTTGCGCTCGCAGCTGCCGTCAAGGATCTGGCGCCGCAGGTGCTGGCTGTTGTAGCCGAGAAGACTGGCTATCCCGTCGAGATGCTGAAACCGGCGATGAGCCTCGATCACGACCTCGGTATCGACTCCATCAAGCGGGTGGAGATTCTGTCCGCGCTGCAGGAGAAACTCCCGCAGTTGCCCACCGTCACACCGGAGCAACTGCAGACGCTCCATCGATTGCAGGACGTTATCGATCTCCTCGGAGCGACATCAGCACCGGCAGACTCCGCGGACACCGTCGAGCTGGTTGCGGCTTCAACGCCGTCGACCGTCAACGTGGACGATGCCGTCGACGCATACGCTCCGATATCACCGGCGCCGGATCTGGATCTGAGCGAACTCATGTGCGGAGTCGTGGTCGCGACGCCGGCAGTCGCTTCGCCCCGCGCGGGGATCGCCCTTCCCGCTGGCGGCGAGCTCTGGATCACCGACGATGGCTCGCAGTTGCCCTTGGAGCTGGCAGCTCGTCTGACGCAGGCGGGTTTCCGCAGTCGCGTCGTGCAATTGGATGAACCAACGGCCCCCTCAGCAAACCTGACGTTTGCCGGTCTCATTCTGCTGGCGCCGCAGTTGGGCATCAGTGACGCCCAATTGTGGAGGACGCTGGAATGGACGCAGAAGGCCGGTCCGGCATTGAGAAACACCGCCCGTCAAGGCACAGCGGCCGTCTTCATGACCGTGGCGCGACTCGACGGCGGCTTCGGACTTTCTGGTGACGGAGCATTGACTGACATCGCATCGGGCGGTCTGGCGGGCCTGTCGAAGACGGTCCGACATGAATGGCCGGAACTGACGTGCAAGGCGTTGGATCTCGCAGCCGATCTCACAATCGAAGCTGCAGCGGACTTGATCATCACGGAATTGTTGCACGAGGGACCGATGGAATGCGGTCTGTCCACCTCCGGCCGCGTGCACGTTGAAGTGGAGTTGCAGCCGATGGCTCCGCACGATTCATCCGCAGCGCCCTTGTCGCCGGGAGATCTGTTGATCGTCACGGGAGGCGCTCGGGGCGTCACTGCGGCCGCCGCAGTCGCGGTGGCCCGCAAATGGAAACCGGCGCTCGTATTGCTGGGGCGCAGTCCGGCTCCGCAACCGGAACCCGAATACTTGCGGGGCGTCGATGACGCCACCCACATCAAGCAGGCCCTGGCAACTCACGGGGCGGCGTCGACGCCGCGCGCCTTGCAGATGCAATGTCAACAGGTGCTGGCCAACCGTGAGATCGAGGCGACCCTGCAGGCGCTGCGAGCGACCGGCGCTCATGCCGAGTATCGGTCCGTCGACGTCCGCGACATCTCCTCCGTCTGCCAGTTGGTGGAGGAGCTCCAGCGGCGACATGGACCCGTCCGCGGGTTGATTCACGGTGCAGGCGTCCTGGCCGATCATCGCATCGAGCACAAAACTCGAGAGCAGTTCGACAGCGTTTTCAGCACGAAGATCGTGGGCCTGCGCAACGTACTCGGAGCGATCTCGCCCGAAGCCTTACGTTGCCTGGTGCTGTTTTCCAGTTTTACGGCGCGCTACGGCAGGACCGGCCAGGTCGACTACGCGATCGCAAACGAAGTATTGAACAAACACGCTCAACAGTGGCAGCGGCGGCATCCTGGTTGTCGCGTCATCTCCTTCAACTGGGGACCGTGGGACGGCGGGATGGTGCAGGGAGGCTTGAAGTCCCTGTTTGCGCAAGAGGGAGTCGGGCTGATTCCCCTGGAAGCCGGGGCGGAACTCGTCGTCGCAGAGCTGCAGCGACCCACGCCGGCTGCGGTCGAGGTCGTGGTTCTCGGACCGGGTTCGCGGACGCTCTCTGCGACTTCTGCGGCCGAAAAGCTCGGAGATGCAGCCGCAGAACCGTCTTCAGCGATCCCGGCCGACGCACGTCTGGCGTTTCATCGAGAAATCTCGGTGAGCGCCGCACCGTATCTCTCCTCGCATATGTTGGGCAAAAAGGGGGTCCTGCCAGTCGCGATGATGGTTGAGTGGCTGGCGCACGGGGTCATGCATCGGAATCCGGGACTCGATTTTCAAGGACTTGATGGACTCCGTGTGCTGAAGGGAGTCCGTCTCGACCGGGAGGAAGTCACAGCGCTCGAGGTTCACGTCGGCAAGCCGCGACGGTCGAATGGGAACTTCATTGTCTCGTCCTACCTCGCCAGCACGACCTCAGGACGGCAGGAACTGCATGCGGCGGCCGATATTGTCCTTGGAACCGGACATGCGGAGGAACCGCCGCCTTCGCCGGCCGTCCACGGCGACGATGCATGCGCCGTTGTCCGCCCTTACGATCTGCTGTTTCACGGCCCGATGTTCCAGGGAATTGACGCCGTCGAGCATTGCAGCAGCGGAGGCATCGTCGTCTGGAGTCGCACGGCCGCGACTCCGGCAGAATGGACGCAGCAGCCGTTCCGCAACGCCTGGCTGGCCGACCCGCTGGCGCTGGACGTGACACTGCAGGCGCTCATCGTGTGGTCGCGCACGATTCATGGCACGCCAAGTCTCCCTGCGGCGGTGGGACGTTACCGTCAGTACCGCCGATCGTTCCCGACGAACGGCGTTCGAATTTCGGCCCGAATCACGTCGTTGTCACAACATCGGTTCCAGGCGAATGTGGAGTTTATCGATCAATCGGGGCGCGTCGTCGCCGTGATGGAGGACGTCGTGCACATTCTGAACCCGCTGTTGGCTAATGCATTCGCCCTGAACGCGTGGTGAGCCGCTACGGCGATCCCAACGGAAGTGATCGCGACGGCAGCGGCGGCGGCAACTCGAAATCGAGTACGAGCGGGAGATGATCGGAAGCGTCCCGCGCCAATTTGGTCCGCACAATATGACTGCGCACCACCACCAGTCCGTTGGCGATGAAGGCCTTGTCGAGCGATCCCAGCGGCAGATACGCCGGGAATGAGCGAAATCGCGACGGCGGCGCCGTCGCATGTTGATAGCCATGCACGGCAAAGGGACCCGCCGCGAGCGTGTTTCGCCAGTCGTTCGTGTCGCCGATAATTAGAGTTGGCAAGTGAGGTCGATTGCGGAAATTGTGATGCTCCAACAGCCGCCGCACCTGCCAGTGACGTTCATGCTCGATGAGTCCCAGATGCCAGTTGAGCACCCGGCACTCCCCGAACGGTGTGGCGATGACGCCCCACTGCGCCGCACGCGGCTTCCGTTGGCGTAACGTCAGCGACGCCTGGTGCGATTCGACAAACGGCCACCGCGACAACAGGAGATTGCCGTAGCCTCCCGACTGGACCTTCACGTTCAGTTGGTACAGTCGGTGGGTGAAGCCCAGCGACTCAGAAAGCAATTCGGCCTGATCATGAAACTTCGAGCGTCTGACGTTTCGGTCGACCTCTTGTAAACAAACGACGTCGGGCTGCTCGTGCGCGATCACCTCGATGATTCGCTCCAGACGGTACCTCCGGTCGCGCCCCCCGATCCCCTTGTGGATGTTGTAGCTCAGGACTCGCATGGGAAGGGCTCGAGGCGGGATTCAGGCGGAAGCAGTCGCCGCATCAGTTCGCCGGTTCATCCCCGAAGGTTTCCCGATCGATCGGGATCCAGTCATGCGGGGGTTCGGCGTCCAGAAGCTCATCAGTGAGGCAGAACCAATACAAGCGAAGCAACGGCCGCAGGAGCGTCGACGGCGACTGGTCCAATGCCCGGCGAAGCGCCGCACGCGCGCCTTCCAGATTCCCCCGCTCCAGTTCGCAGACTGCCCGCTGCCACTCCAAATTGGCAACCGACTCCTGCTGCCTCAGCGTGGATTCTCGAACCGCAATCAGGTGGGACACCGGATAGAGAGAGTCGCTGAGGAAGATCGGCGACGCCGTACCCATGGGTGTCGTGATGAGCAGCGCGGACAATCGATTGGCATCCAGATCTGCGAGTGACTTGCGCCATTCATCGACGGCGGTTTGGTAATCTGCCCTTCCGAGTGCCGCGAAGGCGATCGGGTCCCGCCAGTTGGGAATTCCGAGGCGTGGTCCGATGGAGCCCAGGACAGCGGCCGAGTCGTCCAGTTCCAGGCCGTCGCCCCGCTCCGCCAACCACGCCGTCAACTGCACTCGCGCGAGCGGATTCTGTTCAACATAGACGGCGTCTTCCTGCAAAATCGCAATGGCCCGATTCAGACACCCGTTTTGAGCGCTGGCGCTGGCCAGTTGTAGGCGATCGATCTCACCGGATTCCAGTTCTGCGAGCCGCTGATTGTTGGCGTCAACAACGTCCAGCAACTGACCACGCAGCGATTCCAGTTGTTCCCGCTGCATCAGTTCCTGATCAGTCGGCTCGGCGACGGATTCAGTGAGCGTCATGAACCGGTCGAGCGATTCATACGCCAAGTCAGCCTTGCCGGCGGCTCGCCACAGTTCCACCAGCAGCAACTGAATCTGTGGATTGTCCGGATCCAGGCTGGCCGCCTGCCTTGCCGCGCTGATCGCCTGGTAGTAACGCAGCGACTGCCCCCAGGGTATCCCTGTGCCTGCGAGTGCGGCTCCTTCCCGCTGCAGAAGTTGCGCGTAGGCGCTGCCTAGAACGCGATAGGCGTCGGCTCGCTGGGGAGTCTCCGCGACCCCCTGCTGCGCAGCCCGGATCGCGACATGACACGTCGCAAACTGAAATGGCAGCGGAGCCGCGCGGGCGACTTCGGCCACCCGCAACCAGTGCTCCGCCAGCAATGTTCCGCTGGCAGGAGCGTTGCGCGGCAGCGAAATCCACTGCTGCGACCATGTCGGCGGCACAGCGCGATCTCGGGGTTCGATGTCGAGAAGTTCCCCGTTGCGAAACGCACGTTCGATCACATTCAATACGCGTGCGTTCGCCTGCTCCCGGGCCGCAGGGTCGGGGTTGTCCGTGCGGACAAACACGCCGACGGACGAGGTCAACTCCGCCAATGCCCACGACCGCGACGAGAGCAGATCAATGAGGGTCTCGTAGTCGGGCCGCGCGAGATTCGAACTCAGTCGCGGGAGCAAATGAGAAACGGCAAACTGATCGAATGCGGCCGTCGTAATCGCGATTTTCTCTTCCGACGAAAACGGGCTCGTGGATTGCCGCAGCATACGCCGCGCCTGGTTGTGCAATCCGAGTAGATCCTGCTCACCGGCGCCGGCAAACAAGGCCACGCGATGGTCGACGTAGGATCTGCGACCGGCGGCGATCAGGGCGTCCCCCTGCCGGAGCGTGAAATGAAATGCGCGGTCATCAGGAACGACGGCGCCCAGCCGTCGGAATTCATCCAATTCGTGCTGCAAGCCGCGTGACAAACCGACGCCCGTCCGATGTCCATCGGGTCCGTCGAGACGCCCGCTGACGATGACCCAGGCTAACCCGAAAAATCCAATCACCGTGACGGCGCGGCCGCCCCTGGAGTACAGCACTTCCGTCCAGGCGACGGAATAAACCTGTCCGAATCGGGCCAGATACCACTCCTGCGCCTGAATCGTCGCAATCGCGCAATTCACAAGCGCGGCGAACGGCAATTCATGCATCGTCGATACTGCCAACCCGTTGGCTCCCAGAAACCACAACCAATAACTCCCGGCGGCCCGTGCGCGGTTCAACATCAACGATACGAATGCCGCCGCCATCAACAGCAATCCTGACGCCAAACGGTGATCCCATAACCTCCAGACGACGTCGGCATACAGCGGATACCACGCCACATCGGCAGCGACGGGCCGCGGGTAAGCCTGGCGCAGAGCCGGGTACTCGACGAGATACTGTCTCAGCGGTGAGAGCCAGGTCTCCCACAGAAACGGATGGATCAGCAGAACAGCCAGGCTGACGCCGCACGCGGTCCACAAAGGACGTCCGATCGAAGCATTCTCATCCCTGCCGTCGCGGAATGAGATGCCGCGACCGAGGCAGTACAACAATAATAATGTCCAACCCAACCAGGCCCGCGAATCGAGCTGCGCCCAAAGCCATAACCCCGCCGGGATCCAGCCCCAGGAGAATCGAAGTCCGTCCGACTTCTCGGATCGCACCAGAAACCACAGCATGGCCGCCGTTCCTAGAAGCGTGACCGACTCCGGACGCCATTCCCACTGCGGGTACGCCGTCAGTACGACGAGCGCACAACACACGGAACCCCACCAGGTGCGAATGTGCGGGCGACAGGCCTTCGACAGGAAGATCAGCGCGGCGGCGGCAAGCATCCCCTGCAACAGGGAGAGTGCCGCCGCACCTCCGAGAGCATGGGCGCCTGCCGACGCCAGATCGAACAGCCACGCCAGATTGACCCACGGCCGTTCCCCCGCCGTCAGAGAGAAGGGATCGGTTCGCGGAGGGATCACGCCGTTCGAGATCAGATATTCGCCGATTCGCACATGCAGGAGCGGTCGCGCGTCTCGAATCTCGGTGCAGCCGACGAGGATCGCGAGTCCGACAACAGCCCACCGCAGCACGAAATCGCCGCGGATGGCCTCATCTTCCAACAACTCCGGGGAGAGAGGTTCCCATTCCGGCAAATCGTCTCCCGGTGGAAAGTCCGCCGAATTCGGCGCACCGTCAGCTCCCGCTGCCGTCTCGACATTCGCCGGCGCGTCGAGTTGTGCGGGGATGCCGCTCGGATTCGACGCGCCGTCGTCGGGGGGGAGCACCGGTTGAGACTCTGAATCAGGCAGACTGGGCTGTTCCACAGAACAGGTACTTCAGTGATGGAGGAGAATGCCGCAGTATCGACTCACTCTCTGTGATGCTAGGTTCACGCTGTATGGCCGGTCAAGCATGCACCATCGATCGATTGGTCGCTCACCGCCCGCATGCAATGCGGGCGCCGTCGGGAAACGTCGAGCATTTTCCTGCGGCACGCTGGCGTGATGGCTGCGCGGTGGAAGATAATCCACAGACGAATCCCACCGCATCTTCCTCAGCAGGAATCTCCACAAGTGTCGTGGTCTTTTTCCGCGGGCGCGTTGGTTCTGGTCGCTGCCTTCGCCGGGCAGTCGAGGATGGTGCAAGGGGGTGAAACTCTTGTCCGCAGTCTCGTTGTCGACGGTCTCGCACGCAGCTATCGGGTCTATGTTCCCAGTTCGGTGAATTCGGACGAAGCTGCGCCGGTGATTCTGGCGTTTCACGCGTTCGCGATGAATGCTCAGGGACTGCAGCGGCTGATCGAACTTGATGTCCTGGCAGAGCGGAAAGGTTTCCTTGTCGCTTATCCCAACGGGACAGGGTCGACATCGCTCTTCCTCACCTTCAACGCGGGAGGAATCGCCCCTCCGTTTGACACCGGACTGCCGGACGATGTGGAATTCACGCGCCGTCTGCTGGATGACCTCGCGTCAATCGCCGCGCTCGACAATCGGCGCATCTTTGCCGTAGGTTACTCCAATGGCGGAATGATGTGCTATCGCCTGGCGGCGCAATTCTCTGATCGAATCGCCGCAATTGCGTCCATCGCCGGGACGCAGGCGGTTGAGTTCCCGCCGCCCCCTCGACCTGTTCCCATTTGCCACTTTCACGGCTCGGAGGATGGCATCGTTCCCCCCAGCGGGCCTGCACCCGGGACGCCGCCGTTCATCTCCTTCTTGACCTTGGACGAAACCGTCGCCATCTGGAGGGGGATCAACGGTTGCACCGCGGCAGGAGTCACTGAACGACTCCCCAACACGGCTCTTGACCGGACTCTGGTCGTGCGTACGAGTTATGGGGGTTGTGTCACATCGTCCGAGATCGTTGTGCACCGGATCTTGGGAGGCGGACACACGTGGCCGGGAACCAAACTGCCGAATAACCCCGTCACCGGTCGGACTTCGAAAGACATCTCCGCCAACGAAATTCTCTGGGACTTCTTCCGGCGGCATCCGCTGGAAGAGTAATTAGGACATCCCCGAATCGATTCGGATCACGTTCCACATGAAATTTGAAGGTCAAACAGCAATCGTCGTCGGGGCATCCAGCGGCATGGGGCGCGCCATTGCAGCCGCTCTGGCCGACGCAGGGTTTAAAGTTCTGGCGACGGCGCGTCGCCGCGAACGATTGGCAGAACTCGCCGCAGAACATCCCGGCAGGATCATTACTTGCGTCGCCGATGCGGCGTCCGAAAGTGACGTCGACCGATTGTTTTCCGCCGCGCCAGCCGACCTTGGTCGGGTCGATGTGCTGGTCTATGCCGCCGGAACAAACATACCCGATCGCAACCTGTCAGCGGTTTCTCCAGAGCGTTGGCGGGAACTGATCGACGCCAACCTCACCGGGGCGTTCCTGTGCACGCGGCGAGTTGTTCCCATCATGCGGACCCAGCGCAGCGGCTTGATCATCTATCTCTCGTCAGCGGCAGTTCAACGTCCGGATGTATCGGGCGTCGCCTATCAGGCGTCCAAACACGGGCTCGTTGGTTTGGCGCATGGCACGCGTGTCGAAGAACGCGATCACGGCATTCGCACGACCGTGATTTTTCCCGGCCTTTGCGACACCGAGATCCTGCAACAGCGCCCCGTGCCAACTCCACGCGAGGTCCTCGACCAATCCCTGCAGCCGGAGGATCTGGCAGCCGCGGTCCTTTTTTTGACCTCGCTGCCGCCGCGAGTTTTGGTGCCGGAATTGCCGCTCGTTCCGAGCCGGATCTGGTAGCTGCTGTGACTGCCCGGCGGGCGGCGACAGCCGATCCGCGCCGAGGCGCTACCATTCCTTCCCGACGTTCCAGCGATAGTTAATGATCCGCTGACCGCCGTCCTCTTCCAGACGCAACCAGAGTTCTCGATTGCGATAACGCTCGGCGTCGGGCAGGTAGTAGAACTTCCGGTCTGAACCCTGGCCAAGTTTTGTGATCTGCAGTTTCTGGCGACGGGCGTCGGGAATGAACAGGCTACAACGGAAGTCAAGTTTTTCCAGCGGGTTCGTTCGATTCGTCACCACCTGTTCAATCTCCAACCGGCCGTCCGGCAAGCGGCGATCAATCACTTCGATCTGCAGATCGTCTAGGCCGACGGTGTAGGGCTGATAGACTCGAAACCGATATGGGCGGTCGGCGGTGATTTTGAAATCCCACATCGTCATCTGCTGACCGAGATTCGCCGTGGGCGGCAGTCGCAGGAATGTGGGAAGATCCAAGGTTTCGCCGGTTTCCGCGGCGATCGACCACGTGCGCGGCTCGGCTTCCCATTCATCCGGCAAGACCAGCGTCAATTCGCCGCTGACGCCTTGACTGAAGGTATTGGTCACGCGAACGGAATCCTTGTGGCCTCCGAAAATGCTCTGCATGCGGCCGGCGCCGAAGCGGGCCGCGATTCGCCAGCGAGCCACTGGTTCCGAGCAATGCGTCAGGAGCCTGGGGATCGGGCCGACGTCGATGCGGCATTCTCCAGTGACAGGATCAGCCGGAAGCGGATGCGACCGCCCCCATAAGTCCAGTTCGACCGGATCGACTCCGAGGTACAGCGATTCCGTGGTCGGCTCATCGTTCCAGACGATGACGGTCACTTGTCCGTCCTTGGCGAACACCGCGTTGGGGCTCGCCTGTGGAAACGCGAACGCGCCCAGGTATGAAGCGTCCTGCAGCAACAAGGCTGTCGTCCGCCAGGGGATGAACAACTCCCGCGGCGAACCGTCCTCATGCAGCAGGCCATGCTCGTTGTTGTAAACGTCGTCCACGAAGATCCTTTCCGCGCCGCCGGTCTTCGCAGCCACCATCAGTCGCGCCAGTTGTCCCGCTTTTTCGCTGACGTTGGCTCCCGAGAGCTGGGAGAGCCGCAGCAAGACCCAACGCTGAACCTGAGCCCAGTCGGCGGATTCCAGACGTGCGCGCAGCTCGTCGGCCGTCGTTGCGGCATTCGTGGCGATGCTGACGAAATCGGCTTCCTTGTCCGGAGTGCTGGATTCCCAGCGCCAGGGAATCCCGAGTTGAGCATTCAGGCTGATCCGTTGAATCCGCTGCCGGGTATTGTTCAGAGTCTGCGGCAGGATCGACGAGCCGAGAAAACTCGTGTCCCGTTCGCTCCCCAGTTGCCAGTGACGAACGCTGGAGGAGTAGCGTGCAACGACCGGTTCCAAAGACCCTTCCCAGAATTCGGGAGGAAGACTGAAGATCTCGTTGACCCCATGCCAGTTCTTGGCGAATTTCGCCCGCAGTTTCGGCGGGGGTTCGGACAGCATGGCCACCGGGGAGACATGAGCGGCCACCAGTTGATCGAGGGCTGCCGCCAGATCCGACGAGGCCTGGAGATCATTCTGTTCGGCGGTCTGCCAAAGCGGATACTTGACCCAATTGACTCCGGCCTGAGCGGCGATTTGCGGCAACTCCGTCAGCTCCCGCTGATGGAGCGGGGACGCAACCGTCCAACCGAATTCACCGTGTTTCCGCGGCTGTTGGACGAGCGACAGGATCACCAGCGTCGTCTCTTGCGAGGCCACCGCTGTGCCATCGCGCAGCAACGTCGCCGCCGCGAAATAGAACCCTGGCGGTTGGGTTTCCAGCTTCCAGGCCACGCGCTGGGGTTTCAGAAATTCGACGACGCGCCGGTCAGTGATGTCGACGTCTTCCTCGACCGGAATGCGCTTTTGCAGCGACAACGCCCCGTCGAGATTGCGAAACGTGCAATCGAGTTCGTAGCGATGACCCGGATCCAGCCCGCTGACGTTGCAGCTCAGTTCAACGGGCGTCGATCCGCTGACGAAGTGCCGGTAGAAGTTACTCTCCAGTTCCATGCGAGGAAGCCGCCCGACGTGGAGGTTGTCGAACCAGACGTGGCCGCCGATGTCGCGGATGTCGCCCGGACCGGGCACGAGATGACAACCGATCACTGCGAAGCGCACATTCACGTGCGGAGTGATCGGACCGAGTTGGACTGGCACCCACTCTCCGTGCCGGCCGGTGACGGCGCGCGAGAGGATCCTCTGCACACGCTGACGTCGATGATCGAGCAACGAGATCGACAGCATCGCCGCGTCGTGAACCAACTTGTCGGTCCGCACGTGGCCCGAGAAATAGTACGTGTGCAGGGCGTCAATCGGCAGCAGCGGAGAGTAATAGAGCGCCCCCCCGCCGCTGACATCGATCCGCAGACTGGATTCGTCATCGACGCCGGTTGTGTGGTCAATCTCGGCGTTGATGTAGTGCGGAAAGGCGGCGCCCTTGCGGCGAACCCAACCGTCGGGAAGGTCGTCAAGGTCGCGATCACTGTTCCGGTCGAACGTGTACCGGCAGACGTCGGTGAGGACAATCGGATGTGCCGGTTGCACCGCCGCTGCCGACAAGATTGACCAGGTCACCTGACAATACAGCAGCGGAAGAGGTAGCATGCGCGTATTCGCTGCGGAATCGGGAAAGAGGCCTCCCTCGTCAATCGTCGGATTGCGGGATGCGACTGGAGGCGACTGTCAGCCGAAGGCATCCCGACGTCTTTAGCGACTGGCGCGACTCGGCGAAACTTGCGGTATTTCTGCTCCGGACAGTCTCGACAAAACGGTGAACTCTCGGCATGCAACCTCTGCAATTGGCGGTGGCGACCCGCTGTTGGAAAGCTCCTCTGCTGGAAACGATCGGCGTCGCGGCCGATATGGGGGTGCAAGGCCTGCAATTCGACTTGCGGGAAGAACTCCCGCCGTCGTCGCTGACGGAAACGGGGCGACGCGATTTCCTGCACCGCCTCCGCGAACGCGGTTTGCGCGTGTCGTCCGGATGGTTGCCGCTGCAGCGACCGCTTACTTCCGAGTACCAGCTCGAACGTCGATTGGCCTTCCTCCGAGAAGCAATGACGTTTGCATTTCAGTTGGGAGCGCCGACCCTTTGTTTCCGTTGCGGACGGATTCCCGAAGATCTCACCCAGGGAGAGGGCCGAGTGCTCGTGGAGATGCTCTCCGATCTCGCCGCCTACGCAAATCATGTCGGCGTGGTTTTGGGCGTCACCCCCTCGGCGGACACAGTGGAACAGCTGGCCGGTCTGATTTCGCAGATCAAGACCGGACCGATCGGCATCGATTTCGACCCCGCTCATTTTGCAATGTCGGGACAACCCGTCCTCGATGCTCTTCGCGCTTTGCACGCTCGGGTGGTTCATGTGCAACTCCGGGACGGCATGCGCGACCTCGCGGGCGGCGGCT
This sequence comes from Planctomycetaceae bacterium, assembly GCA_033762515.1. Taxonomy (GTDB): domain Bacteria; phylum Planctomycetota; class Planctomycetia; order Planctomycetales; family Planctomycetaceae; genus DSVQ01. The sequence continues at coordinate 19,221 of JANRLN010000052.1, forward strand.
CGGAAACGGCGGTCGGACAGGGGATCATCGACTGGACGGAAGTGATTGCCCTGCTGGGAGAAATGGACTACCGCGGATGGCTCACCGCGATTCGCACTCAAGGCGACGATAAGCCCAACGACATCGCCCGCGGCCTGCGATTCGTGAAGAAGTTGTTGCTGGGGGGCTGAATGTCGGTCATGAACCTGGACGGCATCACTCACGCCTCACCCCAGAAGCCCGCCACGTGACACTCCCTGCCGAAACTCCCGTTGTTCTCTCCGTCACGGATCTGACCGGAATCCTTCGGGGGGTCGTGGAACAGTGTTTCCCCGATGTGTGGGTCGCCGGAGAAGTCTCGAACTGCACCAAAGCCGGATCGGGACACGTCTATTTCACGCTCAAAGATGACGAAGCCCAGTTGAAAGCGGTGATGTGGCGGACGCAGGCGCAGCGGCTGCGATTCGAACTGCGCGATGGCTTGCAGGTGGTCGCGAATGGTGGACTTGAGGTCTATCCTCCGCGTGGACAATACCAGCTCATTTGTCAGAACTTGCAGCCGCAAGGAGTCGGAGCCTTAGAACTGGCGTTGCGGCAGCTGCAGGAGAAACTTGCCGCGGAAGGACTGTTCGATCCTCAACGAAAACGACCGCTTCCCGACTTTCCGCGAAGAGTCGCCCTGATTACAAGCGCACAGGGGGCGGCAGTGCGCGACATGATTCAAGTCCTGACGCGGCGTTGGCCGCTGTCCAACATCGTGGTGCTGCCGGTTGCCGTCCAGGGCGACGATGCGGCGCCCCAAATCGCCGCGGCATTGTCGGTTGTGGCGCGGATCTCCGAAGTCGACGTGGTCATGGCCGGACGTGGCGGAGGAAGCCTCGAAGATCTCTGGGCCTTCAACACCGAGCTGGTCGCGCGGGCCATTGCGGCCTGCCCGATTCCCGTCGTCAGTGCCGTGGGACACGAAGTCGACGTGACGATCGCCGATCTGGTTGCGGATCGACGGGCGCTGACCCCCAGCGAAGCCGCCGAGTTGGTGGTTCCCGACCAAGCAGAGATTCTCCAGCAGCTTGAGCGGCTGCGCAGTCGCTTGTCGGCGGGTCTCCAGCAGCGAGCGGTGCGTGCACGACTGAGACTGGACGGAATCTCCCAACGGCGGTGTTTTGCGCGCCCGCTCGATCGCATTCACGATGCGCAATCCCGATTGGATGAATTGGAGCAGCGACTGCACCGGGGATTTCGCTCCGTGATTCAGACTGCTCGACAGCGCTGGGAAGGAGCAGCCGCAAACTTGGAGGCACTGAGTCCCTTGGGAGTCCTGAGCCGGGGATTCTCGCTGACCAAGCGACTGGCGGACGGCGCGCTGATTCGCAACTCGGGAGACGTCTCCGTTGGGGATCGTCTGTCGACATTGTTGGCCCAGGGAGAATTGATCAGTCGTGTCGAAGAGGTCAAGAGCGAGGATTGAAAACCCTCAGAGATCTGAGAGAAATGCGATCAGAATCGCCGATTTTTCCCGTCGTCTTTGAGTGAGGGTTTCTCAACGACTTTCCACAAAGTTCCCTCCAACTCCAGTCGCAAATTGATTGCGATCGTCTGATATCGCTAGAAGACATTACCGTTTTCATTCGTTGGCAACCCGCTTCGAGGATGCTCGATGAGCTCAGCAATGGTGAATGTTGCGGCGACGGTTGGCGCGTTGCTTTTAGTTTGCGCTGGCTCAGCAGGAGCGGAGCCGAAAGTCGCCAAAGGGAAGTGGGAAGTCCTTTATCAGGCGAGGAAATCTTCGGGCGTGAAGCCGCTGCCGAAGACGAGTGGGTTGTCAAACCTCACTGAACTCAAGCTCACCGGCAGTATGAAGCGAGATCGGTTCCACCTGGGGGAGATCGCCGTCAACGGCGAATTTGGGATCGATCAAGGGTTGTTGTCGCGGACTGCGGGTCGGTGCGCGGCGGTTCAATTGGTCTCCGAAATCGGCGATTTTGAACTTGAGGGGCAGATCAATGCTGAAAGCTTGGGGGGCTGGTTTTGGCTGATCGGCTGGAAGGACGGGCATGGCTACGGGATCTACAACGTGACCCTGAAGACCAGCGGCAGCCCGTGGTTCCTGAGCGAGTTCCGCGGCGGAGTCGGCATCGCCGAGACCCACCAGGAAATCAATCGTTACGAATGGCGCGGGATGGAGTCGTTGCGGTTGTCGGTCATCGAAAATCGACTCAGTCTGCAGGTCGGGACCGCTTCGCTGGCAAGGGAATTGGAGTTGCCCGGCTATCACGCCGGAGCGATCATCCTGGGAACTTACGATACGCCGTATGGACCGCGAAACATCCGGGTTCAAGGGTTGCGATACCGGAAAGTCGATGGAGAGCCCGATTAACTTCCGACGGCCGCGAGAGACTCCTTTTGGGGAAGTCCTGCAAGGGCTCGCGTCAGATGATCAACCGCGATCGCGACGCCATCCTCCGAACGCAGCCGTTCGCCGAGCTGGCGAGCCGCCGAGCGGATGGCAGGATCTTGCGTCGCCTGCTGAATTGCCGCGGCCAACAAACTGGGAGTGAGGCGTTTGCGTGGAATCGGCGCTGGTCCGCAGCCTAATGTCTGCACCCGGCGTCCCCAGTACGGCTGATCGGCGATGTGAGGAACCACGATCGTGGGCGCCCCCGCACGGAGTCCGGCGGCAGTCGTCCCCGCTCCGCCGTGATGCACCACCGCGGAAACTCTCTGAAAGAGCCACTCATGTGGGACATCTCCGACCAGATGGACCGAGTCCGGCCAACCAGCAGCCCCCAGCGATCCCCAACCCTGCGAAATGACGGCCCGTTGACCGGTTCTCTCCAAGGCCTCGATCAACAGGGCCTGCATTTGCGTTGGATCGTCGAACGGCATGCTGCCGAAGCCGATATAAACCGGCGGCGGACCATCGTCCAGAAAGCGCTCAAGTTCCGGCGCAGGCCGCCAGTCAGTTCGCGGCTGCATGATCCAATAGCCGCACACTTGTTGAGTGCTGGACCAGTCCCCGGGACGCGGCACCACGTGCGAGCTGTATCCGTACAGAAACAGCGGCCCATTCTTGAAGACTTGCGGACGGAACCACCGCGATCGCGGGGGTATTTGCATGACTTCCGAACGGACGCGGTTGCAGATCGGACGATAGACGCGGGCGTAAAACTGCAGGCCAACCACCGACGCCGCCTCGAAGTATCCCCACCGTTCCAAAAACTTGAATCGTGGGGATAACGGTGTCTGAAAGACTCCCGGTTGCTCGCGCGAAGGAGCCATCGGCTGCAGGGAGAGAAACACCACCGGACAGCTCAACTTTTCGCCGAGGGCTTCACCGACGAAATACATGCTGCTGCTGCACAGCACCAGGTCGGCGTCGGCAACCGCGGTTAACGCGCCCCGTGCCACTTCAATCACCAGCGGTTCAGCGAGCTTCACCATCTTCTGAAAAAAGACGCGAATGTTGTCGCCCGACTCCATCAGTTCCTGTCCAGCCGGGGTATTCAGCACATGCCGCGGATCGCCCCCCAGCGTCCGGAAGTCGAGCCCGGCGCCGGTGACAAACGGCCGATACGATTCGTGCGTGACCACGGTGATGTCAAAACCAGCGTTCTTTAAACCTTGCGCCAGGGCGATAAACGGCTGCACATCACCGCGAGAGCCGCTGGACATGAGGCAGATTTTCGGACGGGAAGCGTTTGTGGAACTCATACGTCGGTGTTCAAGGGGAGGAGTCGACGATGCCATGCTGTCTAACATACCGAAGTTTCCGATCCCGATCGGGCGCTCAGGCAGCCTACACAGAACCTAAGGTGGGGATTTCCCATTCGGGCGAGTTCGTCATCGGCCCGTGTGCCATGCGGACTTCTGCGGCTTCCCCCAGGAGTATTCTGGGAATCTCCATGGCCGGTGGGTCTCAGCGATCCTTCGGAATGGATGGGGTTCTGAGTTCCAGGGCGGATTATTCCGCAGAAGCCCCCGTTGCGGGGATTGTCGTCTATGCGGCCTTACGAGTGAAACCACGGGAGCGTTGTCGAAGCCGAGGAGCCGGATGGTCCACCCATTCAGCGCACACGAAACACTTTCCAGATACGTTTTCTCCGAGCGGGATCCATCAACAATTCCGCCGGACTGTCGTTGTCGAGCAGCACTAATGAACTCGGTTCGACAGGGAGTTCCGTCAGGAGCTCAAAACGGTGTGCCTCCGCGGCCCAATTCTCGGGAAAATCCCGCAGCCGATCGACATACAAACCCAGGGCCAGCAGGGTCTCTGCGGCGGAGGGATTTTTGGCGATCCGAAAGTCTCCCCGCGGCGCCGCCGCAAAGCCGGCCTGCGACAACTCGTGAAACAGCGCGGGATCGGCGTAGACGTACACGATCGTCCGGGAGTGATCGGCCACTTGCGAGACCAGCCCGCGCGCCGCAATTCGAGTTTGGTTCCGAACTTCCCAGGCCGGCGTCCGCACAAGCACGCAGACCATCAAGAGCGTAGCCCCGAGCGCGGGCCAGGGGGACAACCACACCGAACGGACGGATCGAGGAAGCGGCCCGTCCAATGGAGATCCCGAAGTGGTCTCCGGACAGCGGTGGAGACACCAGGCAACACCTAGGACACCCGCTAACCACATTGGCAGACAGAGCCGCGGATAGGCCTGGTACAACGGCGTTGTCAGGAACAGCCCCCCGAACCAGGCCGCCAACAGACACCCGGCCCGCTGTTCACTCGCGTGAAGATTACCTCGCTGCCTCTCCCTCAGCGCCAATCCAGAGACGCAGAGGCCACATCCGACTCCCGCAGCGATCGGGTAGCCAATTCCAGTGAGGATGGTGACGAGCGCGATCACGACGAGGCCGATACTGCCAAATCCGCGACGGAGCGTCGCTGGTTCCCGGTCCGAGATCCAGTCGCTCGCATAGGCGGCGGCCAGCCAGCTGGCAATCGTCGGCACGCCGCAGTACCAACTCATGTTGCCATTTTGTCGCAGCCAGTTGCCCCACCACGCGGACCAACCCTGCAGATAGCCGCGATGATTGGCTGCCACCGCGGCATAGCCCCCGACGACTTGGCAATCCCACAGCACCGGCGACCACAAGACGAACGCCGCTCCCGTCATGGTGGCCAGCACGCGCGCCAATCGCAGCCAGTCCCGCTGACGGTGCGTGGTCAGCAGGGCATCACACAGCCCGCCCGAAAAGGCGATCGCGATCGGCAACCAGCCGTTGTATTTCGTCCACCACGCCAACGCGGTGAAGACCCCGGCCATGATCGAAGACTTCCAGGAGCCGTCTCCCAGCGCAATCCAGGCCCAATGCACCGCCCAGAGGATCCAAAGAATTACGACTGGATCCGTGAGCGCCGTCCGAGAATAGAAGGCGTGGTATTCCGACAGGGAGACCATCCAAGCGGCGGCAACGCCCGCTGCCGGACTGAACCACCGACGTGAGACCCACCACACCGAAGGAATGAGGGCCGTACCGCAAACGAGGCCGGGGAGCATCGGCAGCCATGCCACATTGGGCAAACCGAGCAAATTCCAAAGCACCGTTGTCCACTCGATCAACGACGGAAGCAGTGCCGGGGCGTGATACTGACGACCCGGAAATTCGTATCCCGACTCTGCCCCAAACAGCAGATTCGAGGCATACACAGCCTCATCGTAATGCTCGACGGCCAGGCGTCCGAGAACCGACCATCGCAGCACGATGCCGGCCATCAATGCCCCCGCCAACAGCCACAGTTCCTCACGTGGTGGCAGGGTCGACGGGGCTGGAACGACAGCGGTCGCGCGACGGAACATGGATCTGATGACTTGGCCGCCGGTCAATGACCGCAGGTTGTGTGCTTCGAACAGGATTCTTGCGTATGATATCATGTCCGACAGCAAGACACCGACCCCAACCGCGACTCCCAGGTGGAACGCCGATCATGTCCTCCCCGAACGAAATGTATGATGACGCCATGCGGCTCCGCGATGCGGGGGATCTGGAAGGCGCGGCAGTCAAGCTGGCTGAAATCGAGGCGCTGGACCCGAACCATGTCCTGACGCAGTCGGCGCTTGCGGTCATTCTGCAGAAGCTGAAACGCTTCGAGGAGGCCATCGCTCATGCCATTAAGGTGACTGAGTTAGAGCCGCATGAAGCCTTCTCTTTCGTCCAACTCTCCGTCATCTGCCAGCGCTGCGGCAAGATCCAGGAAGCCGAAGACGCCATGGCCCGCGCCCGCATGATGCAAATGGCCGGCGGCGCACACTAGCGCGGATCATGGCTCGTCGACAGGTGCGAAATCCCGGCGATTCCAGAGTTGGTCACGACAGCTTGTCCAACCGGCCGGAGCTGTCGCCGAGTTTTTCAACCCCGGCGTTCATGCGATCCAAGAGCGAGAGGAACAGATTGTTCATCGGCGTTTCACGCGGATAGACAATGTGTCGGTTCCCCGTGATGGAACCGTTGCCGCCGCCGGCGAGAATGATCGGCAAGTCGCGGTGCGAGTGGGCGTTGCCGTCGGCGATGGCGCTGCCGTAGACGATCATGGAATGATCGAGCAGAGTCCCCTCCCCTTCGCGGATGCTGTCGAGCTTTTCGAGGAATCCGGCAAAACGCGTCATGAAATACAGGTCAATCTTCTTGAGTTGAGCGATCCAGTCGGGCTTATTCTGGTGGTGCGAGAGGTGGTGGTGGCCGTCGTTGACGCCGACCATCGGGTAGCTGCGATTGCTTCCCTCGTTGGCCAGCATATACGTGGCGATGCGGGTGCTGTCGGTCTGCAGCGCAAGGACCAGGAGATCGAACATCTGCTTGACGTGTTCATCCACATCCTGGGGCACGCCGGTCGGCTCTGGATAGTCGGGCTTGGGGATGCGGGCGGTCTCCGCCTGGCTCCGTTCGATCCGTTGTTCCAGCTCACGGACGCTGCTGAAGTATTCGTCGAGCTTGCGACGGTCGGTCTGCCCGAGCTTCTTCTGAAGCCGGGTTGCGTCTTCGGCGACGAGATCCAGCACGCTGCGACGAGCCCGTTCGCGCCGACGGCGCTCCTCGAGATTCTCGGAGTCGCCGAAGAGACGTCTGAAAACCAGCCGAGGGTTAATCTCCTTCGACATCGGCGTGGATGCCGTTCTCCAGGAGATGTTGTTGGAGTAAGCGCAACTGTAACCCGAATCACATTCGCCCGCGTTGCGGCCCCCTTCAGTGCCGATTTCCAGAGAGGGCAGGCGGGTCTGTTTGCCGATCTTCTCGGCTGCGACCTGGTCGACTGACTGTCCGACCCGGATGTCTGCCCCGCCGGTCTTCACCGGATGCGCGCCGGTCAGAAACGCTGAGGCGGAACGAGCGTGATCACCCCCGCCGTCCCCCTTGGCGTCGGCATTCTCCTGCGCAAGTCCCGAGAGGACACAGAGCTTGGACTTGACCTTGGCGAGGGGTTCCATCGTAGGAGGAAGGGCGAAATCGGTGCCCTCCGACTTCGGCGTCCAGTCGGACATGATCGCGCCGTTGGGGAAAAAGACGAACAGCATCCGGTTGGGGGCCGTCGTCGTCGCCGCCCAGGTTTGGGTCGGAGTCATGGCTTCCAGCATCGGAAGCGCCATCGCTGCGCCGACGCCTTTGAGGAACGTCCGACGGGGGAGATGGAGACTCATGGGGTGGCCCCTTGTTCTTTCTTACACCGCGAAACCGCGAGCGTCGCTCGCTTGCGGCTTCGAGAACCAGAAGTCGCTCGAAGGATGGTCTTAAGGCGACGGCGCGATCGTTTCTCCGCGGCGCATCCGAAACGCCTCGCACTTGACGATCGCTGTTACCAGTGCGGAAAACTTAAGTTGCCGCCCCTGCGCCGCCTCGGCAATGCGATTGACGGTGCAGCGATCATAATATTCCAACCCACGCCCGAGTGCATAGGTCAGGAGCTTATCCGCCAGGCACTTGGCGAACTCGGTCTGCTTCTGTTTCAGGACGCCCGCCAGCTCCTGCGATCCCGCAAACGCGTCGCCCCCTGGGAGTTCGCCGGTCACGTCCAGCGGAGTGCTGCCGTCGGATTCGCGATAGCGGCCGATCGGGTCGAAATTCTCGAGGCCGAAGCCCAGTTCATCCATGACTCGATGACACGACGCACAGGACGCATTCTGCCGATGGAGTTCCAGTTGCTGGCGAAAGGTGAGTCCGGCGGCGGCTTTGGCGGCCTCCAGTTCGGGGACATTGGGCGGCGGGGGGGGCGGCGGGGTGTTGAGAATCACTTCCATGATCCACTTACCGCGCTTCACCGGAGACGTGCGATTGGGATTTGAGGTCATCGTCATCACGCTGGCGTGCGTCAACAACCCCGCGCGGGGAGTGCCGGCCAGACTCACTTCACGGAACTCGTTCCCGGTAATCCCGGGAATGCCGTAGTGCTTGGCCAGCCGTTCATTCACGAACGTGTACTTCGCGTCGAGGCAATCGAGCAGACTGCGGTCCTGCTGCAGGATGTGAGCGAACAACCGCTTGGTTTCCTGCTGCATGTCTGCGCGCAGATCGGGACTGAACTCGGGGAACATTTCGGGATCGGGGCGCAAGTCGTTCAGGATCCGCAGTTGCAGCCACTGCTCGGCGAAGTTGTCGACCAGCGCCTGCGACTTGGGATCGGCCAGCATTCTTCGAACTTCGGCTTCGAGAATTTCGTCGCGATGCAGTTCGTTCCGCTCGGCCAAGGCGAACAGCTGCTCGTCGGGCATACTCGACCACAGGAAGTACGACAGTCGCGACGCCAACTCGAAATCATTCAACGGGTGGGTGTCGGTCGGATCCTCCGGATTGCGATCGGTTTCGACACGGTAAAGGAAGTGGGGAGACACCAGCACCCCCTGCAGCGTCAGTTGCATAGCGGCGTCAAACGACTGCCCCTGCTCCATCTCCTCTCTCACGAACTCGACCAGTCGGTCCAACTCCGATTCACTCACCGGCCGTCGAAACGCCCGTTTGAGAAACGGACGCAGGTTGTTGCGTACGGCAACATTCAGCGTCATCTCCGCGGACGGCCTGTTCGCCAGAAACGCCCGTTGAAATTCTGAGACGCTCGAAGGATCCACCGTCAGCGGACCCGCAACTTCGATGCGACTGACGAGCAGATTGCGGTCCTGCTTCTTTTTGGCATCGTAGAAGTCATTCGTGAAGGCGGCCGCGACGCGATGCCGTCCCCGGTTCATCGTCACCCGCTGTTCGTGATCCTTGTGCGCCCGTTCCTGGGCTTCCACGTTGAAGGTACGGACGGCCCGGTCATCAACCCGCAGTTCAAGTTTCGGCAATTCTGAACCAGCCCGTTGCCCCCCCGCACGAACGCGGATCAGATACTCGCCCGCGACAGGCGCCTGAAACTCCGCCCCCACGAATCCTTGAGAGACAATCACGACAGCCTCATCCGCGTCATGAGCCGACGGTCCACGAATCAAATTGTCCGCAGTGGTCGCAGCTATGGGAGGATGGTCGAGATCGACTGCCGTGATGGCGGCGCGCGCCACGCCCTCAGCGGCGTCGAGATACTTCTCCATCAGCAGCGGCGGCAGCGACAGCACATCGCCAATGTTGTCGAAGCCGTACCCGACGTCATCGGCGGGAAAGTCCGCTGCAGGCTGAAAATCGACGCCGACCAGGTCTCGAATGGTATTGTTGTACTCAGCCCGGTTCAGCCGACGGATCGTCACGCGGCCGGGATCCACAGGCCCGGAGCAGTCGACATAAAACAGGGCGTGATTCAGGTAGGTCAACAGGGGCTCTTTTTCTGCGTCGGTCGGCTGTGCCGCATCGGCGGGAGGCATAACGCCCTGCTGAATGAGATCGAGCGCGCGCTCAAAGAGTTTGCGCTGCTTGAGCATCGAGGTCTCATCCCGAAACGCGGCAAAGGAGATGCCGGCAGCTGGTTCCTCCGTCCCATGGCACTCCACACAATGCTTCTGGAAAAACGGTCGCGCGTGAGTTTCAAACGGCGGCGGCTGTGTTGGCTCCTGGGCCACCGCCAGCGAAGGCAGCAAGGTGACTCCGCCCCCCGTCGAAGCGTTTCCGTTGAACCATGGCGCAATCGCCGCGACGACCGCGAGTGCCAACGCAGTCCCGCCTGCCGCGATCCACCACTTCGCGGTTTTTGCAACTGATTTCTTCGCCGGACGGGAACGCGCCGGCGTCCTGGCTGACGGCGTCCGCGGCAATGGGGGCAGCGAAGGCGCGGTCGGCGCTGAGCTGGGAACGACGTACGTTCCACTGCAATCCGGTTGAGGACAACGGCCGCGTCGCCCGGCGTGCTTCGCATCCACCTTGAACTTGGCGCCGCACGCGCGGCAGACGACGGTCACATGCATGAGAGCATCAACTTGGCGGAGTAGGCAGAACGTTGGAAGTTGCTGCGGCGGCTGGTGAGTCCAGAGACAGATCACAGGGAATAACGATCAAACTCCCATCCCCTCTTGAGTATACTGAGCGAAGAGATGAAGATTCCAAGACCCGGACGGCTCCATGCGCCGGGAATTCCCGGGGCGCCGTCGCTGGCGCACGTGCACTAAAGCATACTACACAACACGCACTGGCGAATCGGGCGAGCGGTTGTGCGAACCCGGACGCCGAGGAACGGAAGCCAACATGCAACTGCGCGCCGGAGTGGGAATGTTTCTGCTGGTCTGCTCGGCTGACATCTTTGGCCTGGCTGACGAGAGTGCCGTACCGCAAATGCCGCCAAGCGACGTCGCTATCCGCCAATGGATCGCGGAGCTGGAGAGCCCGCAATTCTCGGTTCGTGAGCAGGCCTCGCAACAGTTGCGAAAAGCGGGCGCCGCCGCGGTCCCGGCCCTTGTCGCAGCGACGAAGTCTCCATCTCGGGAGGTGTCGATTCGAGCGACTGATGTACTGACGTATCTTTATCGCGCCGACACAACCACAACGGCCGCGGGCATCGAAGATGCCATTGCCGAATTGCGGACGATGCCGGGAATTGTGGGAGACTTGGCGCAGTCCTCCTGGGACGCCAACGCGGGAAACCGCGAAGAACGGACGCTCGCTCAACTGCAAGACCTTGGGGCTCGAATTCAGTATCGGGTGGAACAGGATCCACTGGTCCCCGGAATCCGCAAGTCAGGGCGTCGGCCGATACAGATGATCGTCATCAGTCGGGCCTGGACCGGCGGCGACGAGGGGTTGAAGCTCCTCGAACGCATTTCCGACCCCGCGGAAATCCACGTCTACCATGTCAACGGCGCCAAAGTCAGCGACAAGGCGATGGAAGGGGTCGTCGATCTGGGTTTTCTCGTTGATCGCCGGGGAGCTTTTCTCGGAATCAGCGGCGGCGGGCGGCGATTCTTCGGTCAACCCAACGTCTGCGACATCAGCGGGGTGACGAAAGGTTCCCCCGCGGAAAAGGCTGGACTGCAAGCCAACGACATCGTCACCAAGTTCGGCGACGCCGAGGTGCCCGACTTCGAAACGCTGATCGACATGCTGAAGAAGACCGAGCCGGGAGATAAGGTGACCGTCACCATCCTAAGGGGTGGAGTGGAATCCACCTTGAACGTGGAACTGGGGGACTGGTAGTCAGCCTCGTCAGCCCATCGGTAATGCACAGCGTTGGGAAGCATCAGCAAGAAATAATTCCCTGCCAGGCTGACGACGCCGCCAGCAGCTGCCTCCAGGCCGGCCGCCATTCATCCGGGGGGGATTGGATCCGAAAATGGAGCGTGCCGCCGCGCGTTCGAGCCAGCGACCAGTGCTGTCCGCGTGTGTGCCAGCGCAACAATTGATTCCGGGGAACAAACAGGCTCCCGGGAGCGTTGAGGTAGGTCTCGACCAAATCGAGTTCATCGACAGTGTGCGCAGCGGCGTGGTTTTTTTCGGCCAGCATTCGTCCAGCAGGAAACGCAGGTCGCCGCCAGAAACGCCAGACAGACCAGACGTCCCAGCGCCCGGAATCGTGATGACCGGCTGTCAGGCTTCCGTCCGCCCTGCGCTGGAGGAAAGGGACAAACATCACTCCCGTGGTCGTTCCCACGAGCGACCCCCATGCAGGAAGCTTCCGCCGATCCATCCGCACAGTGGCAATCCGGGCCACAAACTCACCAAAGATCGTCGCAAACTCCGACACCGAGGGATCCGGCCGAGTGACGTCGATGGGCTGTTGACACTCGGGACAGGCGACACCGGACGGGGCCACCCAACTCCAGCAGGCATGACAGATCACGAAGCGCATCGAGTTCGCTCGCCGTGACGGGGAAGTTCGAACTGTAATCTGACCCGCCTCTTGCTCGCAACCACGCAGGCTTCGGAGCAATTCGCGAGAAATCCGGGATCGCGCTTTGGCTGCCAGACGTACTCCATCTTGACCAATTCTCCACAGCAATCTACTTTCCCGCTCGCCCGCGATGCCGCTTGAGGTGAGCGGCTGCGCGGACTTCCCGGAGCGGCGATCACGCATGGCTGGCTTTCAAACCCATATCAGCGTCAGCACCGCCGTCGGCGTGGGCTACGGCTGGTGGGTGCACAGCCAGTTTGGACTCCCCTGGACGACGGCCGCCGTCGCCGGAGGACTCTGTTCACTGGCTGGAATGCTGCCTGATCTCGATAGCGACAATGGAGTTCCAGCGCGTGAGACGATGAGCTTCACCGCCGCCATTGTCCCCATGCTTCTGATGCATCGCTTCCAGCGATATGGCATGAGCATCGAACAGATGATTCTCGCCGGAGCCCCAATCTACTTTCTGATCCGCTTCGGACTCGGCGCCCTCTTGAAACAGTTCACCGTCCATCGCGGGATGTTTCACAGCATCCCGGCGATGGGCCTGGCCGGGATGTTGACCTTTCTGATCTCCGATTCCGGCACGGTCACCATCCGCGCCCTCAAGGGAATCGCCGTCTCCCTCGGATTTCTCTCGCACCTGGTCCTGGATGAGATCTGGAGCGTCGAAGTCTCGCTCACAGGGTCGCGTCTCAAGTCCTCATCGGGTACGGCGGTGAAATTCTTCGGCAACAACGCCGCGGCGAACGCCATGTGCTGGGGACTCTTCCTGTTCGCGGGATTCGGTGTACTCCAGGACGAAGACGTCCTGGCGCTCCATTCCCCCTCCGGGATCCAGCTCGCGGCTCCCCCCTCGAGACCCATGCCGGACGGGCCCCGCGAGCAATTCACGACTCCGACACCCCCCGTCCCCATGGGCGATTTCGAACCTCTCCCCGAATTCCTGCCGCCGCGACAGCCGCCCCCGGCGATCACCGATCAGGGGAGAATTATCCCAAACAAGTCCGCGAACCAGGCTCGCAGCTATCGCCGGGGGAGTTACGAGCGATAGCGTCAATCGTGTTCTCCTTCCACACGTCGATCTCGCGACATTGTTCTCGAGGATGCCATGATCACACTGTATGACGCCCTGATGCTGCTCATCCTCTTCGTCGGGGTCATTCAAGGGGCATGGCGCGGAATGGCCTGGCAGATCGCACCGATCGCCTCGCTGATTCTGGGCTACATCATTTCCTATCCGCTCTCGGTTTCGATGGCGCAATACTTCGGCAAGCCACCGCTCAATCGCCTCTGGGCCATGATTGCGATCTACCTCGTGGTGTCGCTCTTCGTCTATATGGTCGCCCGCTCGATTCGACAGTCCCTCGAAAAACTCAAGCTCATTGAGTTCGATCGCCATCTCGGCGCGCTCCTCGGCGGCGTGAAGGCGCTCCTGTTTAGCGTGGCCCTCACCATGGGCCTGATCACCGTCTCCGATCAGGCGCGCGACGTCATTTTGAAATCCGAAAGCAGCACCATCGCCGCCCGATTCATGAACACCATTTCTCCAATCCTGCCCGAGCAGCTCAATGCTCTCGTGCACCCCTATGTCAAGAATCTCAACGACCAGTTGCCGGAGATTGCCGACAATCCGACGTTCACGCTGCCCGTGCCGCCCGTGCTGATTCCGAATCGCATCGCCAATCAAGACCGGCTCGCCAAACCCTCCCGGTTTGGGGATGAAGAACCGGAACCGTTGCCCCCGTCTCGGCGGCAGGACGAAGACGTCTTCGACTTCCCGGAACCGGCACCGCGATCGGGTTCGAACATTCGACCGCCGAGCCGATCGAGTCGCCCCCCGGCGTCCAACCCGGCTCCCAGTCTGTTCGATGACGAGTTTGCTCCGCCGCTCCCCACGCGCAACGAAAATGCCCCCTCCCGGGAGCGGCTCCCCCCGACCCCGCCGGAAGACGATTTCTTCAACGCCGCAGACCCCGACAAAGCCTTGCCGGGAACCAAACCCGGTCCGCGATAGCTCCGGCTGAGCGTTGGAATCCGTTTCCCGGATTCCGGGGGGCGGGCGCTCTCCAGAAAGGCTGCGGGGACCGATCGAGTCGTTCCGGGGCTGGGAGCGTCGAAGGAAGCCTGCGTGAGCTTGAGTCCCTGCGTATCGGTCGCCAGCTTCCCGAAATCAGCGGATGTAGCGAAGACAGCGATTGATCTGACGGCGAGAGGTGGGAGGGATTCTCCGTGGCCGATTTTACTCATGCGTCAAGGCTTGCCTCCTCGTCAGACTCGTTTCGTGAGGGATGCTTGCGTGTTCGACGCCGGTTCAATGCGTGTCGCAGCCCGTGCCTGTGGAGTCGAGTGGTCTGGGTATTGGACAAGGGGGTGGATTTGTCATGAAAACCGTCTTGCTGGTTGATGATTCCCGGGCCGTGCGGCTGGCGATGCGACGCATCCTGGCGGGACTCGGCTGCGAATTGCTGGAAGCAGAGAACGGATCGTTGGCCCTGGAGCAGTTGCGCCAGCATCCGGAGATCGACGCCATCCTGCTCGACTGGAACATGCCCATCATGGATGGAATCACGTTCCTGCGGGCGGTGCGACAAGACGCGAAGTTGCCTCAGCCGCAGATCGTGATGTGCACGACGGAAGGGGAAATGCACCGTATCATGGATGCGCTGCAGTCCGGGGCGAACGAGTACATCATGAAGCCATTCACTCAGGACATCGTCCTGGAGAAGCTGCAGGGAGTCGGAATCCTATGAGTGCGACACCAATCCGGGTCCTCGTGGTCGATGATTCGGCCGTGGTCCGGGGTCTCGTCGCTCGGGCTGTCGAGGGAGATGCCGCGCTGCAACTGATCGGCACCGCCATGCACGGGGAGGCCGCACTGACGCAGCTGCGCCGCACTCCCGCCGATGTGGTGGTGCTCGATGTCGAGATGCCTGTGATGGATGGACTCACCGCACTGCGGAGCATTCAGGCCGAATTCCCGCGGACGCGGGTGATCATGGCCAGCGCGCTCACCAGTGAAGGCGCCGACATTACGTGCCGTGCGTTGGCCCTGGGAGCCGCAGGATGCATTGCCAAGCCAGTCTCAGCAAGCGTGTCCGCCAGCATCGACCAGTTAACGCGCGAACTGCTTCCCCTGATTCATGCGCTGGGAGCGGCGTCGACGCGAACAGCAACGTATTCACCCGTTCCTCCACCGCCCCTTTCGCGGCGGAGCATGGGCGGCGAACAGCCGGTCCCCACCATTCTGGTGATTGGCACGAGCACGGGCGGGCCGCAGGCCTTGCGGGCGGTCTTGTGTGGCTTGCCGACGGACTTTCCCCTGCCGATTTTCATCGTGCAGCATATGCCTCCGCTGTTCACGCCGATGCTCGCCAAGCATCTGGCCGCGGATACGGGACGTCCGTGCCAGGAAGCCGTCCACATGGAGGCCGTTCGATCGGGGCATACTTACGTCGCCCCCGGGGACTATCACCTGGAAGTTGAACGGCGGGAGGGAGTCTTGCGGACGAAGCTCTCTCAGGCGACGCCTGAGCACTACTGCCGACCTTCGGTGAATCCATTGTTTCGCTCAGCGGCCAACTGTTACGGTTCGGCGGCGCTGGGGGTGATGCTGACAGGGATGGGGGAAGACGGGCTGGAAGGCTCGCGAAATTTGGTGAACCAAGGAGGCTGGCTGATCGCTCAGGATGAAGCGACCAGCGTGGTCTGGGGCATGCCGGGCGCCGTGGTGCGCGCCGGTCTCGCCAACGAGGTCTTGCCCCTCGATCAAATTGCTTCCCGATTGTTGAAATCCTGCATGGCTGAGGTCGTGTGATGATTGCTTCGCCTGACTATGAATTCCTGACGCAATTCCTGCTCAAGTACTCGGGACTGTCGCTCGGCGGCGGCAAAGAGTACCTGCTGGAAGCACGCCTGATCCCTCTGGCGCAGTCCTGGGGACTCAACGGGATTTCCGACCTGGTGGTCGAGATCCGCCGGAATCCTCAGCAGGCATTGGCTCACGGCGTCATTGAAGCCATGACCACCAATGAGACGCTCTTCTTTCGGGACAAGACTCCCTTTGACGAGCTGCGTGAGCATCTGCTGCCTAAGCTGATCGCATCCCGCATGACGACCCGCCGATTGAGGATCTGGTCCGCGGCCGCCTCCACTGGTCAGGAAGCCTATTCGCTGGCCATTCTGCTCCGTGACAGCTTCCCGCAGATCAACGACTGGAACATTGAGATTGTCGGGACCGACCTGTCGAAAGGCGCGCTGGCGCGGGCGGAATCGGGGGTTTACTCGCAATTCGAAGTCCAGCGGGGCCTCCCCATTCAACTCCTGGTCAAGCACTTCGTGCAGCATCCCGAGGGATGGCGCATCAAGGACGACCTGCGTCGCTGGGTCCGCTTCCGCGCGATGAACCTGATGGATTCGTATCACCAACTCGGCACTTTCGACGTGATTTTCTGCCGCAACGTGCTGATCTACTTCGAAAACCCTGGCAAGAAGCAGATCCTCGACCGGATGAGTTCCATTCTGCGTCCCGACGGTCACCTGATTCTCGGCGCGGCGGAAACCGTCCTGGGCGTAACCGACACTTTCGAACGGTTACGCCAGTGCAAGGCGGCGGTCTATTCGCCCAAGTCGCCCGTGCTGGTTTAGAGGCGGCGAGACGGGTTCCGAGCACGGCGGCACACCTGCGTGCGCGATGGTTCCGATTCAACGTCTGCTGCAAGAACCGCGCACGAACCTCGTGTGAGCCCGCTCGCACGTGCGCTGAGGTTTCGACGGTTGCGCCTGCCGAGAGGGCCGGCGAACGAAGATCGATCGCTTTTTGGACGCGGCTCATCCTGCGGGGATCTGCAACGCCGCTCGCGTCTGCTGGCTAGGCAGCCTTGCGAGGCGGAAGATAGGTGCGCAGATAACGCGAGAGATGGCGCGCATCCAGTGCGGTATGCCAATGGCACGCGAAGGCGTCGTGAAAGAGTCGCCTCGACTCAGCGGTGCGGCCGAGTTTCAGCGCCGCACGAGCGAGTTCCAAGAGCCAGCGCGACTGGAATACCGGTCGGAGTTCCATGGCTTCCGGCGGCAAAATGTCCGGGTTGAACAATGCGTCAATTGTCCGAGTGCCGTTGTCGAGAAAACGCTCGAAATTGCGGCGCGCGCGCGAGCCGTGGTCAAAGCATTCGGACACCGGGGTCGCCACCGAGACGGCCTGACTGAGGGCCAGAACCTGGCCAAAGACCACCAGATCTTCGCCATGTGTGACGCCGACTGGATAGCGAATCGTCTCAAACAACGAGCGGCGGATCGCCGCCCGACCATTGCCGATTGTAAAACGGTGCATCAGATAGTGGTGGAAGTTCGACAGCGGCTCACCCATTCTCGGGGGAACTCGGCCCGGAACGGGCCGGCCATCTTCATCGACGGCAATGTACGACCCGAACACAATGCCGAGGTCCGGCGCCAGGTCGATCTGCTGCTGGAAGACGTCCAGGGCGTTCGGAAGGAGCTTGTCATCGGCATCCAGGCAGACGATATATCGACCTCGCGCCAATTCCAGGCCCCGGTTGCGGGCGGCGGAGACCCCTTGATTCGTCTGCCGTTCAAAAACGATGCGTTCTGCATAACGGCGCACAACGTCGGCAGTATCGTCCGTGGAACCGTCATCGACGACAATCACTTCACGCGACGGACCGGTGGCCGCTAGCGCCGAATCGATCGCGCGGGTCACGTAGCGACCGTAATTGTACGTGGGAATCACAATCGTGAATGAAGGCGCCATGGTCATCCCCGAATGCGTGCAGTTGACATCGCCCAGGTCCTGCAGCGTGTGAAACTTCACCAACTGGCTGAATAGGCGTTTCTGCAGGACCGGGCAAGACGAATTTTTTTCCGGCCGCGAGCGATCGAACAAACGTCGGACCCAGAAAGATCGAAGACCAGGACACGGGTGGACAGCAGGGTCCATCCCATCTCTCTGGCCCTCGAATCATTCCGCCGCAAATCTCAACTTTGACAACGGCGCTCGCTCATTGCGGCGGAGAGTTCCTGCTTTGTCAATCACTTGCAGCGACAGTTCAGGATCGGGCTTTGTCCAGTCGATGACGATCTGGCCGAAGTGGTTCTCGCGGACGGCCTCTCCGATCCGATAGCGGTTGGCTTCAACATGAGGCCAGGTTTCGGTGATGCCGCTGGCTGTGACGTCGTACAGCGGATACCCGTTGGGGATGTCGCGCTTCGAGATCTCCGCCCAGTGGACATCGCCCGAGATGAAGACCACGCCATTGGCTTTGGTGCTGTGGATCAGATCGATGAACCGCTGCTGCTCGCGGGGTAGATTGGTCCACGATTCGTAGCCGTTGTACTCGTGGCCGAACTGAATGGAGGAGGCGACGATCCGCACATCGGCGGGCTGTCGCAGTTGCTCCCCCAGCCAAGCCCACTGCGTCGCGCCAAGAAATGTCTTCTCCGGGGTCGGGTCGGGTTCGTAATCGTTCTTCAGAGGACTGCCGGCGGGAATCGGCTTCGGGTTCCTCTTCAAGGGATCGCGGAAGGTGCGGGTGTCAAGCAAGATCACTTGCAGCGTGCGACCGTTCGCCGTGAAGACGTGCGCGCCATAGATGCCGGGATGCGCTCGCCGGGGACTGTCGGCAGGGACTTTCCAGAATTCGAAGAAGATCTCGCGCGATTCCGCCTTAAACGGGTAGTCCTTGCCGGCGTCGTTTTCCCCGAAGTCATGGTCATCCCAGATCGACAGCACCGGGACAGCAGCGCGCAGCCGCTGGAACTCGGGCTTGGCTCCCAATTGGGCGTATTTCGCCCACAAGATGTTCATGTCGCGGGTGTCGCCGTAGATGTTGTCTCCCAGGTAGATGAACAGATCCGGCTTCTGGGCGACGACGACGTCCAGAACCGGCTGAGGCTTGGTCTCTTTGGCGCAAGACCCGAAGGCGATCTTTGACGGCAGCGCCGCGGTTTGACTGACGGACCTCACGACGGAAGAGTCCTCTTGCGACCAGGTCGCCGTCGTGAAGGTCAACAACCACAAGCCGAACAGGCTTCTGAACGTCACGGCGTCACCTCGCCTTCCGCCTGAGTCTGGATATATGTCTTCTCGCGATAGGTCGCCGCGACGAAGAGGAAACCGACAGATGCGAGCAACATCATGGCCGTGAAGAACCAATAGTAACTATCGCCGGGCAATTTGGTCGAACCATCTGCGTTCTGAATCCACTGATTGACGGCGGACGTGAGGAGGTTTCCCAGCGACACGGACAGCAGGTAAAACGACATGATTAGTGATTTCATGCGGTTGGGCGCCTGCGTGTACGAGAACTCCAGACAGGTGATCGACACCATGATTTCCGAGGAGGTGAGCACCAGGTAAGCGAGCAGTTGCCAGACGATGTTCGTGCGGACGCCGTCGCTCACCTGAGCCGCAATCACGTCATCGAGCTTTACGCCGTCATCAGCGACCATCT
>JANRLN010000053.1:0-3346 GCA_033762515.1 Planctomycetaceae bacterium
CGCAGATCGAGCGAGACGAACATGCCGGCCGGCTGGACGCACTGGCGGACCGTGCGCTCGCCCAACACCGGGCCGGGCAGACGCGCCCGATATGAATCACCACACGACCCCCGAGTTTTGGGAGTGTTACCAACTCCTGCCCGACGTCGTGCGGAAACTGGCCGATCGCTGCTTTGAGTTGATGCAAGCCGACCCTCGGTACCCTTCCTTGCAATTCAAGCGGGTCGGCCGCCTCTGGTCGGCTCGGGTCGGAATCGGCTACCGCGCGCTGGCGGTGGACAGCGACGACGGGCTCGTCTGGTTTTGGATCGGCCCGCACGCCGAGTATAACCGGATCATCCAGGGGGCCTGAACATCCTCGCGAGCTGCGTGTCTGGTTAGGATCCCTCCTTCTCTCACCCAATGAATTGGCTACCGACGAGTCCCACCATGCGTTTCACCAAGATGCACGGCATCGGCAACGATTATGTGTACGTCGATCTCTTTCGCGAGAAACTGCCGGGGGACGCCCCGCAGGTGGCGATGGCGGTGAGTGATCGCCACACCGGCATCGGGGGCGATGGCTTGATTCTGATCGGGCCGTCGGAGGTCGCCGACGCCCGCATGCGGATGTTCAATGCCGACGGCAGCGAGTCGGAGATGTGCGGCAACGGGGTCCGCTGTGTCGCCAAGTACGTCTACGACCATGGCATCGCGACCAGGCCGGAATTGAAGATTCAAACCGGTCGCGGCGTTCTGACCTTGCAAGTGACCGCCGATGCGGGAGGCCGAGCGGAAAAAATCCGGGTCAATATGGGGACACCGATTCTCGGAGCCGCGGAAATTCCCACGACGCTCCCCGGGGATCGGGTGATCGATGTTCCTCTGACGGGCGCACCGCAGGCCGCTGATGATCCGCTGTACGCCGCTTGCGGGCTGGATCCGCGGATGACGTGCGTGTCGATGGGAAATCCGCACGTGGTCCTCTATTGCCGCGATGTGGCCAAGGTGCCGCTGGAAATTGTGGGTCCGGGACTGGAGCATGCGGCGATCTTTCCGCGGCGGATCAACGTCCACTTCGTGCAGGTCCACTCGCCCGGAGAGGTGACCATGCGGACCTGGGAACGGGGCAGCGGCATCACGCTCGCCTGCGGCACCGGGGCGTGTGCGGTGGCCGTGGCGGGGGTGCTGACGGGTCGCACCGGGCGCCATTTACTGGCACACCTCCCCGGGGGAGACTTGGAACTCGAATGGTCGGACGACGCCGCGCCGGTGTTTATGACGGGGCCGGCGACGGAGGTCTTCAGCGGGGAATGGAACGCCGCGTGAAGAAGCCCACCGTGAGGAACTGTCTCAAAACAATTCGCCGCGGTTTTTCTAGCAATGCTGCCAAATCTCAAGCACCAAATCCCAAAGAAATCCCAACCGACAAATTTCAAACGTGCTGCCGATGAAGTCTGGTTTGGAATTTGGAAATTGGAGCTTGTTTGAGTTTTGAGATTTGGAGCTTTTTTCCGGCCATTTCGAGCAGCTGATGCTCACGCGCCGTTAAGGCTGGGCTTCAAGGAGTAATATCTCGCGCAGACGTTCCAGTGGTAGGCCGATCACGTTGCTCAGACTGCCGTCGACGCGGGTGATGAACAGGCTCCCCGCTCCTTGAAGGGCGTATCCCCCAGCTTTACCGCGGGGTTCGCCCGTTGCCAGATACCAGTCGAGCAGCGGATCGACATCGCTCCGCATGGTCACCGCCGTAGAGACGACGTCGCAGAATGCACGACCATCCGGACGCCGCACCACCAAGGCCGTGGCGGCCCAGTGGGTTCGGCCGGCGTAGTAATCGTGAAACCATGAACGGACGACTTCGGACCAGGTGTCATCTTCGGGAGGCTGCCCCAACGACAGCAACGGGGTACGACAACCTTCCAGCGTCGATGATTCGGCGCCGCCGGAGGCGACCACCGTTGTATCGGCGGCGATGATCGTTGAGGTTTCGAGCCGACCTTCCGCCTGCCGGGCGACCTGCTCGGCCTTGTGCCGGGCGATCTCGACGAGTCGCTGTCGGATCCCCGGCCAACTGCTGAGTCCTTCGAAGTCCGCCTCGTCCGTTGACGGGGGGGCGAGAACTTCGATCTGGTCGTCGGGGATCAAGTAGGCCAGGAGTTCGCGGCGTCGCGGCGAACGGGAACCAAGGATGTAACGGGGCGCTCCCATGTTGATAAGCGGCCTACTGGAGTGCCGAAACGGATTCCAGACGATACCGCACCAGACCCGTGCGATGTGGTTGCCGGACGAGGCGGAACCGGCGATTCCAGAGCGGAGAGGTCACGTAGCCTTCGGGATCGGTCGGCGCCGGCTCGAATCCGTGATCGGCTGGCACCAGGATCTCGAAGGACAACGGCTCCCGGCGGGCGTCAATCAACCAGTATTCCTGGACGCCGGCGCGGAAGTAACGCTCGCGGAGATCCCGCTTGTCTTTGCGGACCGAGGAGGGACTGACGACTTCGACCACCAAATCGGGCGATCCGATTAATTCGATCGCACGGTTAGGATCTTCTCCCGGTTCGCCGATCGTCACTCGGCCCGATTCCAAGGAATCAAAGCGAACGAAGACCAAGTCAGGTTCGTTGGCAAGTTCGGCGTCGACATTGATCACCATCGCGCCGTCCGGAAAGACTTGTCCGGAACCTTCCTCATCGGCCAGCAAGCCCAAAGCAATTGTCAGACAACCTCTGACCGTGTTGTGCGCATTGATGTTCTCAGGACTCATGTCGACTTCCACTTCGCCGCCGAGAAACGAAATCTTCCCGCGCTCGGGGAAGGAATCTGACGCGGCCCAACGACGAAAGCTGGCGAGATCAACGACATCCGCCGGGACACGAACTTCGTCGACAAGGGCGCTCGAATCCGCTGGCATGTTTAATGACTCCCCTTGGACAGCAGGTTTCTTGCGACACACTCGACGCACCGCACAATGAGTTTACTCAGCTCTATCGCCCGAGAGAACGAGGATTTCCCATGTCGGCCTGGTTTTGCTTGTTGCTGTCGGTTCTCTGGCTCTGCCCCCAGTTGCTCTCCGCCGCCGATGCGCAGATTCCGCATGCCCAGGACAAGCCGCCCAATGAGCCGCGCGATGCCCAGACGGCGGCAAAGATGATGACGGTCCCCGAAGGGTTCGTCGTCGATGTCGTCGCCAGCGAACCCGACATCGTTAATCCGGTGGCGATGGCGATCGACGAGAAGCAGCGATTCTGGATTACGGAGTCACTGGAGTATCCGCGGAAGTCGCCGGGACCGGGGCAGGACCGGATCAAGATCCTGGAGGACACCGACGGCGACGGCAAGGCCGACAAGTTCACCGTTTTCCTCG
>JANRLN010000054.1:0-8110 GCA_033762515.1 Planctomycetaceae bacterium
GGAGAGCCGCTCGCGAAGCTCAACACTGTTCCAGGGCCGAAATTGTCCCAGCGGCTTGTAAGCGGAAACGTCCTTGAGCCGAATCTGGTTCAGCCGTCCGTCTCGCTCCTGGAACCAGCCGAACTCGGCGTCGTGCGCGACGACGGTTCCCACGCGGGAACCTCCGTCCAATTGGATTTCCACCATGCGTCCGGCGGCGCGGCAGGGTTCCGTCGCGAACAGGCAGACCATCATCCAGGCGAGCAATCGGCAGGGTGTCAGGAACGCAGGGGAGTGTGAGGGCATGGCGGATCTCCCGGTGAGTCGTTGTCTCGCGGTCTGGAAATCAAACCCGGCCGACGGCGGCCGGACCATCGAGCTGCATGGCCGCGTCCCTCAGGACTTGGCGCAATTCTTCCGGCTGAATGGGCTTGGTGATGTAGCCGTCCATGCCGGCGTTCAGGCAGGTTTCCCGATAACCCTGAATCGCGTGGGCCGTCATCGCGAAGATGGGGACGTGATCGCCGCGGCCGAGGGACGCTTCGCGTTCCCGAATACGACGGGTGGCGGACAACCCGTCGAGCACCGGCATTTCCACATCCAACAGCAGCACGTCGTAGTCTCCGAGTTCCCACTCGTCCACGGCCGCCTGGCCGTCATCCACGGCCGTGGCGGTGTGCCCGTCGAGTTCCAGCAGTCCCAGAGCGACTTCCTGATTCACGGGACTGTCATCGGCCAGGAGAATCCGCAACGGTCGCGACGGCGCATCGGCGGGAGTTGTCGGGTTCGCGGAGGCGGCGGTCGGCTCGTCTGTCGCCGAAAGCGCGTACGCGAGCGCCGCACAAATCTCGTGCGGCTTGGCCGGCTTGGTCAGGGTCGTCACCCGACTCAACGGCTGGCAGCGCTCGACCGCGGCGGCGTTGCCGGCCGGCAGAATGAACACGATCGGCAGGTTCAGTCCCAGCGCATCGCTGCTGAGACGTTCCGTCAGTTCCAGCGCGGCGTCGTCGACCGCCCCCATTTCGATCACGGCGGCCTGCAGTCGACGCTCCGCGCGGGGCTGCAGCATGACGGCCAGGATCGCCTCTTGCGGCGACCGGACCGCCTCCACCACGCAGCCGGCGGCCTCCAGCGTTTCGCGATGCAATTGACGGGCTTCGTCGTTCGCGGCCACCACCAGGATCTGAAGCGGATCGACGAATCGCGGCGACGGGTCGGAGACCTCTTCGATCACGCGCGCCAGGGGGACGACGACGTGGAAGGTGCTGCCGGCGCCGGGCTGGCTTTCAACCCAGATGCGTCCGCCCATCAGCGTCGTCAACTGGGATGAGATCGAAAGTCCCAGCCCGGTGCCGCCGAACCGCCGCGTAATTGAGTTGTCGCTCTGTCGGAAGGCTTCGAAAATCGACTTCTGCTTGTCGACCGGAATCCCGATGCCGGTGTCGCGGACCGCCACATGGAGGTGGGCGTGGGTCGCATCTTCGGCCTCCTGCGAGACGGTCACCGTCACGCCCCCGCGTTCGGTGAATTTGAGCGCGTTGCCGACGAGGTTCACCACGATCTGCCGCAGGCGACCCGGATCTCCGACGAGGCGCGCGGAGACTTGCGGCACAACGCGGCAAACGAGGTCGAGCTGTTTCTTGGAGGCGTTCACCGACAGGAGCCGGCAGGCGTCGTAAATCGTGTCGCTCACCGGGAAGGGAATGCTCTCCAGCTCCATATGGCCGGCCTCGATTTTGGAAAAATCGAGAATGTCGTTGAGCAGCGACAACAGCGCATGCGCCGATTCCTTGACCACGGTGAGGTAGTTGCGCTGCTGATTGGACAGCGCCGTGGTCAGCGCCAGCTCGGTCATTCCGATCACCCCGTTCATGGGGGTGCGGATTTCGTGGCTCATGGTGGCCAGGAAGCGGCTCTTGGCGGCGCTGGCCGCTTCGGCGGCCAGCTTGGAGGCCTGCAGTTCCTCTTGAGCCTGCCGCAATTCCTGGGCGATCCGTTCCAGGGCGCGATTCGACCGCGACAGTTGCGAGGCGCGCGACTCCGCCGCCGCCGTCCGTTCCTCCACGCGGGCTTCCAGCGTGGCATTGAGTTGCTGCAGTTGATGGAAGCCTTCGGCGTTCTCCAGCGCGGCGCCGGCGATGGCGGCGATGAATTCCGCCAGTTGCTCCTCTTCGCGACGGAACAGGTTTCGCACCTGATCGTGCGTGACATACAGGATGGCCACGACCGACTGCCGGACGGAGAGGGGCACGCACAGCCGGGAACCGCTGTTGCGCGACGACGTCAGGCTGCCGGAACTGTCGGTGGGGGACTTCGACGAATTGGTCACCGCCCGTCCTGAGACCAGCGCTTCCCGCAGCAGTTCGCCGTCGACGTTGGCGATCACGTCGCCCCCGAGGGAATGCCAGGTGGCGTCGCTCTCGTCGGTGGGCTTGAGCACCACGCAGCGTTCGCCGCGCAACAGCCGCTTCGCCGACGCGCAGGCCAGTTGGTAAACCGTCTCGGGCGACAACGCGGAGGCGATCTCGCGGCCGGACGTGAGAATCGTGTCGAACCGGTCCAGCAGCGACAGGCTGGCGGCCGGCCGCGCGGCCCGATCGCGGGCCGGACCGGGCATTGAGGGAGACAGCTCCAGCCAGAGCCCCTCTGCCTCTTGATGACAGGCTTCGGCGTCGGCCCAGCCGACTTCGCGGCCGATGCGCGCGTAGTCCTTTAACGTCAGCGCCAGTTCCTGTTGGGCGTGTTGGCGTCGGGCTTCGCGGAGACTTTCACGCAGCCGGCGCCGCGCCCGGCGCAGGTGGCCGGCCGCGGCCGACAGGAGGCCCAGCTCGCGCAGAATCCGGGGGAGGTCGTTCCGGCTGAACCAGGAATTCTGCATCGCCTTTCGCAGCGCTCGCCCCGCCTTTCGGCGATAGAGCTCGCGGCGTTGCGGCGTGACATCGGCGGTTGCCTCCGCCAGCCTCCGCCACGCCAGGGCGGCCCACGGCAAGACCGGCGACGTATACGGATTCTTCACGCCGGCTTGTTCCGACACCGAAATCGCCAGCTCCAACGTTTCGGCTGCGGCCTCCAGTTCGTTGCGGTGCAGCTGGGAGACGCCGTGAGCGAACAGCAATTGAGTCGTTCCCTGGACATCGCGACGGTGGCGGGCCAGTTCGCGTTCCAGAACTTCCACCGGAACCCCATCGGGTACGGCCCGCGCCCAGATGTCCAGATTGATCGCCGAGGCTTGTTCGTCCCCCAGATCCAGGCCCGAGAAATGATTGATCTGCGCCTCTTCCAGTGCGCCCGCCATATCGCCCAGACGGTACAGACTGGCGGCAATCTGGTACCGCGCAATGTGGACCTGCCAGAAGTCGCCGTTGCGTTCCAGCAGTCGCACCGCTTCACGACAACGGGCGATGCACTCCCGGTAGCGCGAAGCGGCGTACAGGACGACGCCGTGATAGTGCAGCGCGTGCCCCTCCCCCCAGGGATCATCCAGCGCGGCGCTGATCGCCTGCGCCCGTTCGGCGTAGCGAACGGCCCGCGAGAAATACGCGATCAGCGTCATCGCCGGGGCGTGTTCGGCATAGGCGTTCGCCAGTTCCGTGGAAGGCAGGTAGCGCTCCGCCGCGTTCATCCCCCGAAGGTGCGACCACAGGCAGCTCAGAAGATCGCGGCAGTACCAGCAGCCGTGCGCGCGATTGCTGTAGAGCCGCAGCGCCAGCCGTTCGGACTCACTGGGGAGACGACCCAGGTGATGCAATCGTCCGCGGAACACCGTGTGGACGATCTGGATCAGGAGTTCCCACACCAGACACACGATGACCAGGCAGCGCGACTTCGGGACGTAACAGCCCAGCGCTCCCAGCGCCGACTCGAAGTCGTCCAGCGCATGTTCGATGTCCCCCCGCTTGAAACGCAGCTCCGCGATCTTGCCCAGAATCTGAGCCCGCTCCAGGGGGCTGGCGGCAAACGTGCCGGCGTTGTCGAAGCTGCGTCCCGCCTCGTCATAGCGACCCAGGAGCATCAGCGTATCACCGAGCCCTTCGGCCACACGAAAGCGAACGGACAGTTCGGAATGCACGGCCCCCCGCTCGGCGATGCGATACTGTTGTTCCGCCAACTCCAGCGAGTGCCGCTGGTGGGCCTGTTCGGCGGCCTTCAGCGCGAACGCCAGCGCCGTTGCGCTTTCGCCGGCGGCGTCATAGTGATACGCCAGGTCGGCGGCGCGTTGCGGCGCGTGCCGACGCAGGTGTTCGGCGGCGCGGCGGTGCAGTTGTCGACATTCCTCGCCGCTCAATCGCGCGAGAATCGTGGCGCGAATCCGCTCGTGAACGAAGACGATGATTCCTGTGTCGCCGCGCGACCAGACCAGCCGCCGCAGCCGGGCGATATCGACCGCCTCAGCTGCGGCGACGCGATCCTGGTCGCACAGGTGCGCCGCGAACCCAATCTCGAAGTCCTTGCCCAGAATCGCCCCGGCCGTTAACAGCGCCAGCGTTTCCGGCGGCAGGAACTCCAGTCGTTTGGCCAGCAGATCGGCCGCCTGGTCCGACGACTGCAGGTCGCGCGCCGCCAGCGGATCCAGTCTCCACCCGCCGGTCCCCGCCGTCAGGGCCTGCGCCTCCACGAGGCCGCGCAGCACCGCGGTGGCCATGAACGGAGATCCGTCCGAGAGTCGGACGATGGTCTCGATCGCTGCATCCGGCAGCGGACCCGCCATCGACTCCAGCAGCGGCCCCAAGTCCTGGGTTTCCAGCGAACCGAGGGTGATGGCTTCGTGGGGCGCCATCCGCCGGAGCAGGTCATCCTCGCTCAACTCGTCGGCGCGGAAGGCCGCGACCAGCAGCAGATGGCAGTTTCCCGGCTCGCGCTCCTGAATGAGGCGCTGCCAGCGGCGAATGGATTTGATCGTCGCCTCATCCGCCCACTGTCCGTCGTCCAGGAGGACGACTGCCGGACGCTGCGGTCCTCCCAGAGCCGTCAGGAACTGTGCGACCGCAAAGATGGTGCGGGCCGTGTCGTCAACGGTTGCTTCCTGAGTGGGAGTGTCGGGCGTGTCTTGCCAGAGGGCTGCCAGAGCAGGCAGAGCCTGCTGGACGGAGTGCAGCGATTCCTCGGGGAGGCGATTGATCAGGTCTCCACGATCCGTCTGGGGATCTCCGAGGAGTCCGCCGACAACGCCGTGGAGGGCGGCGAACGGCTGCTCCCGGGTTTCCTGCTGACCGCTGCCCCGTAGAACCAACGCGCCGCTTCCCGCGGCGCTCCGCGCCATTTCCTCCAGCAGCCGCGACTTTCCGCATCCCGACTCCGCTTCGAGGAATACGAGTCCCCCTTGACCCTCCCGTGCCTGTTCCAGACACTTTTCCAGGCTGGTCAACTCGCGGTCCCGCGCCACGAACGCCGGTTCGGTCAGGCTCGATCGCCGATCATGCCGGCCGATGACATACCGCGAATCCGGACCGTCGCCGCCGATTCGACGACCAATTTCCTTGAGATCCGCCAGCGCGCCCGATGCCGACTGGTAGCGGTCGTCGGGCTGCTCCTGCAGCAGGCGACGGACCAGTTCATCAAGCGCCAGGGGGATCGCGGCATTGAGGGCGCGCGGGCTGGGCGTTTCACGCGTCAACCGCTCCAGCAGCAAATCCCCCACGGTGGCGCCCCGGTAGGGGGGACGCCCTGTCAGACAGTGGAAGAGAACCGCCCCGACGGCGTACAGGTCCGACGGAGCCGAGACCACCGCATCCGAAGTCCCCGACAGTTCCGGAGATAAGTAGTGCGCGACCTGCAACAGTCGGTCGCGATGTGCCGGATCGGAGGAAATGAGAGGAGGCGGCCCCAGATCAACCAGCGTGGCCTGCTGGATCTGTCCGTTTTCGACGCGTTCCAGAATGATATTGCTGGGGCGCACATGGCGATGCGTGACGTTGAGCGCGTGCCAGCGGCTCAATGTCTGCAAAATGTCGCAGCCGACGCGGATGGCGTCGGCCACGCTGAGGGATCTCTCGCTGAGCAACTGGCTGAGCGGGGTCCCTGCAACGTGGGATCGGACAAGAATCAATTCGTCGCGATTCGGTTCGATTTCCAGGATCTCTCCCGGAACTCCGGTTTCGGTGCGCCGCAGCGTCTCGGCTTCATGCTGCAGGCGAACGAGCGCCGTTGCATCGAAGTCGGCGCGGTGGAACACCTGCACGACCACCTGCATCTGTCGCTGCAAGTCGTAGCCGAGAAACGACTCCATACCCAAAGTCTGCGTCAACAACTGGAGCGCCTCATAGCGCTCAGCTTCGCGCA
The DNA here is from genome assembly GCA_033762515.1 of Planctomycetaceae bacterium. Classification (GTDB taxonomy): domain Bacteria; phylum Planctomycetota; class Planctomycetia; order Planctomycetales; family Planctomycetaceae; genus DSVQ01. The sequence goes on from JANRLN010000054.1 coordinate 6,259, forward strand.
GCGGCGGACGAGAGCGCATCTCCGATTGAGATTCGCTGTCGACGGGCGCAGAACTCGGAGATCGATTTCGGTCGGGCATTCGAGGATCGGCGCCGATGGTTGACTCGGCCCGACTCCACACAGTGGCGGAAATGCAACATGGGTACGCCACTCTAGCTCAGTTTTTTAGGTGGTCGTGTGAACACGTGCGAATCAGTCACCCTCTCGGGAGATGTCCGACCCGCGGGCGGGGGCTGATTCCAGCAACAGGTGGTTCCGCAAACAATTACTACAAAATGGTTTGCGACACTTCGTCGACAAGCGACTGTCTGCTCATCCCAAAGCCGATCTCCGCGCGATTCGGCTCAGACGCTAAGGGTTTCCCCGAATCCCTATCAGGTCCTAGAAGACCGATTCTCACCAAATTCACCTCGCTTCTGCGAAGTGCTCTCGCCCGCCTCTCCCGGCGTCGGGCAGAATTTCAACACGGAACCGAAGGCAGCGTTACCGAGTGTTCCGAGTTCGAGAATTCGGGTTGGTCGAACCTTTGCCCCCGTGTGGGGGCCACTGTGAATTCCATCCAAGGGGGAGCATTTATGACCACGCAAGTCGAAGACTTCTTCGCTGGTCCGGTTGCGCAGCTAACGCAGACGCTGCAGCGTGTGCAGCAATCGCAGGTTCCGTCGGCTGAACCGTCGGATGATTCGGTCTTTGAAACCGTTCGAGCCGCCATTGAAGAGTGCCTCGTCGCCTGCAAGACGTTGCAATCGCAGATTGAGGACGACGTGCGGCTGCTCCGATCCACCCAGGAGCGGTTCCGAGCGGCGATCCAGCCCTGGTTCGATCAAAGCTGGTGCATGCGTCACGCGCTGGCCAAGCCGCGCGGCTACGCCGGCGACTACCAGATGTTGACCACGGTTTACGACCGTCAGGTAAAGTCCCTGGGATTGGGGGGATATCTCGACCGTTATTTCCTGCAAACCGAGTTGGGGACCTCCGTCCCGCTGCGCTTGAAAATGGCCCGCGACTTTTTGATCGGCGAAAGCCTGCGCTGCCGTTCGCTGAAGATTCTGAACATCGCCTCGGGGCCGGGGCGGGAATATGTCGGAGGATGGGGGCTGCCGGATGATTGCCGCGTGGACGTCACCTGCGCCGACCTGGACGACGAGGCGATCGCCTTTGTGCAGCAGAACGTCATCCCCACGCTCCCCCCGACGATGTCGATGAAGATGGTGCGTCACAACGCCCTGAAGATCGGCAACGTCAAGATGAACCACGAGGCGTTCGGCGTACCGGATGTGATCTACAGCGTCGGCCTGTTCGATTACATCCCAGACCGTCTGCTGGTCCGCATGCTGGGCGGTCTCCGCGAGACGGTCGCGAAGTCCGGCGTGATCTACCTGGCGTTCAAGGACTGCAACTTCTATGACGCCACGGCCTACCAGTGGCTCGTCGACTGGTACTTCTACCAGCGCACCGAGGCGGAATGCCGCGCACTGCTCGCGCAGGCCGGCTACCCGGTCGACGAACTGGAAATGACCCGCGACGACACCGGTTCCATCATCAACTACATCTGTCGCCAGCCCCCGCAGGATGCCGCGGATTGGTCCGAAGAATCCGAAACCATCGATGATGCCGCACCGGAACTTGTGACCGCGGAATAGACGCGTTCGTGATCTTTGCCCAGATTGCCGTAGAGATCCCGAATCTCTCCGGCGCGTCGCAACTCGTCCTCGTATCGGCGGTCGAACGCGAATGTGGCGACGAGTTCGCTCGTACGACCCCGGACCGGATCTCCGCTGCCGATCGTGCGCCGCACGTCGAGACTCCGCTCGGTCGCTTCATGAATCGGCGCGCCGCGTGTCCTGCGTAC
>JANRLN010000055.1:0-14457 GCA_033762515.1 Planctomycetaceae bacterium
CTCCCGAGGCCGATGAATGAGTTCAATCCCGGTGACGTCATAGATGCGAGTCTCCTGCCACTCACAGCCCATTCCTGCTGTCGTGATCTTCAAGACGCCGTCTTCGAGGATCCAGTTGAGCTCAAGTTCATCAAGCAAGGGACTGAGGGCCGATTGCAGAGGCTGCTGTCTCAGCTGCAGCGTCACTTTGCGCTGCAAAGCGACTTGTGGGTCGATTCCTTCGTCTTGCATCGCAGTTTCGTCAATCCAGCAGGAAAGCCCACGTTGCTGTCCAAACTCGCGCAACATCTTGATCCAAGGTTGATCTGAGACATCGAAGTCCATGGGTTGCAAGAGGGCCCTTCGCCACGCTTCCTCTTGATCTTGTTCTTCCCTGGCACCGAGTTGTAAGTCGGCTCCAGGACGCAGTCGGACTCCTTCCGGCTTGGCGTCTTTCCATGCCTGTGCCCGAAATTGGTCCAACAGGGAGCGAATCTCCAAATGTCCCCGCAGCGTCTGACGCACGTGGAGGTAAGGACCGTGCAGCGACATGGAGCCACCGGCACCTTCACTGTCGGCCCACGGTCCACTGGTCAAACATTGCAGCAACCACGGCAAGTCCTCATCCCAACTCCGACTCACCGACGAGGGTTCCAATTCCAGGGTTTGGTACTCGATCTTCGACGACGGTGAATTCTCAAAGCGAGGCCGTTCGACCTCTCGTCCACGAAACGGAGCGAAGTTCGCGGCGTAAAGATCTGTACCCAATACGACCTGCGCGTGCTCTTGAGACCAGGGGCCGAATACCTCGCTGAGAACGAATTTCTTGCCCTCTGGCTCCCGGAGTGGATAGATCTTCGAGTACTGATGTTCCGATCCGTCCTCTGCGGTGAACTTGATCTGCTGGTCCTCGACGACCCAGCGGACACCCAGTGGTTCCAGGATCAACTCGAACGCCGTTTCCAGCGGGACTTTCACGAGGACGCCGGTCACCGGAGCCGAAAGTTCGATTCCGGACTCCTCAAGCGCGGCCTCATTCCAGGAGAACGGAATCCTTGCGGCGCTTAGCCAGCGTTCGACCGCAGCGCGCGTGGCTTCCGGTTCGCGTGCCGTATCGACATGCAGTGCGAGGAATCGCTCCAGCAGGGCTTCGTCCTGCTGTCTTTCGACGAAGGGATCCAGTCGCCGCCGGTGGTGCATGTCCTGACCACCGACAGGGCAGATGCTCACGGGAGTCATGAGCGCTACCAGCCAGACGCGCATTCTGACCAACATCGCCCGACCTCTTTCAATGCGGGGAACAGAGTGACAGGTTGAGTCTACAGGCATGGTCAAGGCCATTCATAGAGTCTTTTGAGACCGAGTTACCGGCCAGACAGCGCCTTAATCCAATGTGAGTCAAGGGTTTCCCGGTGAAGCGGATCCCGGGGATGGCGGTCCGGCGGCCTTCGTCGTGTACTTTCCCCAGTCGGCGGACCTATAATCTGTTAGCTGCCCGTGAAGATTCCCGCCTGCTGTCTGCGATGCCCCGCCGCCTGCCTTGGGCTGCGTCCCGGGTCGCCTCCCCAGGAGACGCTGTAACCGTGTTCCGCTTCTCAAGTTGCGTCGTTGTCTATGGTTGCGCGGTGGTGATGACCGTGTGTCTGGGCGGGTGCAAACCCGAAGCCCAGATTACCCAATACTCCATCCCCAAACCCGAAAAAATCCAGCTTCCGCCGCCGGAGAATCTGCCGAAGTCGGCGTCCGGCAAGGACGCGACAACGGCCAGTCGGCCTGAGCGGATGCTGGGGGCGATTGTTTCTGGCGACGACAAGTTCTGGTTTTTCAAGCTCACTGGTCCCATTGATGCGGTCGGCGCGCGGACCGATGAGTTTCGCGCGTTCCTGATGTCGCTGCGGTTCGCCGGGAAGGATGAACCACAATGGACTTTGCCCGAGGGTTGGCGGCAACAACCGGGTTCCGGGATGCGGTTCGCGACACTGCTGGTGGGAGACGCTCCGCCGCTGGAATTGACAGTGATCGCTCTGCCGAACGCGGGGGGAGATCTGACGGAGCAGATTCTGGCGAACATCAATCGCTGGCGCGGTCAGTTGACGCTGCCGCCGATTAGCGCCGAGCAATTGAGCAAGGAAGCGGAAAAGGTCACGACGCCCAACGGCCTGGAAATAACGGTCGTCGACTATACCGGCGTCACCAAGGGGGGCGGGATGATGAACGCTCCCTTTGCGGGAGGCATGGGGATGCCAGGGATCGGAGCCGCGGGAGCACTTCCTCCAATCGAAAGGGACTCCGGCCCAGCGGCAGTGAAGTACGACACGCCGGAAGGCTGGCAGCCTGGCAAAGTCGGCGGCATGCGGAAGGCGGCGTTCACGGTCTCGGAGGGCGATAAAAGCGCCGAAATCACCGTCATCGATCTTGCCGGTGAGGCGGGCGAACGATTGCCCAACGTCAATCGCTGGCGTGGTCAAGTCGGGTTGGAACCAATTTCCGCCGAAGAGTTGGCGAAGTCCATGCAGCAGGTGGAGATGGGGTCTCTCAAGGGAGACTACGTGGAACTGGTCGGTCCAGAGAGTGCCGGGAAGCCGCAAACCATTCTGGGAGTGATCGTCGATCACGGCGGCAAGGCATGGTTCGTGAAGCTGCAGGGACATTCCGAAGTGGCCCTGGCCCAAAAGGCGAAGTTTGAATCGTTCGTGAAGTCGGTGCGGTTTGAGTGATCGCATCGTGGTTGGTGATCGCGAAACCGCAAGCGTTTTGGTTGGTGAGTTCCGCGGTTCGTTGAGAGCTGTGATAAAGATAGGTGAAAATGATGGCGACGATCGAGATGTCACCCGACAGCGAAACGCGGGACGCGCAGGCCGGGCTGGGCCCGCTCCTCAATCAGCTTCTTTCGCCGCTGGCGTCGCTGAAGTTGACCGTGGCGCTGTTCGCCGCGGCGATTTTCATCATTCTCGCCGGGACGCTGGCGCAGGTTGAGAAAGACATCTGGCAGGTGATCGACGAGTATTTTCGCACGTCGATCGCGTGGATCGAATTCCAGCTTTTCCTGCCGCCGTCATTCTGGTTGGCGCTCTTCAGCGCCAAGCCCCCGCAGATTCCGGGCGGCTTCTACTTTCCGGGGGGGTGGTTGATCGGGGCGCTGATGTCGCTGAACCTGCTGGCCGCCCATTTGGTGCGGTTCAAAGTGCAGGCGACCGGCTGGCGGCTGGTGTCGGGTCTGCTGGTGACGCTTGCGGGCATGGTGCTGACGGCTCTGGTCGTGATGTCCGCCAACAATCCCGAAGGGCTGCAGACAAATCCGTGGGTCAGTTACGATGCTCTTTGGTGGCTCATGCTTGCCGGTCTGGGCGTTTCCAGTTTGGCTTCGGCGTACGGCTGGTGGAGCCTGGCGCCCGAGCAGCAAATTTCGCGCTGGTTGTGGGGCGCTGCGGTCCTGCTGCAGTTCGCGGTCTTGAGTTATGCCGTGTCGCAAGGATCGGCGGGTCGGCTCAGCGATTCGGCGATGCGAATTCTGTGGCAATTGACCCAAGGGGGGCTGGCGTCGGTGGTGCTGCTGGCGGGCTGCATCCTGGTCTTCAAGAACCGAGGCGGGATGGTGCTGCTGCACGGCGGCATCGGCCTGATGATGTTCGGCGAACTCCTCGTCGGTTTGACCGCCGTGGAAGGTCAACTGCAGATGCAGGAAGGGGAGACGGTCAACTTCGTGCAGGACATTCGCACGGTGGAGCTTGCCGTCGTCGATCGCTCGGCTCCGGACGAAGACAAGGTCACGGTCGTTCCCCGAGACATGCTGTTGGCGTCCGCCAAGTCAGCAACGCCGATCGTCGACGACCGCCTGCCGTTTACAATTCAGGTCGACAGGTTCCTGCAGAATTCTGCGATCGTGCGTCCCAAGCAGGGTGTCGAGAACCCCGCCACGTCCGGCGTGGGTTTGGAATGGGTCGTTGAAGAGGTCCGCCCCGGCAGCGGGACCGACAGCGACAGCAAGGTCGACCTTTCGTCGGCCTACGTCACCTTGAGCACGAAAGATGGAACCAAGCTTGGCACATACCTCGTCGGGTTGATTTTTTCGTCCCAGAATTTTTCCGAACCCGTGAAAGTGGGTGACGTCACCTACGAAGTTGCGCTGCGATTCCAGCGGAATTACAAACCCTACAAATTTCAACTGGTTGACGTGCGCAAGGACGACTACGTCGGCACCAATACCCCCAGGAATTATTCGTCGGACGTGCACCTGGTCGATGCCACGCGGAACGTCGATCGCACGCTGAAGATCTGGATGAACAACCCGCTGCGATTTGCCGGCGAGACGTTTTACCAGAGCGGCTACCACATGGACCCTCAGACGCAGATCGAAGGGACGACGCTGCAGGTCGTCACCAACACCGGGTGGATGATTCCCTACGTATCGTGCATGCTGGCCGCCACGGGGATGCTGGCCCATTTCGCCATCACCTTGCTGCGGTTCCTGCGGCGCGCAGAGACCTCGTCGTCGCAAGCCGAAAAGCTGCGCGGCGAGCCAGCGTCAGCGCTGGATCAGATGCTCGGACTGGCGTTTCCAGCGGTTGCCGTCGTGCTGGCGGGCACCTATGTGGCGATGGGGATGGCCTCGCCCAAGTCATCACTGGTTGAGTTTGATCTCTACGAATTCTCGCAGTTGCCCATCGTCGCAGAGGGGCGGACCAAGCCGATTGACACCCTCGCCCGCAACAGCTTGATGGCGATTTCAGGGAAACAGACGTACGTCGACAAGAACGACGAAAAGCAACCTGCGGTCCGTTGGCTGCTGGATCTCATCGCCCGCCCGGATAAGGCGTTCGAGCATCCCGTGTTCCGCATCGAGAACCTTGAAGTGCAGGAGCTGCTGGAGCTGGAGCGCCGAGAGCGTTTCCGTTACGCGGCATCGGAGTTCCTGCCTCAATGGAATAAGCTGACCGAACAGGCGGAACAGGCGCAAGCCGCGCATGACAAAGACCCAGCCAGCGTGAGCGTCTATCAGAAGAAAGTGCTGGAGCTGGAGAAGAAAATTGGCATCCTGGACCTGCTGATGCAGTCCTTTAACCCCCCGAACATCCGACCAGAATCTGCCAAAGATGACCTCGTGGAAGCCATCAGTCGACAACGGGCGCTGATGCGCCGCCTCACGCCTCCGCCGCTGGCAGTTCCGCCGGTCGATCAGGAAAGCGAGTGGGACACGTTCGCCGGGGCCTGGACGAAAAACCTGGTCAAGACGACGTTCCTGAATCAATCGGCGGACGAGCCGACAGAAGCTTTCACCCGCATTCTTGTGGCCTACGCGAATGAAGATCCCAAGGAGTTCAACACGGAGGTCGCCAAGTACAAACGGTGGCTGAAGGACCATTCACCACCGGATCTCGCCACGGCGCGGACCGACTTCGAGACCTTCTTCAACCGGTTTCAGCCATTTTTCTTGTCGCAGATGCTGTACGTCTTTGCGTTCGTCTGCGGAGCGTGCGGCTGGCTGGGATGGTCTAAACCGTTCAATCGGGCGGCCCTGGGGGTCGCGGTGGTGGCGTTCGCCGTCCACTGCTTCGCCCTCGCCGCGCGCATGTATATCTCCGGTCGCCCGCCGGTGACCAATTTGTACTCCTCGGCGGTCTTCATTGGCTGGGGCTGTGCGCTGTTGGGTCTGGCGATGAACCTGTTTTATCGCAACGGCATCGGCACCATCATCGCCGCGATGGCCGGATTCCTGACACTGGGGGTCGCCGACTTCCTGGGAGCCGACGGCGACACGTTTGTCGTGCTGCAGGCGGTGCTGGATACGCAGTTCTGGCTGGCGACGCACGTCACCTGCATCACCTTCGGCTACTCGACGACGTATCTCGCGGGGCTGCTGGGAATCATGTACATCCTCCGCGGCGTCTGTACGCCGTCGCTGTCTGTGGAGGCCGGCCGCGATCTGTACCGGATGATCTACGGCACTCTCTGCTTTTCGATCTACTTCAGCTTCGTCGGGACCGTGCTCGGCGGACTCTGGGCGGATGACTCGTGGGGACGGTTCTGGGGCTGGGATCCGAAGGAGAACGGAGCTCTGATCATCGTGTTGTGGAACGCACTGGCGCTGCATGCCCGTTGGGGAGGGATGGTCCGCGAACGCGGCCTGGCGATGCTCGCCGTCGCGGGGAACATCGCGGTCACCTGGTCCTGGTTCGGCGTGAACGAATTGGGAATCGGTCTGCACTCTTATGGATTCCGCGAAGGAATGGTGCAACTCGTCGCCGGCATTTGTGGAATCTGCCTCGCAACGCTGGCGGTCGGTAGTCTCCCGCGATCGTGCTGGTGGAGCCTGAGCCGTCGAGCACCCGCGCAACTCTCGTAACCGTCACAACATCGGGCTCCAGTTCACGCCAGCGGTTTTGCGATCCTCGGAGTGATCCAACCGCCGACGGTGTTCGTTCCTGCAAGACGAATCTCACCTCCGAGCGATTTCGCCAGCGCGGCAGGATCAGAGTGCGTAGGATATTGAAAGCGAACGATCAGCCTTTGCGGAGACGCCTCGTCGGACTGCCATGATTGGATTTGACCCCCTCTATTTCCTGTTCATCGCGCCCGCCTTCCTGCTGGGGATGTGGGCCCAGGCACGCGTGAAGTCGTCGTACCAGCAAGCCATGCAGGAGCCGGCGCCTCTGAGCGGCGCTGCCGCGGCGCGGCTCATTCTCGATCAGGCGGGGCTGCCGCATATTCCCATCGAAGAGACGCCGGGGACGCTGTCGGACCATTACGACCCGTCTTCGCAGACGGTGCGACTGAGTTCGGCCGTTTACCATGAGCGGTCGCTGGCGGCCGTGGGAATTGCCGCCCACGAAGTGGGGCATGCCATCCAGCACGCCCGCCGGTACCTGCCTCTCGTGGTACGGAACATCGCCGTCCCAGCGGCGGTTTGGGGGCCGAATCTGTCGGTCGGGTTGCTTTTCGCGGGCGTGATTTTTCAGCTGCCGGGATTGATCTGGTTGGGCATCATCGCCTTCTCCGGGGTGGCGGTGTTCCAGTTGGTGAACCTGCCGGTGGAATTCGATGCCAGCAACCGGGCCAAGCGCGTGCTGTCGGAACTGCAAATCGTCGACAGCCACGGCGCGGCGGTGGTGCGCGACGTCCTGGGCGCCGCGGCGTTAACTTACGTGGCTGGAACGCTGCAGACCCTCTCGACGCTGCTCTACTACATCGTCCGCTACGGCGGCATGGGCAGCCGCCGGGACGACTAGGGCGTTGTCCCGCAAAATTGAGGAACCATCCCCGTATCAGAATTCTTGCGAGTTCGGCTACGGGAATTCCTCGACACACGCCAGAAGCGACCCAGAATGCTCGGCGAACTCAGCGCCCGCTGCGTTTCGATCGCCAGAGTTTGCGATGTCGATGGCGATCAGCTCCCGGACGCGAAGGATTCCGGGGAATTGAGCGTCCGCCAGGCGTGTTTCCCGTCACGGCCGACAGACAGCGGCCAATACTGCCGGGTTGCGACAATCTTCAGAATTCGCAGGCCGTGACCGGGGTTGACGTCGACGCTCCGTATTGACGCGATTTCCACAGTGTGCAAAATACTCCCCGCCGCGTCGCTTCGTCCGCCGCCGTCGTCACCCAGTCCCGTGTTGGGATGGGCACAGACGATGTCGGCGGACGTGGGCGACACCGGCGATCGACGCCAACGCAGGATGCCGACGCGTCGCTAGCCTGATCGCAATACAGCGAGTCCCCTCGCCGCTTCGGCCACGCAAAGGAGTGCATTAGCCGTGAATAAGTATGTCCTGTCGGCGTCCGCGGTCGCTTTGGTGTCGGCCGTTCTCTCTCTCCCGAGTCCCGCGTACAGCCAGGGTGCTGCCGCCGCGACGTCGGCCGCTCCCGCTGCGAGCGGTCCGCACAAAGTCGCGCTGATCGACATGGCGTACGTCTTCAAGAACTACGAAAAGTTCAGCCGACTGCGCGAAGACCTGAAGTCGGAAATCCAGGTGAGCGAGGAAGAAGCCAAGACCAAGGCGATGGCTCTGCAGGAAATGCAGGCCAAGATGAAGTCGTTTGCCGAAGCCAGCCCGGAATACACCCAGGCCGAAAAGCAGTTCGCCGCCGCCTCGGCCGACTTCGAGGCCTTCCGTCGGGCCGCCCAGCGCGACTTCCTGAAGAAGGAATCGCAGATTTACCACACGGTGTACATGGACGTGACGGACGCCGTCACCAAGTACGCCAAGTTCTACAAGTACAATCTGGTTTTGCGGTTCAACCGTGAAGACCTCGACACCGAGAACGCTCAGAAGCTCATCGAAGGCATGAACCGCCAGGTGGTGTACTTCGAGAGCGAAAACGACATCACGCTGTCGGTCACCGACTATCTGAATAAGAAGTTCGGACAGACCGCCGCTCGTCCGGCCGGCGCTGTGAAGTAAGCGTCGCGCTGCGGGGGCCTCGGCCACCAAGTGATCGGTCGATCATCGTGGGCGACCCCGGCGCGATTTCGCGACCGGGGTCCCTGCGCTGCGGTGTCTTCATCTGAGAATTGTGGTCCCGTGCGGATTCCAGGGCCATGCATTCCCGCCTGCAACGCACATTAGCTCGGCCCGCCGTCGTCCGGGGCTTCGGCTTCCTGACGGGCGCCGACATCACTCTCACGCTGCTTCCCGCTCCAGAGAACAGCGGCATCGCCTTTCAACGCGTCGACCTCGCCGGTTCGGAACCGATTCCCGCGCTGCTCGCGTACGTCGTTCCCCGCCAGCGCCGCACCGCGATCTCCCACGCCGGCGCCACCGTCGAAATGGTGGAACATGTGATGGCGGCACTCGCCGGGCTGCAGATCGACAACTGTCTGGTGCAGTTGGACGGTCCGGAACCCCCCGGCGGCGACGGCAGTTCGCTCCACATCGTGCAGGCGCTGCTGGAAGCGGAGATCATCGAACAATCCGCGACGCGGGAAGTCCTCGTCGTCTCCCAGGATGCTCACGTCGGCGAACCCGCGCAGGGCTACGAGGTTTCCGCGAAGCCGATTCTTCGCAGATCCCTGGTGATCTCCTACGAACTCGACTATGGGCCGCGGTCGCCTATTCGTCCACAACTGCTGACCTTTGAATTCACACCGGAAACGTTCGTCACCAACCTCGCATTCGCCCGCACGTTCGTCCTGGAAGCTGAAGCGGCCGCACTCAAGGCGCAGGGATACGGAACGCGGGTTACTTATGAGGATCTGCTGATCTTCGGCGCCGAGGGGGTGATCGGCAATGAACTCCGCTGCCGCGACGAATGCGTCCGCCACAAAATCCTGGATTGCCTCGGCGACTTCGCCCTGCTCGGATGCGACATTCACGGGCATTTTCGGGCGTACCGCTCCGGGCACTCGCTCAATCACGCGATTTGTCGCGCGGTGGCCGCGAACGCCTCTTTCGGCATTTCGACGACGGACTTGACGACATCCCACGCGGCTTAACCCTTTTCGAGATTTCCGCTGCAACCGGGGGGTCGCAGCCTGATCGAGCGAGTGATGAATATGCCTGTTTGCATTTCTCCGCTGGCTGATGTGCATCCCCGTGCGACCCTCGGAGACGACGTCGAAATCGGCCCGTTCTGCGTTGTCGGTCCGCACGTCACCCTCGGCGCCGGCTGCCGCCTGGATAGTCACGTCACGATCATCGGGCACACCGACGTCGGTTGCCGCAATCGCTTCTTCCCCGGCTCTGTGATCGGCGGGGAACCCCAGGACATCGGCTACAAGGACTCTCCGACCCGGGTGGAGATCGGTGACGACAACCTCTTCCGCGAAGGGGTCACCGTCAACCGCGGCGCCGACAAGGAAGACGGCGTGACGCGCATCGGAAACCGCAATTTCCTGATGTCCAACGCGCACGTCGCCCACAATTGTCACGTGTTCAACAACGCCATTTTGTGCAACGGCGTGCTCCTGGGAGGACACGTCCACATTCATGACTTCGCCATCGTTTCCGGGAACTCCGTCGTCCATCATTTTGCTTCGGTGGGAGAGTCGGCATTCATCAGCGGCGGTTGCCGCGTCCCACAAGACGTCGCCCCGTTCATGCTCTCTGCCGGCAGCGACAACCCGGAAATCATTACCGTGAATCTCGTCGGCATGCGTCGTCGCGGCTTTCCGGAACCCGTGGTGCAGGGGGTGCGGCAGGCTTTCAAGCTCCTGTATCGCGAACACAAGCCCTGCGACGTGGTTCGAGAACAGCTCACGAAAAATTTCGGCGGCGAACTCCCCGCGGAGTTGGTGCGCCTGCTCGATTTCGTCGATCGCTCAGCTCAAGGGAAAAACGGCCGGGCGCGCGAGGCCATTCGATTCAACAAGCCGCCGGCAGCGAACGGCGAACAGCGGAGGGCGGCATGAGCCGGTTGAAAGTGGGAGTCATCGGGGTCGGGGCCTTGGGGCGGCATCACGCGCGAATTCTGAGCGAGATGGACGGCGTAGAACTCGTCGCCGTTGCGGATGCCCACGCTGAGCGCGGCCGCGACATCGCCGCCAAGCACGGCGCCCGCTGGGTGGCCGACTATCGACAGTTGCTTCCAGATGTCGACGCCGTCTCCGTCGTCGTTCCGACAGTCGCCCACCTCGCCGTAGCAGCTGATTTTCTGCGGGCTCGAATCCCAGTGTTGGTCGAGAAGCCCTTGGCCCACCATGTCGACGCCGGCCGGGCGCTCGTCGAATTGGCGGACCGTCACCAGACGTTGCTGCAAGTGGGACATATCGAGCGCTTTAATCCCGCCTGGCAAACGGCGGCGCCCTGGTGCCGCGAACCCAAGTACATTCGGGCCGAACGGACCAGCAACTTCACGTTCCGCTCGACCGACATCGGCGTCGTGCTGGACCTGATGATTCATGATCTGGACCTCGTTCTCTCGCTGGCCCGAAGTCCGATCCGTTCGGTCGATGCGCTCGGAATCGGAGTGATGGGGGATCACGAGGATGCCGTCCAGGCTCGGATCGTCTTTGAAAACGGGTGCGTAGCAGACCTGACAGCCAGCCGGATCAGTCCGGCAGCCCAGCGGACCGTACAAGCCTGGTCGAGTCTGGGCTGCGTCACGATTGATCTGCATCAACGGAAAGTCACGCGCTACACCCCATCGCCGGCTCTTCTGTTTGGTGAATCTCCCGTGTTGCAGGCTCAACAGCCGAATGCCAATCTCGACGCCCTGAAATCGAGTGTCTTCGGTGAGCTGGTCGAAGTGCATGAGCTCTCCATTCCCGCGGGTGATGCACTGACGGCGGAGCTCCGGTCATTCGTCGACTGCGTGACCACCGGTCGTGCTCCGGTTGTGGACGGCCGGCAGGCACTGGCGGCGATGCTCGCCGCAGAGGATGTGCTCAGTTCCGTTGCCGCTCATCAATGGACAGGCCGAAACGGGGGGCTGACGGGACCTCACGTTGTCCGCGTGCCGCAGCCAGTGCGTCGCGCCGCCTGACTGTCGAGTACGCCCGAAATCAAGCCTGAGCAATAGCCGCAACTTCCATCAGATATGGGTGTTGCGGCTATTTCGTTTTTGTGTGATCCGCTTCTGGCGGTTCGACGTTGTCCCCTTTGGAGATCAGAAGGCCGACTCACAATCGGGTGAGTCACAGCAGGAGACGATGATGCGAGTCGATCTGATTGTGAAGGGCGTGGCGAAAACTCCCACCTTGGACCGGATGCTGCGTCACAAGTTGCACTATGCGTTCGATCAGTTCGGGCGCTGGGTGAGCGAAGTGGCGTTGGCAGTGGAAGATGTGAACGGCCCCAAGGGCGGCGTCGATAAGCGGTGTCGAGTGACGGTCTCGGTTCCGCGGTCGGCGGCAGTCGTCATCGATGGTCGTGGAGCCGATCTTCTGGCGGTGGTGACCGAAGCCATCGACCGGGCGGCCCATTCTTTGGCGCGCCTGCGTGACAGGCGGCAGGACCGTCGTCGCCACGCCCCGGCGGGGGTGGTCTTCGCGTAGCCCCCGGAAGTGAAACGCCCGGCCTCTCGGAAGAGGCCGGGCGTCACTCTTGAGCAATGGCGGTGGTCGGACTCGAACAACCGTCAATTTCCAAGCAGAAAGCCGCAATTCACCCCGAGGACGACGCAGAATCCGACGCAGATCGGTGGGACACTGCCAATCTGACGGTTGCCGATCCCCTTCGTGAGCGGCTGCTGGCGGTGTGGTCAGGGCTTTCCAACGAGGATCGTCGGGCGGTCGTCGCCGAGGCGGAGCGACGGGCGTAGGGACAACTTCCTGGCCTTTTGGCCAAGCCAATCACGGCCATTTCCAATCGGCATCCCAGAAGGTTGGGCGTGCTCGAAAATCGCACGACTTGCACTCCCACATTTGAAGCCACATCGAACTTCCCATCCGATGCGTCTTTAGTAAGACTCGACTGGCTGCTCCACACTTCGGGCAGGAACGCCCACGATAAAGCGCGAATCGGCAGCCGATGAGACCGCCGATCGCGGTGAACAGCAGAGCTCTGTTAATCGACGGCGGACCCATAGCTAACTCTGAACGCTGAATCAACCACGCAGCAACGAAACCCACGAATGCCCAGCCACAGAGCCGAGGCAAGAGGACCAGTGCGAAGTTGGCCAAGTCGAGCCGATCGAATCGGTGAACTCTGGGAAAATCCTGTTCGTCCAAGATCCTTGCCCTCCCGAGTAACTCGCACACCAATCCATTTCGTGTCGCCTGTCGGCATTCCTGGCGAGGAACGCTGTTCGGACCAATCTCAGAGATCCTTTGCAGCGCGGCGACGCTTATACCGACGTTTGCCGTGTTGCTGAAAGACGTCGAAGTAGTCAAGAATCCGAATTGTCACGTAGAAGATTGCGATAGACGCGCAACCAATTCCTACGAGCGCGGACATCCAATTGCGCCCGTCTCCGTGCAGCCTCGACCAGCCAGGACTGCCTGGAAGAAAACTTAACTTGACTCGATGGCCGGCGCGCAAATCTGTCAGGAGCGGACTTGTGACTTGGGATGACTCTTCTCGGTTCGTGCCGTCCTGATCACGAAACTGATAAGTAACAACCAGATACTGTCGACTACGAGTACGAACTCGACCTTCTCTTGTTCGTTCAATGGTGTCATTGTGCACAAGGTTCGTTCGTATCACCTCACCTGCAGTGGTTCTCCCTCGGATCCAGTAACACGCCTCGGTATAGGTTGTTAAGAGTGCGATGAGGGCACAGAGAATCGCAAGGATTTCGAATATGGGCAGGGAACTTTCTCTTGTCCAATCGTGAGATTCGCGCGCCTCGTGGATACTGTCTCCCCAAGTTGTCCCGAGTGTCCGATCGACACGACAATACCCAGTGCGCTGACTGTTCTCCCGATCGACATAGTTGACCTTATACACGACTTGATTCCGGGGGCCCGTCCTCAGGCCAACCCAGAGACGAGGAAGCCCTAGAGAATTTGCCTCGGCAATAGATCGAACAGTTCCTCCGTACCGTTCGATGTCGTCCCGGATGATCTGCCGCTCGACTTCATCACCTCGGAACAGATCGGTGAAAATAGCGAGGAATCTTCCAATGGCGAGTTTCGACTTGGATTCTCTGGGCTCCGTGTCCGCTGAATCCGCAGTCGCTCTTTTCACTTGAGTTTGCTGGGACTTTGCAGAACGCCGCGGAGCAACTGGAAGCGGTTCTAAGTTCATCCCGCCGTCGTCTTCTGCGTTGGCATCATCCGTCGCGTCGACAGGACTTGCCGTCGATTCAGTCACTCGCACGAGCGTGTCGCATTCCCGACACTTGAGCCGCTTCCCACGCTTGTCCTCATCGACCCGATACACTGCGCCGCAGAGACACTTCACCGTAATGGCCATGTTCAGCCCTCGCTGCGCTCGAAGCGTGCGAGTTCCCACGACTCGCACACAAACTTTGCGTCATCACAGTTTGAAACGGCGTCAGAGGCGGTCAATCGAGAACCGGACATGCTTTGGACAGTCAAACTCACATTGCAACTGATTGAGTCCAGATTATGTTCCCCTCGCCCGACCGAGAGCAATTCGCTGAGTAGGTAGAAACCAGTGCCTCGTTGGGCTGCAACGTGACACTCATAACGGAATCCATGAAACGCCAACAGTCTCTCCGGCAGCAGATCTCGACAAAGCCCAGCCGGCTCAGCAGTTCGAAATAACGCGTTCTAGCCCCAATCGATGGGAGCGGCTGCTGGCGGTGTGGTCAGGGCTTTCCAACGAGGATCGTCGGGCGGTCGTCGCCGAGGCGGAGCGACGCCGGGGGCGATGAGCGCCACAGGGACCAGATCTGCGGAATCGATCCTAGAGTCAGAGCCTTTGAACCGCGCTTGACGACGACCAAAGCGGCAGAGTCCCGCATAGGGGGGTGGTGTTCAACTCCAACGGGTAGGGGATCGCTTCGGGGCCAGTCCAACCCTTCGCGTAACTCGCAGATGGATCTGGTTTGCAGGTCGCTGCTCGAATCGGTCGCAGTCGATCAATCCCAATGCCGGCCGCGCCCCTTCCCAAGAGGGCTGGGAGGTCAGGTCCCGAG
>JANRLN010000056.1:0-14534 GCA_033762515.1 Planctomycetaceae bacterium
CAACGAAGAGTTGCGGCTGAAGTATCGCTTCCTCGATTTGCGCCGGCCCGATCTGCAGCAGTTGATGATCCTGCGGCATAAACTGGCCAAGTCGACGCGCGACTATTTCGACGAACTGGGGTTCCTCGAAATCGAAACCCCAATCATGGGGCGCAGCACCCCGGAGGGGGCGCGCGACTACCTGGTGCCGAGCCGCGTTCACCCCGGGGCGTTTTATGCGCTGCCGCAGTCGCCGCAACTCTATAAGCAGATTCTGATGGTCGCCGGATACGACCGGTACTTCCAGATCGCCCGCTGCTTTCGGGATGAAGACCTCCGGGCCGATCGTCAGCCGGAGTTCACGCAGATCGATGTGGAAATGGCCTTCGTGACTCGGGAAGACATCCTGCAAACCATTGACGGTCTCGTGCGCCGCATGGTGAAAGATCTCCGCGGCGAAGAGCTCGGCGAAATCGTGCGGCTGACGCATGCCGAGGTCATGGAGCGCTTCGGCAGCGACAAGCCCGATCTGCGTTTCGGCATGGAACTGGTGGACATCGCGGACATTGCCGCCACGTGCGGGTTCTCGGTCTTCAACAAGACGATTCAGAACGGCGGGCGGGTCCGCGGCATCCGGGTTGTCGGTGCGGCCGAGAAATACAGCCGCAAGAACATCGATGAACTCACCGAGTTCGTGAAGAATTATGGGGCGATGGGATTGGCCTTCTTCCGCGTGAAGTCGCCGACAGAGCTCGATTCGCCGATTGCCAAGTTCTTCTCGGCGGAAGATCAGGGCAAAGTCATCGCGAAACTGCAGGCGCAACCGGGGGACTTGCTGTTCTTCGTGGCGGACACCGGCAAAGTGACGAGCGCGGCGCTGGGAGCGCTGCGAAACCGGCTGGCGAAGGAACTGAATCTCTACAACCCGCGTGAACTGAAGGTCGCCTGGGTGCTCGACTTCCCGATGTATGCCTGGAACGAAGAAGAGCAGCGCTGGGAGGCGGAGCATCATCCGTTCTGCCAGCCGGTGGATGAGGACATTCCACTCTTCGACACCGACCCCGGCAAGATTCGCGCTCAGTCCTACGACCTGGTCTGCAACGGCTATGAAGCCGCTTCCGGCAGCGTCCGCATCTTTGACCCGGCCGTGCAGCAGCGGGTCTTCAATTTCATCGGCATTACCCCGGTAGAAGCCGAGGAGCGTTTCGGCTTTCTGCTGGAGGCGCTGCGGTTCGGCGCCCCGCCGCACGCCGGGATTGCGCTGGGTCTGGACCGCTGGGTGATGATGTTCGGGGGCAGCGACAACATTCGCGACGTCATCGCCTTTCCGAAGACGCAGAAGGCTTCCGACCTGCTGACGGGCGCGCCGTCCGACGTCGATAAGAAGCAGCTCCGCGATCTGCACATCAAGGTGGATGTGCCGGGGGCGTAACGACGCGGTGGAAACCATGGAAGCCCAGGGGACGCGATCTCCTGGGCTTCTTCCATTACGTTCTATTGTGCTAGCGCTGCAAATCGGCGATGCAGAAGCTGCCGTAGGTGTGCACGCGGTCCTGCCGATGCAGGTCTTCGGCGAGGGGGCGATTGTAGACGAGCAGATCGCCGACCGACTTTTGCGTGCCGTTGACCTGCACCTGGAGGGAGTTGACGAACTCGCCGTTGAGATCGGCGCTCCGCCACAGGATGCGGGCGTTGGGGGCCGACTTGGTGACAATGGCCTGCCATTCGGCGGTCAGAGTCTTCTTGGTCGGCTCGCGGGTGAGCCAGTCCATGTGATCCAGAAGCACAAAACGGGTGATCTCGCCCGGATGCTGCTCGACGAACGCCAGCACGGAACTGGTGTGGGTCGTCACGCGCTCCTGCACGCTGGTCCGCAGTTCATGGAAGTTTTCGGGACGCAGGTATTCCGGGCAGCAGTCGGGGGTGTACTCCCCGGAGAGGTAGACCCGCCAGAAATAGTTGTCCTTCAGGGGCAACCGTGTGAAGACCGCCTCGACGCGATCGATCACGAACTGCAGGATGCCGCCGGGGTAGCTGTCGTCGATATGCCGGCGCTGGGACCTCGGCACTCCGAGCATGGCCAGCGTCATGTCGCGGCGCATGACCCAGCGGATCATCGGTCGCCACAGGCGTTCCGACATCTTGTACTGTTGAAAGATGTCCTGCTGCTGCTCGACGCTGTCGGCGGCGAGGAGCGCGTTGACGGAGTCACGCAGGCGTGCCACCTTGTCGATGTAGTAATTCACCATCCAGGCGAAGGTGCCGGAGGTGCCGCGGAAATAAAACGACTTGCGTCGTCCCCGGCCGGCGAACATGTCGCCCTTGCGGTCCCAGAATGCCCGGATCTCCGGATCGAGGTTGGGACGGAGCAACTGGGTGTAGAGATTCTTCCAATCGGGGACTTTGCCGCGGCCGAACATCTGGAAGAACTGCCCATGGTCGAGATGTTTGGCGGCCGTGAGCTTGAGTTGCAGCAGCGCGTTCTGCCGCGGGTTCATGTCGACGGCGTGGACATGCCCCGCCCCGGCAAGGGCGTAGTCGAGCGCGTTGCAGCCGGCCGACGTGATCACGACGACGCGATCCTGCGGCGTCAGCTGCAAGGCGACACGGTCCAGGCGGGGATCTTCCCAGCACTGGTTATAGACGATATTTCGTCCGTGGACGAAACGAAACCAGGTTCTACTCAGTCGTTCGCCGACCATAATCTCTGCCGCGACGACGGGAAGGCCGCGAAGGCCTTGCATCAAATGAGAGTGAACGGTTCCGCTGCACAGGGGCGACGCCTGCGCAGAGACCGGACGGGGAGGGGCGACCGTCGATCCCAATCTGCCGAGGATGTTCCGGCGGTTGGTGTTAGCGGGCGCCGGCGGTTTCCACGACCGGCTCAGGAATGTCCAGATCTTCAATCAACGGCAAGTCCGCGTCGGACGGAGCGAAATACTGCGAGAGCACTTCGGCATCCGACGGCTCGGGGCGGCGATGCTCGTCAAAGTAGCGAATCAGTTCCAGCACGCCCGAGTCATGTTCCACGAACGCGGTGCAATTCTCAACCCAGTCGCCGGTATTGCAGTAGGCGATCCCGAAAATGTCAGCGGTTGTAGGGGTGTGGATGTGTCCGCAGATCACGCCGTCGCAGCCTTGTTTGCGGGCGTGGTCGGCCAGACGGTGCTCGAAGTCGCTGATGTACCGCACGAAGTGCTTGACCGTCCGCTTCACCGAGTTGCTGAAGGAATAGGTGCTGCCGACTGAATTCCCTCGGACCCAGCTCACCCAGCGGTTGACCGTCAGCAGCGCGTCGTACCCGAACGACGCCACGACCGACACCCAGCGGGCGGCGCATTCGACCCGGTCGAACTTGTCGCCATGCGTCACCAGGAAGCGCCGCCCGTCGGCCAGACGGATCACAAACTCGTCAGACACCTTCACAAAGCTGAAGTTCCAGGAGAACTGGCGGAGGAACGCGTCGTGGTTTCCCGGGGTGTAGTAAATCCGCACCCCTTGTTCCGACAATTCATAGAGGCGCGCGAGGATGTCGTTGAACACCTGCTGCCATTCGTGCGACTTGCGGAGCTTCCACCAGTCGATGAAGTCACCGACGATGTACAGCCGCTCCGGATGATACTGGTCCAGGAAATCAAGGAATTCGGCGACATGGGCGTGTCTGCAGCCGAGATGGATGTCGCTCACAAACAGCGAGCGAACGTGACGACGCTTCCTTGCGCGGTTGGCGAGCATGCCGTGTCTCCCCCCAACGGATTCCAATCCAACAGCCTCCTGCACCCGCGTTCTCGATCTCCGGCGACACTGTCACCGCTCGCGGGACACCGCTCCTCTAGGAACATTATCTACTTGTCGAGCATTGAGGGATGATGAACTTGTGGTGAGGAATCGACGAAATCACCTGCGGCGCAACCAGTTGGTGCAAGACTATCAACACGCAATTGACGTGGTTCTCGGCCCCCGATGCCGCCTCTTTCCCCGGACAACCCCTTCACCCGGTCCCCCTTCCGGGCGGTGTTCTAACCGCCGAATGCCGCGCAACTGATGATCTGAACGGGATTTGTGCCCACGAGCATGCTCTATGGCGCCGCCAGCGTGGCACGTCCCCGCTCGGAAGCTCCCGTCGGCCGATTCTGGGATGTGCGCGGACCAAACGGGGAGACGGGGAACGCTGCCTACGGGAGCAATTGGGCGTTCTGGGTAAGAAATTGTTCGGCGAACGCATAGTGGTCCAGCATCCCGGACGCATCCCGACCGAGGATTCGCAACGCTGCATACAGGGCTTCCACCGTCGCCAGTCCCTGCGGTGGGTCCTCGAACACCTTCGACGTCCGGGGATAGGCCGTTGTCAGCGGCGGCAGAGTCCGTGTCGGCACCTCGGCGACGTTGGCCTCCATCGATTCGGCCCAGCGCCAGGTTCCGTCCAGCAACAGCAGCCCGAACTGAGCATCGTCGCGCGACAGCAGCGGTCCAGTCATCCCGAGTCGGACGTAACCGGAAAGGTCTTCCGGGCGTCGGGGATGCTTCAGAAACCGCAGCCGTTGATCTCCACGCAACGCCGCGATCGTGCACTTCGCTCGCCGTTCCCTGGGATGCACAATGATCACCGTCGGCAATTCCGTCATCATGCCGGAGTCATAGGGCGCCGCCGCACGCGATTCAACCTCGTCGGTCTGGCCTTCGTTCCTCTGAGGATGACCAATTGTGAATCCTCAGCCGACATGCCAGACTCAGTCACTGGCTGCGGACGACTGACTACGGACCACTGACACCTTCGAGCCTCGCCATGTCCCCCATTTCCCTGTTGCGACCCGGTCGCAGAATCGCCGGAGCATCGGCGATCCTCCTTCCGTTCACCTCCACGCACGAAGTCGACTGGCCGGCGTTCGACGCCCATGTCGAACGCACCGCCAATGCCGGGTTGACTCCCGCCGTGAATATGGACACCGGCTACGTCAATCTGATTGATGTCGCCGCGCAGGACGAAGTGCTGGACCGGACGCAGCGGCTGCTGGGTTCGACGCCCTTCATCGCCGGCGCCTTCGTCGGCGACGCTCCCGGCGATCGATTCGATGAATCCGCCTACGCGCGCCGCTTCGCCGCCATTCAGCAACACGGCGGCATGCCGATCGTTTTTCCCTCGTATGGACTGACGCGGCAACCGGGTCCGGAGATCGTGGCGAGTTACGAGTCGCTCGGCCGACATGCAGATCGTTACCTGGGTTTTGAATTGACGACCGACCTGGCCCCCTTCGGAGCCGTCTACGACCTGGAGACCTTCGCCGGCATGATGTCGGTTCCGCAATGCGTCGGGATGAAGCACTCGTCCTTTCACCGCCTGCCGGAATGGGAGCGGCTGAAATTGCGGGATGCTCAGCGACCGGAGTTTCAGATCTTCACCGGCAACGACTTCGCCATCGACATGGTGATGTATGGCAGCGACTACCTTCTCGGTCTCAGCACGTTCGCCCCCGATCTGTTTGCTCTGCGCGACACGTACTGGGAAGCGGGCGACGCCAGGTTTTATGAACTCAATGATCAACTGCAATATCTGGGCTACTTCGCGTTCCGTTCTCCGGGAGCGGGGTACAAACACAACGCCGCGATGTTCCTGAAACTTCGTGACTGGTGTGCCTGCGATGAACCGCACCCCCGCGGGATCCGCCGTCCGGCGAGCGATCGGGAGGTGCTGCGCGAACTTGGTCAGCGGATGGGGGTTGTCGACTGACGCATCCCCAGTCTGTCCGGCGCGGGACTGACCAGCGGGCCTCAGCACGGCGAGCGCCGGTGGGAAGCTATTCCGGCGCGGCTTCCGGAGAGGTCGACGCCGCACCGGCCGAGATCGGCTGGGGTTCACCCGTCTCGCGTAACCGCCCGGTCTTGAGGAAGCGCGCGACCTGACGGCTGACTTCGCGGTCTCCGAGCAGCGCGTGATGCAGCACGGGCACGAGACTGGAATCGGCGGCCCCCGCCAGGCGAGCGCTCGCCACGGTCACGGTGCCGTCGTCGTCGCCGGGGATGAAGGGGTTCCAGCCGGTCTCATTCCCGCGTCCTCCCGCAATCACGGCGAACTCGCAGGGGGGTGTGGGCAGCGTAAAGATCAATCCCTGGGCGTCGGTCACGAGTTGTCGTCCCGCCGGACCGAAGACCGTCCGATAGACCACATTCCGTTTGAAGTAGTCCGCCATTTCGGCGCCATAGTTGGGGGTGCCCAGCATCACCACCCGGCGAATCCGCGGGTCATGATGCTTGGCGAACCAGGCCCTGATGACCAGTCCCCCCATGCTATGGCCGACGAGATGCAACTCTTCGATTCCCTCCAGATTCTGGATGATCGAATTCAATTGCTCCGCAGCGTCGGGAATGCTCACCTGCGTGCTGGGATACTCCATGGGAAAGGGGGTGAGACCTTCCTCCCGCAAGTGATCGGCAACGGAATAAATCGACTTCGACGAGCGGATGATGCCGTGCAGCAGAATCACCCCCGTCCCCGACATCGGCGGCAGGTGTCGTTCCTTGCGGATCTTCGACAGTTTTTCGCGGCAGTCGGCGAGCGTCCCCGCCGTGTGTCGCCAGTCGCGTTCGTCGAGGAGCCGGCAGTGTCCGGTGAAGACGTTCTGTTGAATGCGCCAACCGTGAAAGAATTGGACGTCGCCCCAGAACTGTCGGCCGCCGAGGGTTTTCATTTCGAAGTCTTCAATCAAGCGTTCCCGCACCGACTCCGGCAGCGTCCAGGAGGCCGTACCCTGAGCCTGTGCCGACCGGCTTGTCACCACCGCCGCGGCCAACAGCATGCCGCACCACCATGTGCACCGCATGAACGCCTCCTCGATTGCGAGATTCTAGGGAAGCTGTGGCAAAAGTCAGCGGAAAAGTCGAGGCACAACGTCGCCCCTGCGGAATCGCCGGGGCGATGTGACGCAGCGATCCGGCGTGTCATCAGGCCTTCGCCCGTTTTGCGGCCAGCGATACGTAGTCGGGAATTTCCCCCAGCAGCGGCGTGATGTACTGCAGAAAGGCCTTGGTCACGTCGTAGCCGTCTTTGCTGATGAAGTTGTCGGGCAGCGGGCGTTCGTGATTGGCGACCTCTTTGAGCGGGATCGTGCCGAAGTCGATTGCGTAGGGCTCGCTGGGCTTGTTCGTGCGCAGCATGGTGACCATCACACCCCCCTGGCCCTTCAGGGCCAGCTTGACTGCCTGTTGACCGCAGGCGTAGGCTTCCTGGAAATCGAGCTTCGCACCGCGGTCGGCCGCCGACATCGGCAGCGACTCGGTGACCTGGAACTCGCCGCGCCAGCCGAATTCCTGGCTGATGATCTGGTGCAGCGTCACCGCCACGCTGGTCCCGCCCATCGCGCCGAATTCCACATTGCCGAACTTGTCGCGCGTCTGCGAGGCGCTCACCGGCGAACCATCGGGATTGGTGATCCCTTCTCCGCAGACGATCGATACGAAGCCATGTTTCTTGTGGGCCGTCGCCACCGTCTGAAGGAAGCTGTCGCGATCGAACTTCCGTTCCGGCAACAACAGTACGTGGGGGGCCGACGTCGCTCCGCGCACCGCCGCGGCCGCCGCCGGGAGCCAGCCGGCGCTGCGGCCGATCGATTGGTAGATCACAAACTGATCCACCTTCTGCATGTCGCGCGCCAGGATTCCCGCCTGCAGCACGCTCAATGCCACATAACGCGCCGCACTGGGATAGCCCGGCGTGTGATCGGTGCCGTAAAGGTCGTTGTCCACGGTTTTGGGAACGCCGACGCCGACCATCTCGTGGCCGTGGGCGTTGGCGTATTCCACCACGCGATGGATCGTGTCCATCGTGTCGTTGCCGCCGCACATGAAGAACTGGCGGATGTTGTACTTCTTGAGTTGCTTGAGAATCGCTGGGAAGTGCTCGTCCTTGAGCTTGAGCCGGCTCGACCCCAGGGCGCTCCCCGGCGTATGCCGCAGACCCTTGCGGATCTCGGGAGCTTCGGCACCCAGATCGACGAGAAAGTCGTTCAGGACCCCTTCAATCCCGAACCGCATGCCGAAGATGCGGCCGATCGACTTGGCCTTCAGCGCCGCATCAACGACTCCCGCGAGTGACGAGTTGATGACCGATGTCGGCCCCCCCGACTGCCCAATCAATGCGTTTCCGACCGCCATCAATCACCCTGCCTCACGTATGCGTCATCCAACCGCAGGGACACAACCCCCGCGGCGCCTTCCGGGGTTCAGTGTCCGCGTTCGACAGTGAAAATCAACCGTGGCACGCGCCGACGCCGGCCGGCGTGTCAGCCGGCTGCGAATCGTTTCAGACTGAGAAAACCCACCGGCAACGACGATTTGCCCCGCAAGCTCAGATCGGCGAGAACTTCGCCGATTACCGAAGTGAACTTGAATCCGTGTCCTGAGAATCCGCAGGCGACAGTGACATGCGGCGCCTGAGGCAGGTGATCGATCAGGAAATGCGAATCCGGGGACATCGTGTAGAGGCACACCGAGTGCCGCGACAGACGCGATGTGGCGTGCGGCAGCATCTGTTGCAGGAAAGTCGTCAGCCGGGGCAAGTCCTCAGGGCGACAGGCGCGATCGACGAGCGACGGATCGGCAACGGGGTCGACGCCGGAATGTTCGGCGACCTTGATCACCTGGCCGTCGAGACTCGGGAATCCGTAAAACGATCCTTCGTGAGTTTCGGCATAGAAGCAGGGATAGCCGCGGTCAACGTGATAGGCGCCCGGCGTTACGTCGAACCAGCCCACGAATTTCCTGGAGGGCGTCAGAGGAATCGCCAGGTCCGCCAACAAAGGCCCTGTCCAGGCCCCTGCTGCAACGACGAGCCGCGGCGCCGTCAAGACGGCCTGTGCGGTGTGAATGCGCACGCCGTTGGCCTCGATCTCGATCCTGTGGACGGGGGTTTCGGGCCACAGAGTCGCCCCGCTCGCGCGAGCTGCCTCAAGGTGGGCGTTGATGCAGGCCTCGACCCGGAGAAATCCCGCGCGCGGTTCAAACAGCACCGCATGATTCTGGTGGAAACGCATCCCCGGAAAACGGCTTTCCGCTTCCGACGCGGTCAGCGGCTCAATTGGAATCGCGTGCTGCCTGGCGGCGGCGATGGCGCCGTTGATCGTTTCGCCGGTCGGAGAGCCGGCGAGGAGCAAACCAGTTTGTCGGTACAGATTCGTCCCCGACGCCTGTTCCAGTTCGCTCCACAATTCGTAGGCCCTTCGGAGCAGAGGAACGTAATCCGGATGCTCGAAGTAAGCCTGCCGAATGATTCGCGATTCGCCATGCGAACTTCCCCGCTGATGGCCTAGCGGAAACTGATCGATGCCGAGGACACGGACGTTCCGCTGCGCAAGATGGGCGCACGCCGCGCTGCCGAATCCTCCCAGGCCAAGAACGATGACGTCGTACGGTGTGGGCATGAGTCGATTCCGGGAAGAACGAACGGTCGGAACGATTCCGTAGGGGAATCGGTCTGTGCGGGCGTTGCCTGCCAGCCCTGCTGACCGCCGGTGCTCCGGGGGTCCACCCAAGTGTACAAATGGGGTTTTCCGAGATTTCTATGCTGCTGTCAAAAAAAAACGTATGCCATTCGCCTTGCGTTTGCTGCGACGTTAACCAATTATGTATGCGTCGCTGCGCTCGCACGTCTCCTGATTGATACGTCCTGGACAGGACGGAGGCGACATTCCGTTCGGACGTTCTTGACTTCTGACTGCTAGCGGCTCGGCTGGTGTCGGTGCTCATCACCCAACTCGATTGGTGACCTCTCGCGGCACACGCTGTGGTTCGGTCGCCGATTCAGCGTGATGCGCGTTGACGGACGAATCTTGTGTGAGCTTGCAACGTCAACCGATATGCCGCGGGAGCGGCAGGGGATTGTCGGCAGGGAAGTTGAGAGAGATCGAAGCGGCCCGTTCGGAAGGTGGCCGCGACGATGGAACGGATGTTGCGGCGTATTCTGAGCCCGGCGGATTGGCTGCTGGCTGGAATGACCCGCAACCGGCAAGTGCGATCCCCGCGGAGTCGGAGATCGGGCGAGGCGGGAGACAGAATTCCGTGGCTGCCGGAACCATTTCTTCGATCAATCCCGGCATTTCCTGTGTTACAGTGACAAAGGTTTCTGCGTTGACAACCAGGGGCGAGGGGCAGGTCGTGGTCCGAAGCCAGGATTCGACTTGAACTTTCACGCAACTGTTCGTCGTGTGAATTGTCATGCGGTTCATTTTTTCGCCTGCGTTTATTGGGCGCGTTTGTTCGGACATGCCGCTTCAGGTGGTCGCGGTGGTTGTGTTTGAGGATTTGTAGCGTTTTTCCGAAACTTGACGAACACAAATTGCAATTTCCGGGTTGAAACGGCCCAAGCCTTCCGTGTTGGAAGGCCGCTCGGAATCATTTGGTCGTCGCCGCTAATTTAGAGGAGCTTCTGTGAACCGAACCTCACGTCAACGTCCCGCCTTCACCCTGATTGAGTTGCTGGTGGTGATCGCCATCATCGCAATTCTGATCGCCCTGCTGCTCCCGGCTGTGCAGCAAGCTCGCGAAGCGGCTCGCCGCACGCAGTGCAAGAACAATCTCAAGCAGGTTGGTCTGGGTCTGCACAACTACCTCGACAGCTTCCTCGTCTTCCCCCCGGGATACATCTACAACCCCACCAACGGCAGCCCGTGGCTGGGTTGGAGCTGGCAGACGATGCTGCTGCCGCAGTTCGATCAGGCTCCGTTGTACAACCAGATGTCGTTGACGGTCACCATTCCGTCAATCAACACCGGTCTGGGGAACGTCCCGGCCGCTGGCTGGGCTCAACCGGCTTCGGTCCTGAACGCTCTGCGTTGCCCGTCTGACGTCGGCAGCTTGACCGTTCCGACCGCCTACCTGGGGGGCGCCAACACCGCCGCGTGGACTCCGGGGACGCTCAACGCAAACACGAACGCCAACCTCGGTTTTGGTCGTTCCAACTACTTCGGTGTGGTCGGGTACAACGCATCGCTGTTGACCACTGCGGGCAATCCCGCCACGCTGCCCGCCAACGTCGGGGGATTGAACAACACCACTCCCGCCCTCCCCGCCATCTTCCGCGGTTCGTTCGGCGAAAACAGCCGCATCGGACTCCGCGACATGACGGACGGCAGCACGAACGTCGTGATGGTGGGTGAACGGTATACCCCCGCGCAACCGATTGCGACCGCCGAAGACACCTGGGTGGGCCACGGGATTTGGGCAGGCGCCGGTCACCGCGGCGGCACAGGGCAAAACGGCGGGACCGCCGGCCCCGCCGGCAGTGTCGCGGCTCAGGCCATGGCTCTGGGCGATGCCGCAGGTTCGAACACGACGCCGAACAATCTGACGGGCAACATTCCCGCCGATGCCAACGGTCGCGTGGCTCACTTCCGCATCAACGGCAACAACACCGGTACCTATCCGCGTGGTCCGACGACGGGCTTTGGCAGCATGCACACCGGCGGTTGCCACTTCCTGCTGGGTGACGGTTCGGTCCGCTTCGTCAACGACAACGTCGACGTGGTCCTCTACCGCAACCTGTCGACGATCAGCGACGGGGCCGTTCTCGGCGACTTCTAACGTCGTCTTGATTGCCTGGTCATGAATCCCGCGAAGCCCGGCGTTTTCCGAAACGCCGGGCTTCTGCATTTCCGGCAGGGGCTGAGTCTCGCCCCCCCCTGTGGGTGATGGAAGTCGGCCGGGAAAAGCAATCGCCCCGAAGTCGTCGGGGACTTCGGGGCGATCCTGTTTCACTTCTGGCTCAGGCGGCGGCGATTAGGTCGGTATCCACAGCTTGCTTCCAGCAGCCGCAGGTTCGGCGGCGCCCGGCGTCCAGAGACCCCCCGCCGTTCCAGTGACGCTCGCCTCCGTAATCAGGCTGACATCCAACCAGGGCGAGGGGATCCCGGCGATCGCGAACATCTGCTCAAGATAGGGACGCATCTGCGGCAGCTTGGGACTGTAATACTGCACGAACTTCCGTCCGAGGGCCTTGAGTCCCGGATCGGCAGGGTCTTCCAGCCGCATCAGCAGCTCCCGGAGATCCCAGGACCACACTTTCTCAAAGTGTTGTGCTCCCGCTTCGGCGTGCCGACGCCCCTCCTCGATCCAATGCAGGGCCTCGTCCCGGCGGTTGTGCACCCGGCATAAATCGGCCAGCGTCTGGTAAATTCGCGGCTGATCCAACTCCGTCAAACATTCCGGCCGCTGGAGAATCACCTTCAGCGTCTCGTACAAGAATCGATCGTGGTGCACGAGCTGCGCTCGATTGACCACCGCGGTCAATTGCGCGTCCGACAGTTCCGCCAGCGGCAAGCGCAGCCACTGCAGCGGGCTGAGGCTGTTCAAGGGAGTTTCGGGGGTGACGGCAATCGCCGGAAGCGGCTCCAGCGAGAGGGAACCCATCAGCGCAGGCATGTCGAGTTCAAATCCGGCCCGCAGCGTCACGGCATCCAGGACGTAGATCGCCGACAGCAATTTCACTCGCATTTCCGGAGTCGTCGCGGCCTCCGCCGGAGTTCGTCCCTGCAGTGCGGGCTGCGGCGTCGCCTTCCATTCCCCGTCGACCACGCTCTGCATCCGCTCGTGTTCCAACCGGCGACGCAACGCCACCGGGCACTTGGCGGGATAGGCGCGCTGACTGCTCAGAATCGCCACTTCGCGCGGAGTAAATTCTCCGGTGGGTTCACTGGGCTTCCAGACAACCAACTCGCCGCAGGCGCTGCGGACAATGTCGCAGGCATCGTGAAACGCCGGCCCTTCCTGACCGACCACGTCGATCGAGGGGGGTTCTTTCTCCTGTTGCCCTGCGTCGAAAATGATCACCTCGCCCAGAACCTTCGCCAGCCGATCGACCGACAATTCACCCAGGGGGGGGAACTCATCGCGATTAAAGCTCAGAACCTGGTAAATCGCCGTGGGCTGCGGCGGTGCGTTCGGATCCTGCGGCGGCAGTTCCAGACGCTGCAGCCGCGGAGTCGCGTCGAGAGCCGTCAAGAGCCGTCCCACCGACGTGATTTCTCCCGGCAGTTCACTGCGAGAAATCCGGTCGGTGGCTGAACTCCAATCGAGAACCTGCGCGAGTGTTTCACATTCCACGGCCGCCGACGGGTCGCGATAGGTCGCGGCGGCGCGATGGAGCGCCGCTGCTGCTGCGGCATCGTCCCCGAACCAGGCGTGGCACAGTCCGGCAGCGTGCCAGGGCTCCGCAGCGTCGGGCGTTTTTTCTGAGAGCTTCTCGAAGATTTCCGCAGCCGTGTTCCAACAGCCCACGGCCGCGTATTTGTGAGCTTTGCGGACCTCGGCGACTACGTCGTCTTCCCCGGTGATCGCGGGCAGCGGATGGGCGCTGCGGAGGGGGTAGACGACGCTGGCGTCACTGTCGAACTCGAGCATCCGCACGAAGATTTCTTGTCTCTGTTCTTCGGGGGCGAACCGCAACGACAGCGCCAGATGTTCGCGCGAGGCGAGAATCCGCCCCCTCCCGCGGAATACGGCCGACATCGCCGCCGCAATTCCCGAAAGCATCGACGGATGTTTCTTCGCCCCTTTTTGAAAGGCGCGCGAGATGGCCGGACGCGCGGCGTCGAGTCCGTCGTGCTGGAATGTGGCCGCAGCGTACAGGACCGCGGCGAATTCGTGCTCGGGATGTTTGTCGATGAATTGCCGCAGGCGGTTGCGGGCTTCGAGGGTTTCACCGGTTTCCAGTAAGACCACCGCCTGGGTGGTGATCACCCAGGCATGCCCGGGGGACTTACGATCGAGGGCTTCGAGCTGTTGCAGCGCCTGCCGAGACTGATTGTTCTCGATCAGCCGAGAAATACGATCCATGTCCTCCGCGATGTTCTGACAGCAAAATTTGAGTTTCTTGCCGCTGCCGCAGGGACATGGGGCGTAGACGTCCATCGCCATGTCAGCGTTCCTTCCCACCAATGCTGTGCCGTTGCCCGCCGAATTTGGGCGGAATAGGGGACTGTACCAAATTTCGGTCGCCATGACAGCCGCGATCGGCGTCATTCACAACACGGTGTCAGGGTTGCGGAATTGCCACTTCCAGCGCCATCCGCCCGATCCAGAGGTCGTCGAACGCCGCGCCGTCCGGGCCCGGATGCTGCTGAAGCTCCCACACATTCTTTCCGACGGTCAATGCTGCCGCGGGAATCGCCAGGCGGATGCGTTCCGGAGTCGCCGCGCCGGGCCGCCAGGAGAGTTGCGAATTCCAGTCGCCGATGCGTCGGCGATTGATCCAGAGTTCCGTTTTCCAATGCCCGGCGCGAAGTTCCTGAAGATAAGGTTGCGTCGGCGGAGTCTGCGGGCCGCAGGGTTCCAGCTCCGCCGCTTCCACACTGACCCACAAGTCTCCCTGCGGCACATCGGCGATCATCCATTCTCCCGACCAGCGTGTGCCCTGCGGAATCGCGGGGGCAAGATTCGTCTGCACCTCGTCGCCCAGGTGGAGCATTGCAGGACAAAGCCAGGTCCAACTCCCCTGAAATCGTCCCTGGATGTGGGCGGGTTCGCCGCTGGGGAGGCGACCCAACCACGGATGCTGGAACTGACCATCG
>JANRLN010000057.1:0-23582 GCA_033762515.1 Planctomycetaceae bacterium
CCTTCCCGCGTGCCCCGTC
Organism: Planctomycetaceae bacterium; assembly: GCA_033762515.1. GTDB lineage: Bacteria > Planctomycetota > Planctomycetia > Planctomycetales > Planctomycetaceae > DSVQ01. Next base: position 20 of record JANRLN010000057.1, read on the forward strand.
TGCGGCGGTCACCTGATGGAAATCCGGCAGAAGTTGCAATGCGAGCGGTGCCACACGATCTGCGAAACCTGCTGCGAAGGGGGCCGAGGGTAAACGCATGGAACTGCGGACCTTCGCGGAGATGGTGCTGCTCAGCCCGTCGCTGGATGACAAGTTGCGCCGCGTCAAGGAACCCTTTACCGACGCCGCGCCCGGTCCCCCGATGCGCCTCGTCGAACCGGTGCGGCCCGACAACTTGAAGTTCGCCGACCGCCGGGCCGCCCCTCCCATGCCGCATCCCGACACGTTCGTGGAGCCGCGTCGTCGGGCGATTGCGCATCACATCATGGCCAACCATGAACTGCAGGCGCTGGAAGTGATGGCCTGGACGCTCCTCGCCTTTCCCGAGGCTCCGACCGAGTTCCGTCTCGGACTGGCGCGGGTGATGGAAGACGAGCAGCGACACACCACCATGCATATCGAGCGGGCGGCGGCGCTGGGAATTCCCTTCGGCGATCTGAAGGTCAATTGTTACATCTGGAAGAAAGCGCTCGACTTCGCGTCAGTCCTCGACTATCTCGCCGGCCTGCCGCTGACGTTTGAAGGCCGCAATCTCGATCACACGCTGGAGTTCGAGCAATATTTCCTCGCGGTCGGCGACTTGAAAAGTGCGGCGATGATGCGCCAGATCCATAAGGACGAAATTGAGCACGTAGCCTTCGGGTACGCATGGCTGCAGCGATTGAAACCAGCGGACGTCTCCGACTGGGACGCATACTGCCAGGCGCTGCACTGGCCCTTACGCCCCGAGAAGTCGGTAGGCGACGTCTTCCACGTCGCCCCGCGGGAGGCCGCAGGATTGTCGCCGGAGTTCATCGAACGGCTGCGCGGCGCTGCAGACATGTAGGATGGGCACTCCTGCCCGTGTGCATTTCCCGCCAGTGGCACCATCCGTATCGAAGTAGACGGGCACGAGTGCCCATCCACTTCGATACAGGGATTCGCTGGTGGCTCTACGCCACCTGTTCAAGGTAATCGGCGGCGGGACGAGCGTTTCCCGGCTGACCGAACAGCGGCAGGTGGGGCGAAGCAGCGTCCAATTCGGCATCAACCGCTGGGGCCAGAGCAGTGCGGCGCGCGGGACGGCAGCACAGTAAGGCCGGCAGGACAACCAGTTCGCCCAGCAGCGACGCCAGCATTTGCGTGGCCATCATGGCGCCGAACCGGGCGGTGGGGACGAAGCTGCTGAGGCACAATGCCGCCATTCCCATGCTGCAGATCAGCGTGGACTCCAGCATCGGTTCGCCCGAGTGCATCAGCGCCCGTTTGCAGGCTTCTGCCGACGTGCAACCGGAGTCATACGCTTCGCGATAATAGACCAGGAAATGGAATGTGCAGTCGACCGAGATCCCCAGCGCAATGCTGCCGGTCATCATCATTCCGATGTCGACCGGCATCCCCAGGAAGCCCACGCCGCCGAAGACGAGCCAGATCGGCACAATGTTGGGGACCATGGCAACGATGCCCGCCACGACCGAGCGGAGCGACAGAATCATGACCACGCTGATCGTCAGGCAGGCCGCGGTGAAGCTCTGCCAGAAGCCGGAAAAGATCTCCAGTTGGGCTCCCTTCAGGAGCGGCGTCAACCCGGTGAAGCGGATCGGCTCAGCTGCCAGCTCTCGATCCAAGTCTGCCAGGATGGCGATGGGCGAGAACTGATCCGAACGGCGCACGCGGGCCGAGATCCGCCATTGGCGTTGATCATCGACGACCCACCCCGAATCGGCCTGCATGGTGTTGGCCTGCGACAAGATCCGGGCGACTTCGAAGGAGCTCTCTGGCAGTTCGTCGGGGAAGAAGCTGGCGGCGGACATCGCGTGCCGGACGCCCGGATGGGCGGCGATGCGTTCCTGCAGCCGCTGGACTGTCCGCAAGCGCTCAAAGAAGGGGAGTTCGGCGTCGCCGAAATCGACCACGGCTTCGATGGAGTCGACGTTTGTCAGATCCCGCTCGATGCGTTGCAGATCATTCAAAACGGTGCTGTTCCGGGGCAGGAACTCAACCGGATCGACATCCGATTTCAATTTCAACAGTCCGACTGTCGCCAGGGCCATCCCCAGGCAACTGGCAGCGAGCATGCCGGAGCGATGAGCGGCCAGCCAATCGGCCCAGGCTCCGAAGTCGAAGCGAAAGCACATCGAGCGTGCCTTGGCATCAGGCCAGATCACCGTCAATGCCGGCATCACTCCCAGGCCAACGACCAGCGCCAGAATCGCCCCCGTCGCCGCGGCATAGCCGAATTGTGCGACCGGCAAGATCGTGCTTACGTTCAGCGAAATCAGGCCCAGCAGCGTCGTCAATGTCGACAACCAGCAGGGAGCCCAGCATTCCTTGAGCGCGACTCCGAGAGGGTCGGCCGCTCCCCCTTCCTTGGCTTCTGTGTAATAGCTGACGAAGTGCACGGCGATCGACAGCGTAAAGATCATCGTCATCACGCTGAGCGAACCCATGATGAAGTTCATCTCCCCGCCGCACCATGCCAGGACCGTCTGGGTGACATAGATTCCCCACAGCGTCACTCCCAGCGTGGCCAGCGACATTCCCCAGTGTCCGAAGGAGATGTACAGCAGCAGCAGCGAGATCAGGCAGGTGATGGAAAAGAACTTGCGGCTGACCTTTTGGCTTCCCAGGCGATCCAACTCGGTCACGACCACCGGTGCGCCGGTCAGCGCGGTCTGATCACCATCCAGCCGGCAATAGCGGAGTTGCTCACGAACAGCGCTGACCACTCCGGCACGGTCCGCCGTCCCGGCGGGGGACAACAGTGCGATCACCCCCACGGTGGGGCCATCCGGTGATGTCAGCAGACCTTGAATGCGCCGCTCGGCGTCCTGCGGGCGAACGCCGAACGACTCCATTTGGGCGAGCACCCGACCGGGGGACCAGCACGAGCGAATCCCGGGAATTCGCTCGATCCGTCCGGCGAGGGCCTCCACCAATTCCGGTTGGGCGTTGTCGCTGTCAAGCCCGACGACAATCACCTCTTCCGCGCCGAAATCCCGTTTGAACCGCTCGTAGTCTTGTCGAACAGCGGTGTTTCGCGGCAGCCAGGTCTCAATATCGTTATTGCTGCGAATGGAGTTGGCTTGAATGAAGAAGAAGGGGAATGAGAGTGCGACCAGCGCGAGCAAGAGCTTGCCGTGTCGGCGGTACAGGAACGACACCATGGACGGGGGCTCTTTCTCAGGACTGTGCGTCAAGTTGGCGTGTTCCCGCTCGCAAGGCAGTCGACTGCGTCAGGACCCGCGCGCTGCGAACTCGATCGGTCGTCCGCCCTGACGAAACACCTTCCGGCCCGAAGGTGTTTTCGAACAAGGGTTGGCTGCAGCGAGTCGTCGGCGGCAGGATTTGCCGAATCCCTTGCCGCTTCAATTCTTCCGGTTCTCAAAATTTCGGCCCACCTGCGGCAGAGATTGATGCATTCGGAACGACGGGAGGGGGGATCGGAAAATCCCGCAGTGGTCAGCGGCGCGTCCGCTACGTTCCTTCAAGTCTCACAAAGTCGCATGTGCGCAGACTGTTGCGACGGCGTATTGCCAGGGAACATAGACTTCCCATCACGAATGCCGAATGGCAGGGGGCGGGGCATGGACCCGAGGCACCGACGCCGCGTTGGTCTAAAACGGCCAGATCAGCGGGGCCAGGATGACGGTGATGACCATCATCAACAGGTCCAGCGGAATCCCCAAACGCAGGTAATCGCTGAACTTGTAACCGCCAGGACCGTAGACCATCAGGTTCGTCTGGTACCCAAACGGCGTGGCGAAACCCATCGAGGCGGCGATCATGATGGCCATCACGAAGGGCACGTAGTTGACCCCCAGCGACTCCGAGGTCTCCATCGCCAACGGAAACATCAGCACCGCGGCGGCATTGTTCGTCACCAGTTCCGTCAGCAGCATTCCCAGGAAATAGATGACTGCCAATTGGACATACGGATTGGGGCCGGCCCAACGGACGAGTTGATCGGCCACGGTCATCGCCAAGCCGCTCGACTGCAGCGCCTTTCCCAAGCCGAGCGCAGCGCCGATTGTCACCAGGACTGGCCAGTCGATGCTTTGACGGGCTTCGGCCGCCGTCAAGCAGCGCGTGGCGATCATCACCAGACCGACAACGAGTGCCGCGGCCAGCATATCCACGGCCAAAAACGAGGTCACGGCGATCATCGCGATCAAGAGGCCCAGCGCCAGCCAGGCGCGACCGTGTCTCATAGGAGCCGAGTTTTCCACATGGCTGACGAGATAAAAATCGCTCGAGTTGCGATTGGTACGGGCGAAGTCGTTGTGAGCTTCCAGCAGGAGCGTGTCTCCCGCGTGGAGCACGATGTCTCCGATCTTGCCCGGGATGCGTTCGCCGTCGCGGGCTACGGCGATCACGGCCGCGTTGTACTTGCTGCGGAACCGCCCGTCGCGGATGTTTTTTCCGACCAGCGGGCAGCGATTCGAGACAACAGCTTCCATCAGGCAGCGCTGGGTTTCCGGGGCGCCCAACTTGACCAATTGATCGGTCGCCGGGCGCAGTCCACGCATTTTTCTCAGGTCCACAACCGACTCGACGACTCCCACGAAGACGAGCCGATCACCGGCCCGCAGACGTTCCCAGGGACCGGGAGCCGGGAGCACTTCCCCTTCGCGTTCAATCTCCGCCAGAAACAATCCGGGCAGATGCCGTAACCCCGCCTGCTCGATGCTGCGGTCAATCAGGACGCCCCCCGGTTCGACTTCCATTTCGACGGTATATTTCCGGGGATCGTCGCTGTAGCTCAAGGCGGGCTGGCGATCGGGGAGAAGCCACTGACTGAAGGCCATGATGTAAGCGCAGCCTGCAATCGCGCAGGGAATGCCCGCCCAGGCGATGTCCCACATCTTGAAGGGTTCGAAATCGGTCTGAGACTCGATGAGCCCATTCACCACGAGATTTGTGCTGGTTCCGATCATCGTGCAGACACCGCCAAGCGTCGCTGCAAATGCCATCGGCATAAAGAGCTTGGAAGGGCTGATGCGGCACTTTTTGGCAATGTCGTCGCAGACCGGCATGAACATTGCCACGAGTGGTGTATTATTCAGCACTGCGCTCATGGTGGTGACCGGCAGCAGCAGACGCAGTTGTGCCGAGAAGACTGTCTTGGGCCGACCAATCAAGGGTTCGGCGATCAGGCTCATGCCCCCGGTCTGCACCAGGCCCGCGACAACGAGAAACAAGGCCCCGACGGTCAGCAAACCGGTATTCCCGAAGCCCGCCGCCGCTTCGGTCACCCCAGGGAGCTTGGATTTAATGCTCGAAGCATCAGCCCCGGGAGGCAACTGCGCAGCCTGCCAAGCCCGGTCGATTTCACCGGCGAGCAGCAGCACCGTCAGCGCCGCCACGCACAACAGATCCGCGCCAGCGACCTCCTTGGCCAGCGCAATCACCAATGCGATCACAACGGCAGCCACCAACCACGCTTCCCAGCCCATCAGATGCGTCTCCCGCTCAAAGTATCGCACGTATGTTGGTGGAATCTTGAGCAGTGTCAACCCAAGTGCGATACAGGAAAGGGATTTACGGCCACCTTCTACGGCAAACGTCGATCTCCGCCGACGAGGAGACGGACAATGCTTCCAACGCTCATTCCTGGGCGGTTCGCGGGAGATCGAGCGGTCTCGCCAAGTTGTGGTTCCACCGTCGCGCTGGCGATGTCCCTGCCCACAGCGACATCGAAAACCTCAATCCGCGAGTGAATGCTTCTTCAGCTTGCTGAAAAACGTGCTGCGGGGCAGCCCCAGCAGTTTGGCGGCATGAGCCTTGTTTCCCTCGGATTTCTCGAGCGCCTCGATCAGCAGCCTGCGTTCCGCCTCACCGTCGAGCCTGCGCCAGGATGTCGTCTGCCGGTCGGTATCAAGTCCCGGACCACGGCGCTGGGCGGTCGCCTGTGGCCGTCGTGCGTTGCGCCTCCCAGCACCGGCCGACGCCGGTGCGGTGGGGATGTCCCCGGGAAGGTCCGCCAACGTGATCAACTCTCCATCGGAAAGGACCACCGCACGCTCGATCACGTTCTCCAGTTCGCGAATGTTTCCCGGCCAATCATAGTGCAACAGGGCGTCGAGCGCTCCTTCTTCGAAGTCGACCACGCGTTTGTCGCACTTCTCGGCCGCACGACGCAGAAATTCGGCGGCCAGTTCCTGCAGGTCTTCACGACGCTCGCGCAGCGGCGGCAGCGTCAACGTGATGACGTTGATGCGGTAGTACAGGTCCTCGCGAAACCGGCCGTCTGCGATCATTTGTTCCAGGTTGCGATGCGTGGCCGCGACCAGACGGACGTCGACCGAAATCGGTGTGCCGGCGCCCACCGGTTCGATCTCTCGCTGCTGCAGCACCCGCAGCAACTTGACCTGGGTTTCCGGGGAAATTTCGCCAATTTCGTCGAGGAACAGCGTGCCGCCCTGGGCTGACTGGATTCGTCCCAGGCGATCGGCGGCGGCTCCCGTGAAGGCTCCCTTGACGTGTCCGAAGAGTTCGCTTTCCAGCAGACTCGGTGCGAGCGCTGCGCAATGGACTGCGACCAGCGGTCCGTTGCGGCGCGGGCTGTTCTCGTGGATCGCGCGGGCCAGCAGTTCTTTCCCCGTACCGCTCTCCCCGCGAATCAGGACCGAAGCATCACTCGCGGCGGCCTTGCGGGCGGTATCGAGCACGGTGGCCATCGAGGGACTCGTCCCTTTGATGGCGTCCCGACGGAACTCCGCTTCATCGGGGATGGTCGCGGCGGGTCGCGTGGCGGCCAGTTCGGCTCGGAGAAGGAGAATCTGCTGCTTCTGCTGTGCGATCCGCTCGACCTTCATCCGCAACTGCTCATTGAGCTGCGTCAGGTCCTGATGCACGCGCACGCAGTGCAGGGCCACGCCCGTCAACTGCGTCAGCGCCGTCAGAAAGGTTCCGTCTTCACTGGAATAGGCCCCGCCCGCCTGCTTGGGTCCCAGGAGCACCAACCCCGACGTTTCTCCGTCCACTTCCAGCAGGTGCAGCACGTCGCCGTGCAGTTCCGCAAGTCCTGCGGCCAAGACGGAATTCTCCGTGTGACGCTCTCCGTAAGTGGAGACCATGCCGCCGACAGACTCCAGGGCGCGGACGAACCCTTCGGGAGCCGTCCAGGCGAGGGGAAGTTCTACGATCACCCCTTCCACCCCGGAGAGCCGAAACAAGCCCTCCGACTGACGATCGCGAAGATACAGCGCCGTCCACTCCGCCTGCAGCACTTCGCAGCACGCAGCCAGCGTACGACCAGACAGGAACTGCGGATCTGCAAGTTGTCCGACGGCGCGGTGGATCCGCTGCAAGGCTTTCTCCAGTCGAAACCGCTCTCGAAAGACTCGCCGCTCCATCCAGCGCTGGCCGACGTCGCGCGCATGCAGCGCCAGGACGGTCACCACCAACAGCACCACCCCCACGGCAATCGCGGGCATCCAGGGCAGACCGGCGGTGTGACGCCCGACCTGCAGCGCCAAGGGCACCGTCACGACGCCCAGGACAATGGATCCGGCCAGCCGCGTGACGTCGAGCAGAAACCCGCGACCGAAGGTCTCTTCGCTCAACATCAGTTTGTAGCGCACGATGCCGACGGCGTACGCCACCATGAATACCAGGCTCGACAGGAACATCGGAACGCGGGCGCCCCCCAGGGCGAAGGCCACGCGATCCCAGCAGGCCAGGACCAGCGTATAGCCGATGAAGAGGCTGGCGATCAGCCCGGCCCATAAGATCGAGGTCACTTGCCGACGCTCGAGCAGCGGACGGGTGTTGAGCACGCTGTGGAGCAGGCTCGCCAGCGTCGCCAGGAAATAGGCCGCCGCAATCCCGAGATAGACGTAAATGCCGACGCGCAGCCAACCCAGCCAGTACAGCGCCCGGGCCATCGATTCGTCATCCGGTGACCCGGACAGGAACTGCCAGATGACCCCTTCCACGGCGACAAACCCAACGGCGGCCGCCACCGGGGGACCATAGAGCCCCCAGAGCGTCGCGGAATGCCAGCGACTGATGATCGTCTTGGCCTGCGGGTACGCGAGAAAGAAGTGCAGCGACACCGAGGGCACCAGCAGGGCGCAGAGAACGAAAGGGAGACTCAGCCAGAAGCTCCCCGACAGGATCCACCAGTGGTAGCCGCCGACGAAGGCCCCCAGCGTCACAATGCACATGGCGAAGAAGAGCCGAGCCGGACGATCGAACGGGCGCTTCCAAAAGGCCAGCGCCCCCAATCCCAAAATTCCCAGCTGCAGCAGGAACCAGACCAGCGTCAGACCGATTTCGAAAGCGGGGACCGCCTGAACCGCCAGTTGGGTCTGATAAATCGTCCGGTCGCGGTGACTCCAAAACTCGATATCGACCAAATTCGGCGCCGCGGGGGACGATGCGGCGGAATTGCTCAGGATCCCCCCCGGAGGCGGGACTTCTGTGAGGACCCGTCGAGAGGCGTCGAGCGAGGCGGTTACCGGAAGCCCTCGAATGCTGATCAGCCGATCTCCCGGCTGTGGACTGGGGCCCGTCGCGATCACGCCATCGGTCTGCCGAATCGGCAACCCGTGGATCAGCGCAGCGTTGTCAGTGGCGCCTTCCACGAGCAGCCAACGGAGTCGCAAGTCCGGGGCGGTCGCGACTACGACCAGCAACGTCAGACAATAGGCAACCACCAGAAGCCCGGCGATCGCCAATCCCCAGTGCAACCGCGAACGGGGCTGCGAAAGCATCCTGCGAACCTCGTTGCCCTGAGCGCCGAAAACCGCGCTCTTGACAGGATTAAGCGCCGAAAACGGATCGTTGACAGCGCCGCACATCGGCGCTCCACTGCGCCGATCGAACGATGCGGCGTTAGGCGGCCACCCCGTCAATCATGGGCAACCCTATGACAGATAGCAAGTTACTGGAGAAGAGACTCCGCGCCGAAAAAGAATTCGACAGCGCCGAGGCATTGGCACGCCGCTCGCATAGAGGGCTTGCATCACGAAACCCAGCCCGAACCCCCGTGGCAGTACGAGTTTCGCGTGCCGTCTGAGATCGATCGGTCACCAGGAGCGACCCGACCCACCCAGCTCCCGGTTCTCGTTCACCCTCTCAACACCCACTCCGGCCGCGACGCTGTCCTCTCACGGGGGTTCTTTTCGACTTTTTTTCGACTTGCAGTGCGGCAACGTCATCTGTGAAACGCAAAAACCCCCGAGGGCTCAAGGAGTCCTCGGGGGTTTGGCATTCCGATTGTGAATTCAAGACGGCGGAGTGGGCACTACTGCACACTCGCCTGCTGGTTTTGCGGTGGTTTGGGGGGTTCGAAATTGAACAGGACCTGGGCATTGGTTCCGTTCCAGACGCGCAAGACGCCGTCCTCACCACCGGCAACCACGATCGACTCATCGCGGAGAGCGCTCACGCAGTAGACGTAGTCGACCGGTCCGCCGAATCCGCGGTAATTGCCGCCATCGTTGGCGCGGTGAAATTTCACCGTTTTGTCGCCGCTTCCCGAGACGATGTTGTCGCTGGTCCCGATGAAGCGGATGGAGGTCACCTGCTTGGAATAGTTCTGAATCGTCCGATGCTGCTCACCGGTCTCGACATTCCAGATCTTGATGGCATTGTCGGCGCCCGCGCTGGCGATGCGGCTTCCATCCGCTTTAAAGCTGACACCCAGCACATGATGCGTGTGCCCTTCGAATGACCGCACCAGCTTGCCTGACTCGACGTCGTGCACCTTGACGAACTTGTCGGCCGCCCCGGAGAGGAGCCATTTGCCGTCGCGTGAGAAGTCGACGCTGAAGACGGTGTCACTGTGTGCCTCGGGGAACGTCTTCAGGAACGTGCGATTGTCCATATTCCAGAGCATGAGTTCACCGCTTCGGGAGGGGTCTCCGCCGCCGGTGGCCAGAATTTTTCCGTCCGGGCTGAAGGCCAGGGAGAGGACGCGATCCACGAACGGCGACGGGGCGCGGTCCAGCGGAGCTTCGTTCTTCGGACCCAGCACCCCGACATATTGCCATTGGGGATCGGCATCCCAGACGATCACCGATTTGTCGCTGCTGAGGCTGACCAGCGACCGATCCGGTCCGGCCAGCAAGGTCGTCACGCCCGCCTGATGTCCCCGGATTTCATCCAGAGGTTTGCCGGTCTTGGCGTCCCAGGTGCGAACCACCCCGTCATCGCCCGCCGTCGCCAGGTAAGTTCCACTGACGGCGAAGGCCACCGCCAACACCGACTTTTCAGCAGCGGGGAGTTCCGCCTTGCCGGCGTTCAGCCGATCTTCCGCTGCCTTCCCGGCGACGACCTCGATTTCGTGCAGCTTCTTGGCCTCCTGCTGCCGTTCATCCGCCAGCTTCTGGCCTTGTTCCGCCTGCACCAGCGCTTTTCCCGCGGCCTCCAGGGCATCGTTGGCCTTTTTCACCACCTCGGCTTCATTCGCAGCAGCCGCTTCGGCGTCAGTCACTTTCTTCTTGAGCGCTTCGTCATCCGGTTTGGCTTCGAGTTCCTTCTTGGCGGCCGCGACAGCCTCTACCAGGGGCTTTTCTTTCTCCTGGGCCGCCTTGAGGTCGGTCTCAGCCTTTGTCCTGGCTTCCGTGGCCTTCTTCGTTTGTTCGACGCGCTCCTGGAAATTCTTTTCCGCAGCCTTGAATGAGGCGTCTGCCAGGGCGATGCGAGATTTGGCCACCGCGTCGTCGTCGGTCAGTCCCACAACTTGCCGCTGTTTGGCGACGTCCCCCTTGAGTTCGACAATTTGCTGGCCGTTGACGTTCCACAACTTGGCGACGTTGCCCCCTGCAGAGGCGAAGAACTGCCCGTCATTGCGGACGGCGATGGACGTCACCGGGGCGCCGTGTCCCACCGACCGGACCTGGTTGCCGTTGTTGACATCCCAGACGCGCCAAGTGCCGTCGGCGCTCGCGGACGCGAGCTGCGGCTGCGTCGGCACGAGGGCCAGGCCGACCACCGGTCCCCCATGCCCCTTCATCTCGACGACAGGTTTGACGGGTTCCGCGGGCTTGTCTCCTTCGGCCGGCTTGGGAGCCTCGAACGGCAGATTCCAACCACGCAGTCCGTTGTCCTGATGGCCGGTGTAGACCCGCTTGGCATCGGCGGCGAGCACCAGACTCAGAACCTCCGCCGGCGTCTCCAACTGTCCCGCGGTCTGGCCGTCGGCGGCGTTCCACAATCGGAGGAACTTGTCCTTCGCACCAGAAATCACCTGCGCGCCGTCGGGGGAGAACTGCAGCGATGTGACCGGGGCGGTATGTCCCGCAAGGGTCTTGACGGTCGCCCCATCGGTCGTCTGAATCAGCCGAATCGAGTTGTCGGCGACGGCCACGGCGAGGAGTTGCCCGTTGGGAGACAGAGCGGCAGCGGTGGGGGCGGGATCCAGGGGAATCGCCCGTCGCTGCACGTTCTCGGCTCGCTGCCACAACTTCACCGAGCGATATCCGGCGGACGCCAGAAGGTTCCCGGAAGGATGGAACGCGAGTGCATGCACAAAATCCTGATCAGCAGCGCCCCGGGGATACAGGAGCTTGTCGTTGAGTTTGACCGCGGCGAGATTGGGGTCCGTCAGCCGTCCCACGTATTCGCCGCGCGACAAGTCGTACATGTCAATCTGATTGGCCCGGCTGGCGGCGACATAGCGGCCCCATGGCGACAGGGACAACGCGTAGATCGAGTTCAGCTGCTCGGGGATCGATTGCCATGCCAGCGGGGCCGACCCGGACATGCCGGTCGAAACGGCCCCTTCCTCGATCCAGAGCTTGAGCACGCCCAATTCTTGCGGCGTGAACGCCTCGGCCGAGGCGCTGTTCGGCAGGGGGGGCATCACGGGATCGTGCGAGCGGGCAGCCAGGAGATAGATCAGGCTCTTGGCGGGATCCTTGGCGACCAGGGCCGGACCGCGCTTCCCTCCCTTGAGCATGCTGGGAACGTCTTCCAGAACCAGACGGCTTTCGGCGATCCCGACGTTGTGGCAAGCCACGCACTTATTGTCGATGATCGGCTGCACATCTTGTTCGAAGTTGGTCGGACGATCGAACTTCGCTGCCACCGGCTCAATTCCCGGGGTCGCCGCCGGTTTGACTTGTGCCAGTACGGGGCCGGAAAACATCAGGAAGCCGAGGCAGAACAGCAATCGGGGCATGATGGAACTCGTCGGGTGAGGACGTGGCTTGACTTTATGGACGCTCGAGCCGATTTCACGGCCGAGTCTCGTCATTTCGAGATCGTGATCGCCACCGGCTGATCGACCAGCGCCGGCCCCTCGAATTCCGCAGCGGCACGGACGACGAGGTTTGCAATCGCCCCTTCCGGAGCTTCGGCAGTGGCTTCAATCGCCAGCGTCCCTTCGGACTGATCCGGCGGGACCGTCACCGGGACCGCAGTGATTCCCTTGATGTTCGGCGGAACATCGAGAGTGAGTGTGACCGGCCCCGCAAAGTCATTTTGGCGCTTGATCCCGACTTTGACTTCCACCTTGGCTCCCTGCTTGAGTTTCCCCCCGTCGGCGGGAGTCGCGGTCAACGTGCACGGAGCCGGTTTGATCGTCAGAACGATCGGCGTCGTCGTCGGCATGAAATTGATGTTCTTGGCTTTGGCAGCCGCATCGGCTTCCTTAAATCGCTTATCGGCGGCAGCCTTCTCCGCCATCGTCGCCTTCACCTTTTCGTCCGCCTGCTTGGCTTCGTTCTCCGCTGCCGTTTTCGCTTCGGCCGCGGATTTCGACTTGGCGTCCGCGTCGACTCGGGCCTGTTCGGCGGCAGCAACGGCGTCATTGGCAGTCTTCGTCGCGGCCTGAGCTTCGATCAGCTTCTTTTCCGCGTCGGCCTTCGCGGTCGCGTCCTCGCCCGCTTTCGTCACCGCTTCCGCCGCGGCTTTCTCGGCGGCCTGAGCAGCCATCAACGTCTTTTCGGCGGCTGCCTTGGCCTCCGTGGTCTGCTTCAGGGTCTCCGCAGCGGCCGCAGCAGCTTTGGCGGCTTCTTCGCGTTTTGTGACGCTGGTTTTTTGCAGTTCGACGGCCTCGTTGGCCGCCTTCTCAGCCGCGTCCAACTCCGCCTTCAGCCGGTCCGCCTTCTGCGGATTGCGGCGGTACGAGACTTGGGCCTGCGAAGCCAGATACATCACGTACGTGCCGACCGGAGCGTTCGGCGGTACGAAGATGCGATAGATCTCTTCGCCCGTCCCCTTCTTGATGGGTTTGTTCTCGATCTGCACGTTTTGCGGTTGGCCAATGAAGGTCAGCGGGATGTCCGCGTCGAAGCCTTCGCGGCGAATCGCCTTCACGGGGACGAGCACCTGACGACTGTGATTCGCCATCACGCGATGCAAGTCGGTTTTAACCTGAAACGGAGCGTTCTCAGCAACGACCGACAATTCGAGCCCTTGCGTCAATCGGGGCTTGCCGGGAATGTTGGCGCCGCCGCTCCAGGCAATTGTCCCGTAACGGGCCTCCCGGACGACTTCCTTCGTGGCTGCGACCTTGGCGGCTTTCGCGGCCTCCACGGCAGCCCGAGCGTCGGCCAGTTGCTTGTCGGCATTGGCCTTGGCGGCGAGCGCAGCGTCATTCGCTGTCTTCGCCGCGGCGACCTTCGTTTCGGCGTCGGCGACCTTCTTCTTCAAGGCCTCGTCCTCGGGTTTCGCAGCGAGCTCCGCCTTGGCAGCGGTCAGGGCGTCTTCGGCGGCCTTCAGATCGGCAGCGGGCTTCGTGAGTGCGGTGGTCGCAGCGGCGACCGCATCCTGAGCCGGCTTGACGGCAGCGCCGGCGGTGACCACGGTGGCCGCGACGACCGGATCGGCGATCTTTGCTTTGCCGATCACCTTGACAGTGCCGGCCCATTCGGGCGCGTCTTCGGCCGATTCAAAGACCAGCAGAGCCTGAGAGGGCTTGGATCCGACCGTGGTCCCGCGGCAGGTCACCCCGGGCGGCAATCCTTCCACTGAGATTTCTACATCGTCTTCGAATCCATCGCGTCGAAGCACCACCGCCCAGATGGAAAATTGGTCCCCGCGGCGCAGGCCGACGGACCATGTCTGCGGATTCTTGACATTCGGGGGCTGCGGCCCTTCGGTCACGACAACGACGCGGAAGTCGGGGATCTCTCGGCGGAGCATCAATCGATATTGCAGCGACGGTGCGCCGCGGCTGGCGCCGAAACGGTCCCGCAACGTGATGCGGAATCGACCGTCGGCCGGAGCGGTGAACTTGTAGACGGGGTCATCGTGAATCGTGTCGAAGACGATCGGCAACAGATTCGTTCCTTCGTCATCCACCGCAGCGATCCGCTTGAGCGTTTCTTCGCCCTTGTCGTTGACGGTTACCTGATCGAGAGTCAGATACGGATCGCAGCCGGAACCGAGTCGCTGACCCTGCACTTCCAGCCACACGATTTCCCCGGCTTTGGCTTCGAACTGATACAGGTCCACATCCCCCTTCGCCTGAAAGTGCCCGGACAATTCCCCGGGGATGGTCACGGACTGCGCATTGGCTGGGAGGTTGTTCGGCTCCACTTCCGTAGTCACCGGCACGGCGGTAAAGCCGATCATCACCGGGTTCGACGGGCCGTTCGGCGAATCCAGAGTGAAGGGAAAACCGTCGACGCCGGACGCATAGGGTTCCAGCCGCAGTCCCGTCGGCCAGCCAGTCGCCTCCGCAGGCAGGGTGATCGAAACGGTCTGCTTTTGCAGCGGTTGACCGTCGAGCTTCCAATCGGTGGCCTCTCCGGCCGGAAGATTGCGACCGTAGACGGTGTATTGAGCGGTTGACCCCGGCAGGCCGGCGGGTGGAACAACGAAGTCGATGAACGGCGACGTCCGCAGCGACAGACGGTAGAAGTGATCTTCACTCCCGGAGTAGATGAAATCGGTCAGGCGGATGAAATACTCGCCCGGCTGAGTGACGGTGAAGTCCAGAACGGCGTCGCGGGCGACGTTGTTGCGCGCTGCGGCGAGTCGACGCCCGCCGGCGTCGTGGATTTCAAGACTGGCATCGAGACGCGAGTCGATCCGCTGAGCGACGCAGTCGAGAATGACGCGCTGGCCGGGAGTGCCGGTGAATTTGAAGAAATCGACGTCGGTCGCCCCGTTGATGCGGCCATTGACGGTCTGCCCAAGTTCCACCGGCGTCGCCTGTGTGCGGGCATTGTTGGGTTCCACTTCCAGAACTTCCGGCCGCGTTCCCACGACGAACATGCGCGGATTGCTGATGCCGTACAGACCAACTCCGCGAACTTCGTAATTGCCGGGAGGGACGTCGGCGGCAATCGCGACGGTGAACTGATTGGGAACCAGTTCCGCCTTGCCGTTGGGAGCCATTGAGGTCTTGGCCGTGGCGACAATCCCGGGGTGACTGAAAATCAGCTTGCCGAGTTCATCCAGATCATCGCCGCGCGTGACGGCATAGTCGAACGTGGCTCCGGCTTGACCGCCGGGCGGAAACGCCGCGTAGAGGCGAGTCTGCGGCAGTTGCGCCAATGCGTTGGACGCTGCGACGCACCAACAGAGGATCGCCAGAGACAACCAGCGGAGAATTTCAGCCGAGTCGGACGGTGCCGCCGCCTGCGAGAAGAGCCGCGGAGAAATTGAAGCCTGCGACGATTGTCGGGCGCCCCACTGCCGGTCCATCACTCGGGAAACCCGAACACAACGAGGCGTCCGCATCGGGGCGTCCTTTTTCAAAGTCAGCGAATCCGAGAAGCAATCGGCGGGAAGAAGCAAACAGGAGCCTGCTTCTGTGTGATGGCGGGATCTTCCGTCCCGGAGAGCCAGATTCACTTTAATCGGTGAATGAGGCTGACTCCAGATTCGATTTCAGCGGGTTTCGATGGCGACGATCAACGGTGCAACCTCGGCGCGGTTGCGCCGAGGTTGCAGGCGTTTCGACCGTTAGTGGTTGAACAGAAACTCTTTCGTGTTCACAAGCGCCCAGGTGATGTCCTCAAACGCCAGCTTGGGATTGTCTTTGTGCTTTTCCAGGTGGGCCAGGCCGACGCTCAGTTCCGAGGCATCCGGCTCCCGCGAGTAGACCCAGCGATAGAGCTCTCGCAACTTGTCCTCGTTCGGCCGATCCTTTTCGTTGGCGAGGACGGCAGGTCGGGCGTTCCCGGCGGCCACTTTCCCCTGAACTTCATTGCTGTTCAGCAAGTGCAGGCTCTGGGCGAGGTTGGCTTCCTGCGAACGTTCGCATTCGCAGGCCGTATCCCCCTGAGGCATGCCAAACACCTTCAGGAAGTACACGTTCTGGGACATCGACGGGTCGGGAATTTCCATCGAGCGGGTGCCCGCCGGCAGGCCGCCGAACGACTGCGTGGTCCCGGTCACCTGATGGAACGCATCGTACAGCACCTCCGCCGACAACCGCTTCGGGTAGTACCGCGAGAAGTTCTGCTTGTCCTTGAGGTTGTACTCGTTGGGCAGCGAACTGAGCTGGTAGGTCGATGAACGGCAGATGGTGCGCACCAGATCCTTCAGATTGAAGCCGTTCGCCACGAAGTGAGCGGCGAGCTGGTTCAACAACTCGGGGTTGGCAGGCGGGTTCGTTTCCCGCATGTCGTCTTCGGGTTCAACGATGCCCCTGCTGAAAAAGTGCTTCCAGTAGCGATTCACCAGCGCCTTGGCAAAGAAGGGATTCTTGGGATCAGACATCCAGTCGGCGAGGTGAATTCGCGGATCTTGCTCCGGCGACAGGGTCAGGGCCGGACTGCCCAGCCCGGTGGGCGACAGCATCTTGCCCGAGCGCTCGTTGCGGGACTGCGCCGGGCCTTGTGCATCCTGATGGAAGATGCGTTTGTCCGTCGTCTGCTGATTGACGCCCACGATCGGCTTGCGTCCGACGCGGCTGAAGAAGGCCGAAAGCCCGTAATAGTCGTCCTGGCTCCATTTCTCGAATGGATGGTGGTGGCAGCGGGCGCATTGAATCCGCAGCCCGAGGAACAACTGGGCCGTGTCTTCCACCTGCTCGTTGGTCTGATCGACTTCGCGATACCACGTCACCGCGGGGTTGTCCTCCGGACTCCCCGAGGCCGTCAAAATCTCGCGGACGAATTGATCATAGGGCTTGTTGTCGTAGAGCGACGCCCAGATCCAGCGGTGGAAACCGAACGTCGACGCCTGCAGGTCGTTGCCGTCCCGTTTGTTCCTCAGCACCATGTTCCACTTGTTGGCGAAGTAGTCGGCGTAGGCCGGGCTATCGACGAGACGATCAATCAATGCGTCGCGCTTCGCCGGGTTCGTGTCGGCGAGGAAGGCCTTCACTTCACTGTCGGTCGGAAGGGTGCCGGTGACGTCGACATACACGCGGCGCATGAACGTGGCGTCGTCAGCCACGGGAGACGGCGGAATGCCTAAAATGTCCAGTTTTCCAATCACCGCCTGATCGATGAAGTTCTTTACCGGCGGACGCTCTGCGATCTCGGCTCCCAGCGGAATCGTCGATCGGAACGTTGAGACCTGACCCTGGTATCGGGCCATCACCGCCACTTCGCCGGCAAGGTCGTGCGTGCTGACCAATCCCGTTGCGGAAACCTCCGCCATCTCAGTGTCGTTGGCCTCGAACAGCGCCATGCGGGTCACGTCTTCGGTCGACCCGTCGCTGTAGATCGCGACCACGGTGATTTGCTGTTCCGTGCCGCGGTCCATGACGCGCCCTTCGGGCAGGCAACGAATTCCCACCACCGAAGGATCTTCGGGCTTGCCGTAGGGCATCCCCTGCTGGATCCAGCGATAAATCAGCCGATACTCGAAGCTGTCGACATCCATCCGCTTGCCGCCGCCGTGCGGGGATTGACCCACCGGTTTGGTCAACAAGAGGCTTTGAGCCGGGGCGGGGGAGAAGATGCGACGACCGCGACCTTCCTTCACCAGGAACTCGTGATCTTCATCCGGGTAGAATCCGAGCAGGGAGAGCTTGAACCCGTTTTGACCGCTTGCCTTGCCGTGGCAGCCGCCGCTGTTGCAATTCAACTTGGTGAAGATCGGCGTGATCTGATTCGGGAAGTTGACCGGCACGTCGTTGGCAATCCCCGTGACGTTCACGGCCAGTTCGCCGGTGACCGCCCCCGAAGCGGTGGCGCGAATGATCCCCTGACCATCTTTCAGCGGCGTCAGAAACCCCTTGGCGTCAATGGACACCAGATCGGCCGGTTCGGACTGATATTGCACCGTCCGCGTGTGGTCGCGGAGTTGACCGGAGGAATATTCCCCCGTGACGAATAACTGCTGACGGCTGTCGCGTCCACGCAGGACGATTCCCTTGCCGTCCAGATTCGGCTCGACGCGAAGCTTCTGCAGTTGTCCAGGGTCGCCGAGCCCCTTCGGGGCGGCGGCATCGCTGGTTTGAGCCAGCACAGTGCAGACGAAAATCAGCAGGCCGGCCGAAAGCCAAGTCGGCAGCCGTTGAGGCCCAATCGCCAATGCCATGGATGACTCCTCACGCTCCGCGGGGGACGCGGATTCCAGGTAGGCAGCGTCGCTCGATGATAAGATGGCGGGAGTTGATCCTGCGGATTCCCGGTCGTTCCGGAGCGTCCGTTGATCAACCAGCATTCTCGAACATATCAACGCCTGCTTTTTTGTCAAGGATGATTCATGTTCGGATTGCCGAGACGGGCGAAGGTCCGCCGGTTGGGCAACGCGATGCGATCCCGCGTGCGCTGATGACTTTACGGAATGCACGCAGCGACACCGCCCACCGCCGACGACCTCGGGAGTTTTTCTCCGCACGAGTAAGATTCCCTGGAGCCGCGGTCCCCTGGGACGCGCTGCGCCGGGGCCGAGACGTGAACGCCCGCTAACATTCCCGGCCACAGAATCTGCGAGCATCCGATGATTTCGTTGTGCATTTCCTGCCAGCATGTCCGTCTAATTCAGACGCCCAAAGGATCGCGATTTCTCCTCTGCAACCGCTCGCTGGCCGACTCGGCCTTCCACAAGTATCCGCCTCAACCCGTGCGGCTGTGCGCCGGGTTCATCGACCGCCCGCCTGAGCCAAAGGCGGAGGAGAGCCCCGATTCGGACTAGGTGTCAGCCCCAGAATCGTCAGCGTCCGTCGGCGCGCGATGATTCGCTGGGGCGCGACCGTGAAATCGCCCGCCCGTGGAATTCTGCGAAGGTTCTGGTTGCCGCAGGCGCCGTCGGGCGCCCTTTCGGCTGCTCGCGTCCCATTCCGCGACGAGCAATTTCCCGCCGCGCATGCTGGCCACCTTTGACAGTCTGCGTGCCGCCCCTCCAGAATGTCGCACATCGCTTGCAGCGACCGCCACCCACCCTGTGATCGACCTTCTATGCATGCCGAAATCGTCAGCGTCGGAACCGAAATCACCAGCGGCGCCAAGCTCGACACCAACAGTCAGTGGTTGAGCCTGGAATTGGCCGAAATCGGCATTCCCGTGGTCGCCCACACCACAATCTCCGACGATCTGGACGCGATGATCGGTGCGATGCGAACCGCCGCCGAACGCTCGGATATTGTGCTCATCACCGGAGGACTCGGTCCGACGCTGGACGATTTGACGCGGGATGCTCTCGCGGGCTTCCTCGGGAAACCTCTGGCGTTGCACGAACCATCGCTGGAACACGTCAAGCAGATGTTTTCCCGCCGCAACCGGCCGATGCCGGAGCGAAATGTCATTCAAGCCATGTTCCCCGAAGGAAGCGAACCGCTGCCCAATCCGCGCGGAACGGCCCCGGGAATCTGGATTGTCGTCCCCCGTCCAAGTCGATTGTCCCCCTGCCGGATTGCCGCGATGCCGGGAGTTCCCTCGGAGATGAAGGTGATGTTCCGGCAACAGGTGCTCAGCCGGCTCGATGGAGGCGACCGCGTGATTCGCCGGGCCCGGATCAACTGTTTCGGCGTGGGGGAGTCGCAAGCCGAACAGATTCTGGGCGATCTCACAGCCCGCGGTCGCGATCCAGACGTCGGCATCACCGTCCATGAAGCCACCATCACGCTGAGGATTACGGCGCAGTCCAGCAACGTCGACGATTGCCGGGCGAAGATCGACAAGACCCGCGCAGCGATCGTCAATCGGATGGGCACCCTGGTCTTCGGCGAAGAGGACGAGGAGTTGGAACACGCCGTCATCCGGTTGCTGCACCAGCGTCGGGCGTCGCTGTCGACCGCGGAGTCGGGGACCGGCGGGTTGCTGGCTCACCGCCTGACCGGCGTCAAAGGTTTCGAGACGTGTTACATGGGGGGAGTGGTCGTCCCCACCAATATCGCCAAACGGGAACTGCTGTCGGTCGATCCGGCGCTGCTCTCCAAGGCGGGGCCGATCAGCGCGGATGTTTCCCAGGCGATGGCCCAGGGCTGCCGCAGTCGCTTTGGAACCGACTTCGCCATCGCCGTCACCGAATGGCCGGAATTCAATCCCGATGACCCGCTGGCTTCGGTTCCGGCCTCGTACGTCGCCGTGGCCGGACCGAACTGGCAACGCACCGAGCAGGTTCAGCATTTCGGCGACCCCGACATCGCCAAGAGCCGCACCGCCAAAGCGGCCATGAATTTGCTCCGGCTGAGCTTGATTGAAGGGGTTTAGCCCCTCCTCCGAAAAACGATCTGCGAAGGGATTCGCTCCATGAAGGCAACCGGCTCGCCCCCATCGCGCCTCTGGAGGCGAATTGCCGGCGTCCAGGGGCTTGTGCTCGTGGGGCTGATCGTCTGGGATGGCGCTGATCGAGTCCCCGCCGACGCCTCGCGTCCGCTGGTCGTCGTACCGGCTTCGGCTCCGTTCCAGCCGCTTGGCGAGACCCTGCGCCTCGCCAGTTTCAACATTCACAGCGGCAAAGGGCATGACGGCCAGGTCGACCTCCAGCGGACCGAACAACGGCTCGCCGAGAGTGATGTTGCCGGTTTGTATGAAGTCCGCAACTCGCCGTGGAATGGCGACGTCCATCAGGGGATCGACCTGGGACGCCGACTTGGCATGGCTTCCGTCTTTGCCGCCACGGAACGCCACTGGTGGCGGGAGCATTTCGGCAACGCGCTGCTGTCTCGCGTCCCGCTCGATGCAGTGCAGCGACTGCCGCTGCCGGGGACGAGGGGCAAGGCGTATCGCGCGGCCGTTCTGGCGCACATCCCCTGGCAGGGGAAGACGCTGCATCTCATCGCCGTGCATGTGGACCGAGGCGGCGACCGGGAATCGCAGTTGAAGCTGCTGATTCCGCTGTTCCGCGCGCTGGAGACGCCCGCGATTCTGATGGGTGACTTGAACACTCCCGCGAGCGATCCCCATCTGGCCGCCCTCCTGCAGGACCCCGAAGTCCGCAGTCCGTTGCATGAGAAGTTGACCAGCACATTGCCCGCCGCGAACATCGATTGGATCTTCACCCGCGGGCTGGAAACGGTTTCGGCGGAACTGGTTGAGAACGACGCCTCCGACCATCCCGTCGCACGCGCCGTCCTGCGACTTCCCGGGTCGACCCCTTAGGCCCCCATCCGTCCGGGGTGGTTGGGCGACAGCGGCCCTGTTTGGGGGCGGGTCTGGCTGGTCGTCAGTTCCCGCGCGATATGGGCAGACGAGGCGCTCCCTTCCATCCCCTCCCGCTCGATGCGAGCTCACATCGATCTGACCCGCTGCAGCGACCCCGACGCCCCCGAGACGTCCATCAATCGTCCGCACGTCGTCTTCACCGCCACCGTCGGGCGGCGATGGCGGCCTCGGCGCACGTCGTGCATCTCACCCCTCACGACATCCGCGCCGCCCACATCGCCCGGCCGGCGATCCACAGCTTTTTCCACTGCGGTAGACTCACGCGCTGCGAAAACACGTCGTACCGGCGGCGCTCGATCTCTTCCAACAGCCCCCCGTAGATCTCCAGCATCGCCCGCAAGATCGGCCGGCCGGCCGGTTCCAGCCACACGAACAGCCGCTCAGCCCGGCGATACGAGGACCGCGCCCGGTCGGCCTCGAATCGCATCAAATTGGTGAAGCGTTCGTCAAGGACTTGGCGGGAGAGATCGTCGAGTGAATACCCGAATCGGTCAAAGTCTTCCTGGGGGAGGTACACGCGCCCCAGCGACCAGTCTTCGGAAACATCGCGCAGGATGTTCGTCAGTTGCAGCGCGAATCCGCAGTCGACGGCGATGGGGATCGCCTCTTCATCGGTGAAGCCCCAGATGTGGATGCAGCAGACGCCGACCGCCCCGGCGACGTGATAGCAGTAATCGGACAATTCCGCGAAATTGGTGACGCGCACCGGGTCGAGATCGCGCTCGACGCCGGTCAACACCGCTTCGAGATACATCCACGGAATCGCGTGCCGGGCGACGGTGTCGGCGAAGGCCGGCAGGATGGGATGACTCTCGGTCTCTCCGCGCAGCAACGCCCCCTGCACGCCGGCCCGCCAGTTCTGCAGAGCCTGCCGCCGCGCCGCAACCGGCTCGCGGCAATCGTCCCCCAGGTCGTCGGTGATGCGCATGAACGCATACAAGGCGCACATCGCCTCGTACTTGGGCCGAGGGAGGGCCAGAAAGGCGAAGTGAAAATTTTGAGCGGCACGCTGCGTCAGGCGTCGACAAAAGTCGTACGACGCGGCGAGAGTGGACGCAGACATGGGGGCAGGTTCTCAGCAAATCCCAGCGCTGGCGAATGCACCGCCGCGCAGCTCCGCAGGCGATGTCCGAGCCCCGCTATCTACGAAGATTCGCCTCCGGCAACAAGTGTTCGCCAAGGAAATGACGATTCCATCCAGCGACGGTGGGGCATTTCCTCGTGCATGGACAGCAGAAGGTGGCTCGTCGCCGCCATCGCCGCATCGGCCGACAGCGACGCTGGCCGGCGACATGCAGACGACATCGTCGAACCGTCCCCGACTTCGCCGGCGCGTGTATCGTCCGACGGCTGTCGGCCGCCGATGCCACAGCGTTCGGCCTGCTCGACGGCAGCGACATTTCCGGCGCAACGTGCGAACCATTCGAAGACTACCTGGAACGCCGCTTCGGCCGCGACCCGGCGTCATGATCGAGGTGACTCGGTTGTCACGATCGCGAGCCATTCCAGTACTGGTTCGCGACCAGCTTTGCCAGTGCGTCGGTCGCTTGAAGAGAATACGAAGACACTGGCAGAGCCAGTGGCACACATTTCGTCGTCACCTGTTCGATGACAGTGCCACCCCGCCGTCCGGAGCCACACGCGATGAGATTCTAAAACGACATCCGCAGTTGTCGGCCGAGGATGTCGAACAATCGCTCGGCTACGCCGCGGCGGCGGTACAGAACGAAGTTGTGTTGACGGCAGATGTCCGGCCATGAAGCTCCGGGACTATCGCTTCGATACTGGTTTTGGCTCAGGTGTGCCACTGGCTTTGCCAGTGCATGAGACGCTTGATGTGAGTATGAAGGCACTGGCAGAGCCAGTGGCACACATATCGTCGTCACTTGTTCGATGACAGTGCCGCCCCGCCGTACGGAGCGGGTGAGTCTCGATGACGTGGCGTCCCCCTACTTTGGATCTCCTGACGTGACGAGTTTGGATCACCTCACGTCACTAGCTGCATTGAAAGCCCCAGTGAACGTTTCCGGTGGCGTCCAGGAAGAAGTAGA
>JANRLN010000058.1:0-2141 GCA_033762515.1 Planctomycetaceae bacterium
ATCGCCTTCCGACTCGGAGGAGTTCTTTTTAGGCTTGGCTGATGGAAACGCTCCATGTCTCCTCATAAGGCGTCGTGGACGGCATTCTCGAAATTTGAGTGGCAGTCGGCTTGCCGCGAGCTCGGCAGCAAGTCGCCGTGACAATTTCGTTCCCGAGCGAGATTCCCCAGCAAAGCTCCGCCTCAGATTGAGAGCGGATCGTTCCGGCCACAGGCGGAGCATGTGCCGACTTCGGATTCGAAGCGCCGTCGGACGGAGACCAGTCGGAGAGGGCTGAAAGCGAATGACTTGGCTGCGCAATACCAATGGGGTCAGTCTTGGAATGGCGGGGCTCCTCGCTGTGTCCTGCGCGGTTCCAGCATTCTCCGCCGAACCCACCCGGCGCAACTTCGTCTTCTTCCTCGTCGATGATCTCGGCTGGGCCGATGTCGGGTGCAATGGCAGCACGTTCTATGAAACGCCCCACATTGACGCCCTGGCCGCCTCGGGGATGCGGTTCACGCAGGGGTATGCCGCCTGCCCGGTCTGCTCTCCCACTCGGGCCAGCATCCTAACCGGTCGGCATCCCGTCCGCGTCGACATCACCGACTGGATCCCCGGTCAACAAGCTGCCAAAGAGGCCAATCCGCGCTTTCAGCAAGTCAACGACCGCGACAACCTGGCGCTCGAAGAGGTGACCATCGCCGAAGCTCTCAAGCAAGAGGGCTACCAGACATTCTTCGCCGGCAAGTGGCACCTGGGTGATGCCGGGCACTTGCCGACCGACCAGGGATTCGACATCAACATCGGCGGGTTCAACGCCGGTTCGCCCCCCGGCGGTTATTACGGTCCCTGGAAGAACCCGTATCTCAAGCAAAACTTTGACGGGGAATATCTCACCGAGCGGCTGACGAGCGAGTCGATCAATTTCCTCAAAACCCGGCAGCCCGAACAGCCGTTCTTGTTGTATCAGGCGTTCTACAATGTCCACACGCCCATTCAGCCCTACAAAAAGCGGCTACCACATTTCGCCGAGAAAGCGGCCTCGCAATTCGGCGCGACCAAATCCCCGCCGCTCGCCGAACATCAGGGGAAATCACGCACGCGGCAGGACAACGCCGAGTACGCCTCGATGATCGCCGCCGTCGACGACAGCGTCGGTGCGATTCTGCAGACCTTGAAGGAGCTGCAGATCGACGATGAGACCGTCGTGGTCTTTTTCTCCGACAACGGCGGGCTGTGCACGCTGAAGAACGTTGGGCCGACGTTGAATCTGCCGCTGCGCTCGGGCAAAGGCTGGCTCTACGAAGGGGGCATTCGTGAGCCGCTGATCATCCGCGCCCCTGGCGTGACCAAACCGGGGAGCGTCTGTGAACAACCCGTGCTCAGCACCGACTTCTTTCCGACGATCCTGCAACTCGCGGGACTCGCCTTGCAGCCCGAACTGCATGCGGACGGCGTCAGTTTACTCCCGTTGCTGCGCGGCGAGCCGACCATCGACCACCCGCCGCTGTATTGGCACTATCCCCACTATCACGGCTCGACCTGGACGCCCGGTGCAGCGATCCGCGACGGCGACTGGAAACTCATCGAGTTCTACGAGTACGGCGAGGTTGAGCTCTACAACCTCACAGACGACGTCGGCGAACAGCACGACTTGAGCCAATCGAAGCCGCAGAAGACTGCGGAACTGCGGAGCAAGCTGAAGGATTGGCAGACGCGCATGCACGCCAAGATGCCGACGCCCAATCCGAGTTTCGACGGAACTGCTGCAGGGAGGTAATCGGGCGATCCTCCCCCTGTTCCCCCGGCCCTGCTTCACGGCGTCGGCGATTTCCGACGTAAGTCGCTGTCCCAATTGCAAAACCGCCGCGCTGGACTACGATAGCGGGTGTGCAGCCATGGCTTGCTGCGCGTCCGAGAATCGCTATCAGGAATCTCCACCGCATGATTACCGCCGGGATCGACCGCGGCTACCAGCTTCCCCCGTTGGGAACCAATCCCTCCAGCTCCGCGCAAGGGACCACGCCCGGCAGCTTTGCGCTCCCGCCGGTGATCCGCCCCGGGGTCGCCGGGGCGCGGACGTTCGCCTCGCCGGATACCCCGGGAATGCCGGGGCTGTCGGACCAGACGGCCTGGGATTTTCTGCCGGACGGGTGGGA
>JANRLN010000059.1:0-2983 GCA_033762515.1 Planctomycetaceae bacterium
GTGCAGGCAATCTTTCAACGAGGTCGATGGATGCGATCGCTGACTCCCGACAAGATCTCTGCCGCCACCATGTTTCGATCAGAACTTGCCATCCTGGCGTTCGTCGTCACATGGCCAGTTGCATCGTCCGCCGCAGATACGGTGGATTTCGTTCGCGACGTGCGGCCCATTTTCGAGAAGCACTGTTACGATTGCCATGGGGCCAGCAGGCAGAAGTCGGGATACCGTCTCGATGTGAAGTCGGTTGCCTTTGAGGGGGGTGATGCCTACGCGCCCAACATTCTCCCAGGGAAGAGTGCCGAGAGTCCGCTCTTGCGGTTCGTCAGCGATCCGAATGCCGATCTGAAGATGCCTCCCGAGGGGCCGCGGCTGACTGCGGCAGAGATTGGGATCCTGCAGCGCTGGATCGATGCGGGAGCCGAATGGCCGGCGTCGGCGGACACGGTGGTGCTGCAGGACAAGAGGCGGCACTGGTCCTTCCTGCCGGTCCGGCGACCCGCGTTGCCCGAGACGCGCGATGCACTGTGGCCGCGGACCGACATTGACCGGTTCATCCTGGCGCGGCTCGAGGCGGAGGGACTGCGACCCGCCGTCGAGGTGGAACCCCGCGTCTGGCTGCGGCGGGTTTGCCTGACCCTCACGGGGTTGCCGCCGAGTCCCGAACAGCTCGATGCGTTCCTCCCCGATTCCGGAGCCGATGCTCGCGAGCGGGTGGTGGAAATGCTGCTGCAGAGTCCCGCCTATGGGGAGCGCTGGGCACAGCATTGGCTCGACGTCGTCAGGTATGCCGACACGCACGGCTTCGAGGTCAACACCCCGCGCGACCATGCGTGGAGATACCGCGACTACGTCATCGCCGCCTTCAACGACGATAAACCCTACGACCGATTTCTCACGGAACAACTCGTCGGGGATGTCCTGGAGGTTGATGCAGCCACTGGGTTCCTGGTCGCATCGGCAGTCCTGTTGCCGGGGCAGATCGGTCAGGATGACGCTTCCAAGCGCCTGGCCCGGCAGGACGCGCTCGACGAGATCGTCGTCGGAACCAGCGGCGCGATGCTGGCGCTGACGATCGGCTGCGCCCGCTGCCACGATCACAAGTTCGACCCGATCTCCCAGCGCGACTATTACGCCCTGCAGGCGTTCTTCGCGGGGGTCGAGTATGGAGACCGGCCCATCCTCGACGCCGAATACCACCGGCGACAGGAGCAGGCAAGGCTGTTGACGCCGCGGATCGAGGAGATTGAACGGCAACTCCGATCCTGCGAACCCCCGGCGTTCACGGGTCGCACGTTGATCATCGACGAACAGGACGCGGAATTCGTCACCCCGCTGAAGACATCCAATGGCGCCGGCAAGAACCCCGACGGCTCGGAGCGGGGCCATCGGGACGACCCCGGCGCCGACGACCGCGTAGGCAACCTCAGTCGCGGCCAATACACCTGGTGGGACAACGTCGCCGGACAAGACGTTCTGGCCTATCGGCCGGGGGTTGAAGGACGCTTCCGCCTGTGGATCTCCTGGGGAGCGCACGGCAGCGGGGTCCACACGCGCGACGCCCGCTACGTGCTAGATCGCGACGGCGACCTCGCCACCCGCGATGACCAGCACGAACTCGCGCGGGTCGACCAATATTATCCCGCAGGAATTTCGCAGGGTGAAACCGAAAAGACCCCGCTCTGGAGCGGACTCCTCGACCTGGGTCCCATCGATTGGACGCCAGGAACGGTGCTCCTCGTCCGCGGCGGCGACACGGGAACCGGCGTCACGGCGGACGTCATCGTCCTCCAGGAACCGTCCGCCGAAACCGCGGCCGCCCAACCTGTGTTGCCCCGGTTCCGCGTGCCGGTGAACCCGCGGCGCAATGAAGAACGCTTCCCCGCGGTTGCGGCGAAGTTCGTCCGCTTCACCACGCTCGCCACCATCGACGATGACGTGCATGAACCCTGCCTCGACGAGCTGGAAGTCTTCGCGACGGGCGATCTGGAAGCGAACATCGCCCTCGCCAAGCTCGGCACGCGAGCCAGTTCTTCGGGAGACTTTCCTGATGACGAGGCCCATCAACTGTCGCACATCAACGACGGACAGTACGGCAATGAACGGAGTTGGATCTCGAATCAGCAGGGGGGCGGCTGGGTGCAGCTCGAATTGCCGCAGACCACGGAAATTGAGCGCGTCGTCTGGGGGCGCGACCGGAACGGCGAATTGGAAGACCGCCTGCCAACAGAGTACCACATCGACGTCTCCATCGACGGCGTCAACTGGCAAACCGTTGCCGCCAGTAACGATCGTTTGCCGATGGGCACGCCCCACGATCCGCTTCGGATGCTGCTGCAAGATCAAACGCAGGAGAGTCGAGACGATCTCCGAATTCTGATCGACGAGCTCACGCCGCTGCGCGAGAAAAAAGCCAGTCTGGAAAAGCCTCATCTGGTCTACGCGGGGAAGTTTCGCGAACCCGACGAGACCTTTCTCCTGAAGCGCGGCGACCCGGAGCAACCAGGCGACCTGATTGCGCCAGCGGTACCCGCGTTCCTGCGGTCTGAGCCCCTGCCGGCCGAGATGACGGAATCCGAGCGTCGCGCCGCACTCGCCCGCTGGATCACCGCTCCCAATCACCCGTTGACCGCACGCGTGATGGTCAACCGCATCTGGCAGCATCATTTCGGCATCGGTCTCGTCGAGACTCCCAATGACTTCGGCTGGAACGGCGCAGCACCGAGTCATCCGGAGTTGCTCGATTGGCTGGCGAGCGAATTCGTGCGCAGCGGCTGGTCCATCAAGCACCTGCAACGGCTGATTGTCCTTTCGGCCGTCTACCGCCAGTCGGCACAGATCGACACGGCCGCTGCGGAACGGGATCGCGACAACCGGCTGCTATGGCGCTATCCGTCGCGTCGCCTGGAAGCCGAGGCCATTCGCGATGCGATGCTGTTCCTCACCGGGGAACTCAACCTTCAGTTGGGAGGGCCGGGCTTCAGTT
>JANRLN010000060.1:0-6468 GCA_033762515.1 Planctomycetaceae bacterium
CCAAGTGCATCATCCGTTCTTGCAACGGCAGCAAACCCGGTCAGAAGGGGACCGCCGTCAGGAGGTCTGACAGCGCTCAAAGACCGGGCCGCGATTGGTAGTCGAATCGTCTGCCCCGGTAAAGATCGTTTTGGGGTGGGGAGCGAGTTGGTGACGAAAGGCGTCGCGGTTGGCACACGAATCGGCGAACTCCGCCGGGGTGGGGGAATTGAGATCAGCTGCGCCCGATCCAATACCCCGGGCGCTGCGCCATGTGGGCCACTGCCAAGACCAGTGCGCCCACGTCGATCAGCTCAAAAATGATCACATACGGAAACCGCCGCATTCTGTAACGCCGGAATCGACGGTTTGCCGGTTGTGCTTCATAAGCCGGGAGAGCGTCCTCGGATCGAGAGATCTCGCGGTACGCTTTCTGGAGATCACTCAGAAACAGCGACCCTAATCAGCGCTGCTCCTTCTCGTACCCAAAGGCCGCGAGATACGATTCCGCCTCGGCGTCGTCGTGAACAAGGAGTGTCACCGAAATTCGGCTCGCAGCCGATCTTGCAGGCGCTGAATCGACTCGAAGGCATCGTCGGCACCAGAATCGCCTGTACGCCAGGCAGCCGAGCGACGTTCCACTTCAGCAGCCCAGGCTGGTTCCAAGGTTTGTACGTCAGTCTCTTGATCACCCAGACTGAGGAGGAGTTCCAAGGCGAGACCAGCGCGTGCCGACTCGTCGAGTCGGAGTGCGGCATTACGGACGTGTTCGATGGTGGTCATGGAATTGCTCTATCCGATGAGAACTCGACCCTCCGGGTTTATTATCACACCCTCCCGCCGTAAAGCACCACCGGTTCCGCGGACCCAGGTCGGTACAGCACCAGTCCCCCCGCCGGGTCATTGACGCGGACCACGCAGTCTGGTTCCCCGGCGGCGTGACGTTCCAGAATCGCTTCCAGGGCCTGTACGGCCGCGACCGTCTGGCGATCGGCGGAGAGGTCGTTGTAACCCAGGCTCACCATTTCGCTCAGGCGGCGCTGACGCGACTCTGCTGTTCCCGCGTGCTCCACGTAGGCCACCTCGCGCGCGAACCGCTCCAGCACTTCGATGCCGTATCCGCGCTGGGTGCGTTCTCCCCACGGCTCGACAAAGGTGCCGTTGTAGTGATTGTTCATGGTCGTCTTCAGTGTGAACGGCGTCCGCCCTTCGACGGTGCATTCAACGCCGCGTTTGCGGCTGTGTCCGTTCCAGACGCCGTTATCAAACCGGAACTGCACTTCCTGCTCGACATAGCCGGGGAAGTTGTCGGGCGTGACCCATGATGTGTGAATATCGAAGGCCGCGTCGCGCCCGTCGGCGTATTCGTAGATCAACCGCATCTGCGTGCTGTCCCAGGTCGGACCATCCTTGGGACCGACAAGCCCCCGCTGACCGGTGGCGGTGATGGTCTTGAGCCGGCCGCCGAAGGTGAAGTCGATCAGCTTAATGTAATGCACGGCGACATATGTGCCGGGATTGCGGCCAATGATCCACTCGGCGAACTGGCCCCCGGAAATCGACTTGGGTTCCAGGAGGGAGCAATACCCGGTGTTCACGTGCTGCAGGACGTCGTCGTGGACCAGCGTGCGAAGTTTTTTATGATCCGGGTCCAGCAGCTTGTGATACACCACCTTCGCCAGCCGTTGTTTCTCTTGAGCGAGAGCGACCAGCTCATCGAGTTCCTGCAGCGACAGGACCGACGGCTTCTCGACGAGGAGGTGCGCCCCCGCCTTCAGGATCTTTTTCGACGCCTCAAAGTGCCGATTGTCGGGTGTGGCGACGCAGGCGAAAGCGACACCCTTGGCGAGCATCTCGTCGACCGAGTGCTCCCCCACGAAGTTGTCGAACGGATAGACCGACCCGCCGGCAGTCTCGCGATATTTCTCCGCGCGCTTGCCCGTCTTGGACGCGATTCCCACCAGCGGAACCGAGACATCCCCGAACCGCCGATCGTAGAGGCCCTCACGGTGGGTCCGCTCGAAGAACGGGCGGTAGGTTTCGTCAAAGATCATGCCGACGCCGACCATGCCGGCGCGAAGTTGGGGGGCTGTCATGGGGTGCTTTCGCAGCGAACAGTCGGGATCGGTGGGACGGACGAATTCCGTGCGTCCGTTTGGATGGCAAGCGAGCTCGCGAGATTGTTCCATGCGAGCGCCGCGAAGAAAAGCGTCGACAGCCGCGACAGCGTCGCGGTCGATTTTTCAGGACCACCCCGATTTTCGCTCGCTGAAGCGTCGGTAGTCTCGGAGGAGGGCGGTTACACCGCCACCCGTCCATCTTCCATCCGAATCACGCGGTCGGCGATGTCCAGCACGCGGCCGTCGTGTGTGACCATCAGCACCGGACATCCCCGGGTGCGGGCGAGTTTCTGCAGGAGATTCACGACATCGCGCCCCGACAGGCTGTCGAGCGCCGCCGTCGGTTCGTCGGCCAGAATCAGTTGCGGATTCGCCACCAGCGCCCGAGCGACCGCGACCCGTTGCTTCTGTCCCCCCGACAGGCGGGCCGGGTGATAGTCGAGGCGGTCGGCGAGGCCCACGTCGCACAGGATCTGCTCGCTCCGCCGGCGGGCTTCCGCGGGCGGGACTTCCGGGTGCAGTTCAAACATCAGCTCAACATTCTGCCGGGCAGTCAGAAATCCCAGCAGGTTGTGCTGCTGAAAGATGAAGCCGATGTTCCGCCTCACGGCAATCTGATCGGCGGTCGTGGCCCGATGAAGGGGGTGCGACAGGACCGTTAACTCCCCTTCGCGTACGTGACGCAGAGCTCCGATGAGCGTCAACAGCGTGGTCTTGCCGCTGCCGCTGGGACCGGTGAGGAGCACGATTTCGCCCCTCTGCACATCGAACGAGACGTCGAAGAGAATC
This sequence comes from Planctomycetaceae bacterium, assembly GCA_033762515.1. Lineage (GTDB taxonomy): Bacteria > Planctomycetota > Planctomycetia > Planctomycetales > Planctomycetaceae > DSVQ01. The sequence goes on from JANRLN010000060.1 coordinate 2,889, forward strand.
TGCTTCCGCAAATCCCCTTCGCCGAAGGCGAAGTTAACGCCCCGCGCACAAATGACCGACGATTCAGGAATCGTCGACTGGGGTGCCGTCGCGGTTTCGACAACGCTCATCGTGGTGACTCAAGGGCCCCGGCCAGAGGATCGCCTCCTCCGGATGCAGGCCCGCCTAAAACACATCCGCCGGGTCTGCCGACTGCGCCTTGCGGACGGCCACAGCCGCTGACAATCCGCACATGATCAGCGTCAACGCGCCGACCATTACGGCGCGACTCAGCGTCATGCTGAACTGCATCTGGATCGCCTTGGTGGCCACGCCGTACAACCACAGCGCCATCAAGAAACCGGGAATGTAGCCCAGCACCGACAAGATCAGCGCCTGGCTCAAGACGACCCGCAGCAGGTAATTGTCGGTAAACCCGATGGCCTTCATCGTCGCGAACTGCGGCAGATGGTTCGTCACTTCCGTATACAGAATCTGATAGACCACGACGAACCCAATAAAAAAGCCGACTGCGGCGCCCATGCCGAAGATGAAGTCGATCGGCGCGTTGTCGCGCAGAAAGGTCACTTCCTGCTGACACAGCTCAGGCTGCGTCAGCACGATGGCTTCCGTCCCCAGGTACGACTGCAGCTCTTTCCGCATCTGTTGCGGATCGACGCCGGGCTGCAGTTCAATCAACCCCAGGTCCACCGCCCCCGCCTTGCGTTCGGGAAATAAGCGCAGGAAGTTTTCGGGGGTCATATAGAGGTTGCCGTCGGTGGTGATCGAGATGCCGACATTAATCGTCCCCACGACGCGCAGCCGCCGGAGGTTGACCTCGGTTTCCATCCAGCCCTGCTGTTTGACCGTCTCCACCACCGGACCGAAGGAGGTGCGGCTGAGGCCGTCGAAAATCACATGGTCGCGCAGCCGCAATTCTTCGGCCCGTTCGCTGTATCCCGGCAGTTTGAGGAGCGGTTCATCGGGATCGATGCCGTAGACGGAAATCGGCTGTTCGCGATACGTCCACGGGTTCCGCCAGCGGGCCTGCGAGAGATAGGCCTCCTGGACCCGCGCCACCCCCGGATGGGCCGGCAGCCGGAACAACAATCGTCGGGGAAAGGATGTCGCCTGAAAAATCGTCTTGGTGCGGGGACTGATCACCACCAGTTGAGCGGCGACGCGGCGGGTGAGCGCCACCGCATTCTCCATCGCCCCTTCGCGGATGCCGAGTTGCACCAGCATCAGCATCACAGCGACGACGACCCCCGCCGCCGCCACCGCCAATTTCATGCGATGAAAGCTGAGTTGTCGCCAGGCGAGGAGAAAACTGGATCGCATGCTGTCCGCGGTTCCGGGGGGAGAGACATTCAACTTCGAGGAGAACCACTCAGGCGCGGAAGGCACGAAGAAATGCGACGGACTCAAGATCGATTGCAAATCGCGGTTCGTGATCCGATTGCCGCGACACGGCCTCAATCTTGAACGCCCTTCTTAACTTCGTGGTTCCCCTCGTCGAAACCGGCCCGCGCGCTGTCAGTCGCGGGAATCTCAATGCTTACTTCGACACGCGCGTTCGACAGCCGTTCCACCTTGGGGATATCTTTGGGGTCGAGGGCGATGCGGACTTCCAGAACGCGGGCGTCGGTGTCGCTGACGGGGTCGTTGGACAGAACGTCCTTACGGGCCACCATGAGACCGATCTGGTCGACCGTCCCTTGAAACACTTCACCGGAATTGTCGAGCTGCACGCGAGCCTTGAGACCGACCCTCAGCTCCTGCACGTCCCCCTCGAAAATCTCCGCGACCGCCTGCATGTGGGCGACGTCCCCCAATTGGAGGATGCCGAGATTATCGATCCGTTCCCCCGGATGGGTATGAATCTTGAGGACCCTGCCCGCCGCCGGGCTGCGCACCTCGGCCGACTGGAGGTCGACCTGGGCGCGGGCGAGCGATGAGGTCGCCGCCGCAATTTCCGCTTCCTGGAGCCGAATGTCGACGTCGCGCACTTCCCGCAGACTGTCGAGGAGCGCCTGCGCCCGGCGGCACTCCAGTTCGCCGCGATCGAACGCCAACTGCTTAAGTTCCAGATTCTCCGCCGTCAGGATTTGTTTCTGCTCCAGCTGCCGGGCTCGGTCCAGTTCTTTCCTCGCGGCGGCCAATTCCGTATGCATGCGTTCGACGGCGGCGGCCTGGGCGGCAATGTCGCCGGGTTTGGCGCCGGCGCGAATCTGATCCAGCTTGGCCTGAGACGCCAGCAGCCGGGCGCGGGCCTCCGCCACGGCGGCTTGGCGGCGATCATGCTGGTCGAGGACCGCCAGCACGTCGCCCCTGGCGACATCCTGTCCTTCCTCGACCAGCAATTCTTCGACGCGCGCCCCCTCATTGCCCGAGGGAGCCGAAATCTGGAGGATCGTCCCGCGCGGTTCCAGTCGGCCCAGCGCATGAACGCGCCGCACCGTCGGAGCTGGAGCCAACTCGCCGGGAGTCGGTTTCAGTTCAATCCAGTGGTCACGGGCATATACCCACGCGACGACGCTGGTGGCGACCACAAGAATCGCGGTCGCGACAACACTCCAGCCGCGTCGGGAAACCCGAGTTCGCGTCAGCAGAATGGCTTGCGTACTCACCACGACGCCTTTTACTTCAACCCGGCGGCAAGGTCCGGCCGGGGCGTTGAGGTCGGGGCTCCGGTTTCGGTTGAGACCGGAGCAATTTTCTCGCGGAGCGCCGCGCCAATCTGACAATACAGCGGTTCGGTGGGTTCAATCATCCCCACGAACTCCCAGAGGAACAAACCGTCGATTGCCAGCCAAATCAACAATTGGTCCAACCCCCCGTCGGGATCGCTCAACAGACGGTCGCGGACGCGTTTTCCCAGTCGACGCAGGGGTTCGATAATTCCCGGGTTGTTGGCGGCCGCGGCCAGCGCGGCCAACATGAACTGCTGAACCACGGAAGGAGTGATCACATCTCCTTCCGGGATTGGGACATCCGGTCCGGATGGATCAGGGAAAAAGCACCCGATCATCGCCCGCGCCCAGCGATTCCGAGGTTCGGGATCGTTGGCGACGCGGGTCATCAGCATCCGTTCCGCCTGCTCGCTGAAATAGTTCAGCATCGCAGTCACAAGGAGCTCTTTTGTGGGGAAGTGATACATCACCCCCCCTTTACTGATCCCCGCTTCCTTGGCGACGTTATCCAGCGTCATCGCGAGCAGGCCATCCCGCGTGACGGTACGGATCGCCGCCTGGCAAATGCGATCGGTGGTTGTGGGGGTTGTACTCATGGTGTGCCGACCAGTTGGTTTGTGTAACTGTACCGGCTGGTCGGTATGTTGGCAAGGGACGAACGTCAAATTCCTGCCAAATTCCTCTGCCGCGAAACGGTGGATTCCGGCAGAAAGAGCATACTCCACATGCTACCACGACGGTTGCACCCCGACCCAGCTTGACAAGACATCGCCTTCCGACTCGGAGGAGTTCTTTTTAGGCTTGGCTGATGGAAACGCTCCATGTCTCCTCATAAGGCGTCGTGGACGGCATTCTCGAAATTTGAGTGGCAGTCGGCTTGCCGCGAGCTCGGCAGCAAGTCGCCGTGA
>JANRLN010000061.1:0-20010 GCA_033762515.1 Planctomycetaceae bacterium
CGGGTCACTCGTCCTCGGCTGAACGTCAAAATTCGATCGGCGTAGGCCAACAGCATTTCCGGCTCGGTGGACGCCAGAATGACCGCCGCCCCTTGCGCCTGCTGTTCTGCAACCAATTGCATGACCTCGGTCTTGGCATGCACGTCCATGCCGCGCGTGGGTTCCTCCAGCAGCAGGACCTTGATCGGCCCCAGCAGCCAGCGCGCAATGACGACTTTCTGCTGATTCCCGCCGGACAACTGACCGGCGGGTTTGTGCGGATCCGGGGGACGACAACCGACGCGTTGCAACAGAGGCTGACAGACTTTCGTCTCACGTCGCGAAGTGATCCAGCGTCCGACGGACTTCGTCAGATGGGCCAGGGTGACGTTGTGGGCGACGGTCGCACGACGGACGACGGTCTGCCCCCGGTCCGCAGCCACCAGCACCACCCCCTGCCGCACAGCGTCGGGGACCCGCCGAATGCGCGCGACATGATTGTCGAGCCGCAGTTCACCGGAGTCGACGTGCAACGAACCCGCCAGGGCATGCAGGAGTTCCTGGTGTCCCGCACCGACGAACCCATACAACCCCAGGCATTCTCCCTGGCGGACCTTGAAGGAAACATCGAGGAATGTTGTCCCGCGGGTGTAATTGTCAACTCGCAGCCGCACGGGGTGCGCTGCTTCTTTGGGGAGCGTCGCCTCCAGGGCATCCTGACCGGCGGCGTCAGAGCTGCCCCCCACCATCTGTTCGATGATCGTTCGCCGCGACAGACTGGCCGCGGGGAGCGTGGTCAGCTTCCGGCCGTCGCGGAGAATCGTCACGCGATCACAGATCGCGAGGACGTCTTCCAGGAAATGACTGATGAAGACGATCGAAACCCCGCGGGCCTTGAGCACGCGCATCAAGTCAAACAGGCGACGGGCCTCGGGAATGCTGAGGGCGCTGGTCGGTTCATCGAGAATCAGGATTCGCGCTCCGCTGTGGAGGCCGCGGGCGATCTCCACCATTTGCCGAATGACAAGCGGGTAATCGCGCAGGGGACGTTGGACGTCGATCTGGATGTCAAGTTCCGCGAGCGCGGCGAGCGCTTCCCGTCGCATGCGTCGCCAATCGACGCCTCCCCAGGCGGTCCGAGGCTGCCGTCCGAGGAACAGATTTTCCGCAACGGAAAGTTGACCGATTCCGGAGAGTTCCTGGTAGACCATCGCCACGCCGTGCGCCAGGGCGGTTCGGGGCGAACTCAGACGGATGGGCTGCCCCTCCAGGGAGACATCTCCGGAATAGTGGGGTACGACACCCGCGAGCACCTTCATCAGCGTGCTTTTGCCGGCGCCGTTGCAGCCGACCAGACCGTGCACTTCCCCCGCGGCGAGGTCGAAGTCGACATCGCTCAACGCGGGGACCCCGCCGAATTGGACGCTGATCTGGCGGCAGGCGAGCAACGACTTATCGGACACGTGCGTTTCCGATTGGGGAACGAGTCTATCGCAACACGGCTTTGAGGTGATCGCGGAGCGTGCGCTCGACCTCGTCCTTTCCGCCAATCGTGTCGTCGTAGAATATGACTCGGTAAGGGCGAAGATCGAACGGCAGCACCCGATCTTCGCTACGTCTTGCCAGGAGGATCACGGGCTTGTTGAGGGCATGTGCGTATCCGACTTCGTAAAACACGTTGGGATTTGGCGATGAGATCTCGGCGACCACGACATGGGCGGCGGCAATTTGCCGACGAATATCCTCCAGAATATTCCCTGGACCACGAATCTCGTCGACGCGAACAATCTCAAATCCTTCGTGGCGAGCGACCTTACGGACGACTGCTCGATAGAACGTGTCAAATGGTTCCGAGAACGGCATAACAACGAACAATTGCGGAGGGCGAGATGCGACCTCCATATTTTTAAACTCCAGCTTACCGCGTCCCCAAGCGAACAGGCCGAAACCTTGTCCTTCGATTGGCTCTGGCAGGATAAAATTGGAGATGACGTCCACGCCGTCAAACGAGACGGTGGCTTCTTGCCCATTTAGTCCCAAGGCTAGCTCATGCTCGACAGCTTCGAGATTCTGAGAAGAGCCTGCGGCAATCACGGATTGCCACCCGCGACCGGGTTCGAAACGCAGGATTCCAAAGGATTGGTTGAAACCGCCGACATGCACAGCAAAATATCGAGACCGCTCGTTCTGATACCCGAACAACAATCCCCCCGTAATTCCATGCGACCAAGGCGAATCCGAATGTAAAGTGTGTCCATTGCCCTGCGAAATGACTCTAATTCGACAACTGAGTTGACCATCGAGAAACCGCCCGGGGGCAAGAGCGATACCATATGGCTGTGCTTCTTCATCGGGAAGCTCTTTTGGTGAATGGACCCAGCCGTCGAATGTCACCTCAGCTTTGGCAGACGCAATGGTCCAATGGCCAACGATGGGGACTACTCTACGAATCTGATCTACTCGTGTACGTGGGCGACCGGAACGAACTCGAGTTTCGGTTTCTTGACTCATCTCTGCTCCGTGTTCTCGAGCAAGGGCGCTGAACACGAGGGACTTCTTGAATTCTGAACCTGCATCATACCAGACAGTGCGTTTCATCCGCGAGATAGTACATCGCCGCCAGCGTGTTCGGATCGTCTTTGGTGACCAGTGGGCCGGGGGTGATGATCTCCAGCGGGACGGCGTCGATCGACTCCTTGTTGCGGGCGATGAACTGCCCCACAATCAGGGAGGTCCGGTGGATGCGGCAGACCGGGTTGACCGACGTGGCCGCGAGCGTGCCGTTCTTTACGGCGTCGAGACCATCGCGCTGGCCGTCGACGGCGGTGATCACCATGTCTTTGTGGAGGGTGTTCTTGATCGCGTCCACGCAGGCGAGTGCCATGTCGTCGCTGTGGAAGAAGGCCCCCGCGATGGGCGTTGTTTCCTGTTGCAGCAGGGAATCGAATGTGTTGCGGGCCTTCTCTTTCTTCCAGTCGCACCAGCGGACGCCGCCGCCGATGACTTCAATCTCCGGGTGTTTGGCGACGACGTTCTCGAAACCGGTCTTCCGGCCCTGCGCCCCGCTGTGGGCGCTCAGGCCTCCGATGTGGATCACTTTTCCCTTGCCGCCGATCTTCTGCACCAGATAACCGGCTGACATCTCCGCCATGTTGACATGATCGGGAGTGACTTCGCACCACACGCCGGTGTCGCGCATCTGATCCATCGCCACCAGCAGCGTGTCCATTGAAATGACGGGGATGTTCCGCTCTTTCAGTTGCTTCACCGGTTCGGCGAGCGAATCGATCTGGACGGCCTGAAAACAACAGAAATCCCAGTCGCGCTGCACCACCGCGTCGAGTTTGTTCCGCTGTTTTTCGGGGTCAAACTCGCCGTCGATCCATTCGATCTCGACATTGAGCAGCTTGCCCCACAATTCGGCGGTCTTCTTGCCCAAAGCACACCAGGTGCTTTGCAGGCCGGCGTTGGAAAAACACGCCCGCAGCGGTCGTGCTCCCGAGGTCGCAGCACCGGCGGTTGCGGCTACGGGTGCTTCCCCCTGCTGACAGCCTGCGATGCCGGCCCCGAAAGTCAGGGCGCCGACGCCGGTCCACTGGAGAAAATCGCGCCTCGACGTATCGTGGATTGCAGCCATGTGAGCACTTTGAGTCAGAGATGTGGAATCGAGAGGTGCGCAACATCGTGCCCCTGACCGCCACCGGACGCAAGGCTCAGAAACGGCAAAAAAACCAGCTTCGGCGTCGCGTCTCTGGCACTCATCCGGGAGCAGGACGTCCCAGGGTGCGGGCAGAAGCCGGGCCTCGGGAGTGGGATCGACGCCGGAAAATGGAAATCGACGGGAGTCCGCCACGGCAGACTCCCGTCGAAAGATTCCTCGCGATCGTCCCCTCGCCGTTCAGGCGATCGTCACCTTCGGATCCAGGTAAACGTCTTGAATGCGGTGCAGCAGTGCGGCGCCGTCGGCGAGCGGACGCTGAAAGGCCTTGCGGCCGCTGATGAGCCCCATCCCTCCGGCCCGTTTGTTGATGATGGCGGTCCGCACCGCCTCCTTAAGATCCGACTCTCCTGCGGATGCTCCCCCCGAATTGATCAGGCCCGCCCGTCCCATGTAGCAGTTGGCGACTTGATACCGGCAGAGATCGATCGGGTTCTCGGACGTGAGCTTCTGGTAAACCAACGGCGACGTCTTCCCAAACTTCAAGGCGTTATAGCCGCCGTTTGTGGTTGGCAGCTTCTGCTTAATGATGTCCGCCTGCAGCGTCACCCCGAGATGGTTCGCCTGCCCCGTAAGATCTGCGGCGAGATGATAGTCCTTGTCGGCGCTGAAGGCGGAGTTACGCAGGTAGCACCAGAGCACGGTTGCCAGTCCCAGATCGTGCGCGTGACTGAACGTCTCGGCGATCTCGACGATCTGGCGGCTGGCGTCATCGGACCCGAAATAAATGGTCGCCCCGATCGCCGCGGCGCCCATCTCATAAGCGCGGTCCACAGTGCCGAAGAGAATCTGGTCGTGCTTGTTGGGGTACGTCAGCAATTCGTTGTGGTTCACTTTGACAATGAACGGAATTCGGTGCGCGTATTTGCGGGCGACCATGCCGAGCACGCCGAAGGTCGACGCCACGGCATTGCAGCCCCCTTCGATCGCGAGACGCACGATGTTCTCAGGGTCAAAGTAATCAGGCGCGGGGGCGAACGAGGCCCCGGCGGAGTGTTCGATTCCCTGATCCACAGGCAAGATCGACAGATACCCGGTCCCGCCAAGACGACCGCAGTTGGCCAGTCGGGCGAGGTTGCCGATCACGCGCAGATTGCGATCGCTGGGGATGAAGATCCGATCAATGAAGTCAGGACCCGGAAGATGCAGCCGCTCGCGCGGGATCGTTTCACAACGATGAGTCAATAACGCCTCAGATTCCGCACCGAGCAGTTCGCCAATCCATTCAGTCATGGGAGCACCTTGCAGAGAGGAAGCACGAAGTCCGATGCGGCGATCATATCGGCTGGGCGGCACAGCGCGGAGCGACGAATTGGCGCGATGCCGAATCTTCACGCAGAGGGGAGGTGGCCATGGAATCGCGGTGGACAGATCTTCCCATGCCGCGGCAGCGACGTTCCGCCGACAGCGTTTCGTTCATCGACGCGAGCCGTCGACGAACGGCTCATCATGGGCGATCCCCTGGTTCCCTTCCTCATTCCTCACACTTTCGAGTGAACGCTTGCAGCATCAGGTGCGGAAGCTCGCCTGGCACGAAGAGCAGAGCCGGACCGCAGGATCCCAGGAACCTCAGGGGCGAAACCGGGGCCTCGAAGAGCGCCGGAATGGCCCAACCGGGGTGCGAGGATGGCATTAAGGTGTTCTTCGTTGAGCTGCGAACTGCTGCCGGGCGCGGATGCGTGCTCTGGAGCCGATGCGGCGGTATGATGCCCGCGGCGTTCGTCAGCGATCGTTTTCACAGGCGACGGACCGGCCACGCCCCCCGGAGGTCCGGGGTGGTGAATTTCGCAACCAGATGACGGAAGCGCCGCCAAGCGCCTCCCTCCCCGGAAAGTGTCAGATGGCGACGATTGACGTAGAACTCCTCGAACTGAACAACAAATTGCTGCAGGCGATTGACGGTGGCGACTGGGCCGCTTACGCCGAATTGTGCGACGCTTCGATTTCCTGCTTCGAACCCGAGGCCTGCGGGCAGGTGGTGACCGGTCTCCCGTTCCACAAGTTCTACTTCGACCTGCCCCGCAGCAACTCCCCCAAACAGTCGACGATGGCCAACCCGCATGTCCGCGTTATGGGCGACGCCGCGGTCCTCAGCTACGTTCGCGTGGTGCAGAAGCTCGACGCATCGGGATCGCCGATTTCCGTCGCCGCTCTTGAAACGCGCGTTTGGCAGAAGACCTCAGCCGGTTGGAAGCATGTGCACTTCCATCGATCGCCCATGTAGCCTCAAGCAAAGAAGTCGGGGCGTAGCGCTGGCGGCAGTGCCCGCGGGCTGGCCGGCAGCTGCACCATTGGAACCGTCGATGATCGTTCTCATCACCCGCGACCTGTTTTTTGGCAGCAAGGTCTCGGGGACGGCGCAGGCGCTGGGCCTCTCCGTGACAACCTGCGCCGCGCCGGACCGTCTGCGCGAACTGCTGCAGGACGCCGCCGTGACGGGGATCATTCTCGACCTCAGCAGCGACATCCCGCCGGCGGATGTCACGGCGGCGATTCCCGACGGCCGCCCGATTCCGCGACTGGCGTTTGGTCCGCACGTCGAAACCGCTCGCCTGGAATCGGCCCGCGCCGCGGGGTTCGAGCAAGTGCTGCCGCGGAGTCGATTTTCGGCGGAGTTGGTGCAGTTGCTGCGCGGGCTCGCAACGTCCCTGCGATAGCCGCCGCTGCAGTATGCGTGGCCTCGACGGATCACCAAGCGGACCATAAAAAGCCTCCGCCAATTATTGATGACTGAGAGTTAGTCGATCTCGACCATTCGCCACGGTCACCCCGCCGCGATCCTAATCGTGTTCAATTGAACCTGTGCGGCCACTGAGGGCCAATCGAAGCCTGGACAGCGTCCCGTTCAGGCTGGCGGAGCCGGTGCGAAATTTGGCGCGGGTGCTGGTGCGGCGTCAGTCTCCTGTGGGGGAACCGGTGCAGGGGCAGCGAGTGGTGCAGCCGCCGGCGCCCAGTCCTGGAGTTACGGGGAACTCGGCCCGAAGTCGCCGAATTTGGCCTCGGCCTCGCGTAGCAGAATGCCGGCTTCCACCAGCGACGCCGCCACTCCCGCGCGAGCCAGTGAACTTTTCCCCGATCCGCTCGCGACGACAATCACGACAAAAGCGCACCCGCGTCGTGCTGGTCGCGCAACCGCTGGAGCAATTCACCCATTTCTTCATCGCGGCCGTGAAAGATGGCCGAGTGCTCAATTTCGAAGGACTTCAAACCTCGGTAAGGCTCTTCCTGCCAGCGGGGCGTGGCGTCGACGCTCTGCAGGTCATCGAGCACCTGCCGCAGGTGCGTATGCAGCCGCTGCGCGAAGCTGATCGGCTCACGATAACTTTGAACGGCTCGCAGGTTCCGCCCCTCGGCATCGTAGAACTGCTCGCGGATGAATGAATCCACGAGCTTGCGTTGTGAGATGATCTCTTCCTGCTCATGACCGCCGGACGCATCTGCCAAGCGCTGTCGAAACCCGGATTCGTCCTCGCGCGCGTAGGCCAGGATGACCGGCCGATGTTTGCCGCTCTGCTCAAACGCCGCGAGCATCAATTCAAATTCACGCTCGGTCCCGCTGCGATCGGGCCTGCCGTCCGGCCGCGTCAAGGAATGCGTTAGCGGACTCCCGAATCGCGCCCAGAGGATAAAGACGGCGATATCGATCGGATCCTGAATAATCAGGAAGTCGATGCTCTCCTGAAACGAGGCCGTCGCCGGGAAGGTCAGATCTTCCCACAGGACCGGTTCCAGTGCGATCGCCGGCTAGCGCCGCCGCAAACTGTCGATCACCTTGCGAGCCTTGTCCCGTTCTTCTTCGACATCGCTGGGACTGGAGATAAAGATGCGAACTCTCGATGAAGCCGTCATTGGTCACATCCACCCCGAAACACACCCTGCGATGGCGCGACCGCACTCTTTCGCAGTGGAATTCGGAAACCAATGAAATCACAGCCCGTGTCTTTTTCCCACAACCGTAACGCCGCAATCGGGTCTCGCGACTGCGCACGTCGAACCGCGGGTGCCCCGCAAGGGCCAACGCCCTTCTTCTGGACTTCCACCAGTTCTTGATCTCAGAAGCGAAGGCTCCCTTGTGCGAACCGTCAGTCGGGACTGCGGGTGGGACTACCGATGGTCCGCACAACGGACCCTACTTTGGCTGTGTCCCTGTGCATGCGGGCGGCGCTCCGGAGGAACACGCCCAGGGACTCGCGACGCACGTTAGGGTGGGGTGTTGAGGTCTGCGGGGCGGGGGGATCGCAGCAGGGTGAGACCGCTGACGGCGACCGCGGCGGCGGTCGCCAGGACGTAGGCCGGCAGGTGCGTGCGGGTGATCGGGTCGTCGGACAGGCCCAGCAGCTGGCCCCATTGGGGCAACAGGAGCAGGCCGCCGTTGTGGATCACGTGCAGCAGCATTCCCGGCAGGATGCTTCCCGTGCGGTGGGCGCACCAGCCGAGGACGACCCCCATGAGGGCGGTGGGGAGGAAGCGTTCGAACAGCAGGGCGTCGCGCACCAGCACATGGAACAGGCCGAACAGCCCGGCCGTCAGCAGGATGGTCCCCCACGGCGAGAGGGCCGTGCGGAAGGCGTGGTAGAGAAACCCGCGGAAGAAGAGTTCTTCGCAGAGGGCGGGCGCGAACGCCAGTGCGGTCAGTTTCCAGAGGAGGGGGACGGCGTTGAGCTCCGCCTCGAATCCGCGGAACAGGTCGACCATCACTTTCAGGCGTTCGGGAGCGATCGTCAGAACTTCGAGTTCGTACGCGAAGGGCCACAGAGAAAGTCCCGCGAGGAGCGCTCCGGCGCACGCGCTCAGGGAAGGCCTTCGGAGTCCCAATCCGCTGCGGAGATTGAGCCGAATCCACAGACTCAGAGCCAAGGGCCAGACCGCGAACAGCAGCAGCGTCAGCAGGGCGGACAATCCCAGGCGTCCGCTCAGGGAGAGTTGAGGGAACCGCCCTGGCAGGCTGCCGAGCAGAATGTAGGCGGGAAACAGGACCCCCAGCGCAATCAACCCCTGCGACACATTGGGCGCAGCCGCGGGTTGAGCCGGACGCCGAAAGAGTTCGCCCCAGGTGCCCGCGCTGCCGTAGAGGACGGCGTCGGTCCCGAAGATGCGGGCGGCGATCGTGAGCGCGATGCCGGCGTAACCGACGGACGACCCCAGGGCCATGAGGGCCAGCGCGCCGCGGGCGTTGCCGTCGAGGAGGTCGCGGGTGAGGATCACGATATTGACGAGCGGGGTGAGAGCCAAGGCGGGGGTGAGTTCCAGGCCGGGCATCAGCGCGAGGACTCCGGGTCCCATCGCCAGGAGCATGACGGGAATCAGATAGGCCTGGGCCTCTTTGAAGCTGCGGGCGATGCTCGTGATTGCCAGAATGACGGCGGCGAAGAAGCCGGCGAATACACCCAGCAGGGTGAAAATCTGGGCGATCAGGAGCAGCGACAGCCCGGCGGAACAGAAGAGCGTCTTTTCCATCCCGGAGCCGTAGGCCGTGGCAATCATCGCCAGGACGTTCACGACCGCGGTGAGCAGGGCGACGCAGACGACGGCGACATACTTGGCGACCAGGACTTGGCGTCGGGAGATCGGGGCGGCGATGAGGGCTTCCATGGTTCCCCGTTCGCGCTCGCCGGCGGTGAGGTCGATGGCGGGATAGACCGCCCCGGTGACGGTCATGAGCGTCAGCACCAGCGGCACCAGGGTCGCCAGCGAGAACCCGTCGCCGCCGACGCCGTCGAGAACGCGCGGCGACCAGGAATACGGCAGGGGGACTGGCGTGGGCTGACGACTGAGGAACTCGGCTACAAACGCGTCGTTGACGGCGCGCAGGCGGGCTTCGATGAAGTCTCGCGCGGCGACGCCGAGGACTGAACCCTGCTGCAGGACGAATTCGACTTTCTGGCGCGACGCCCCGTCTCCCGGCAGCAGGCGGACGCCGAGATCGGCGTGTCCCGTCGTCACCGAGGTCTCCAGGGCCATCACCTTGTCGTTCGCCGGAACCATAAAATTCAGCACCGGCTGGGGCGGCTCCCCGGGCTTCAACAGGGCCGGGCTGCCCGGCTGGATCTCCCGTCCCAGCAGCTGATTTCCCTCGGAGAACAACGCGCGAAACTGATATGCCTCGGCCTCGGACTCAAAGGCGACGTGATATTCCTGCGCGTCCTGAACGGCGAACTGCGCCAGGAAGAACTTCTGGAACGTGACGCCGAGCAGCGGATAGACCAGCACGGGCATCAGCACCAGCGTGATGATGGTCCGCCGATCGCGCAGCGTCTCGCGGAGTTCCTTCAGCGCCAGGCGGCACAGACGGGCGACGGCGGTCGAGCGGATGTGCCTCACGAGGGTGCACCTCCCGCGGGAGGCGGCAGCTTGTCGAGCAGTTGCAGAAACATCTCGTAGAGCGTGGGTTGGCCGGTCTGCAGCTGCAGTTCGGCGTATGTTCCTTCATAGCGGAGTCGGCCGCCGTGCAGGAGCCCCAGTCGATCGCAGACGTGGATCGCCTCGTCGAGCCGGTGAGTGCACACGACGACCGCCTTGCCGAGTTCGCGCAGGCGCACGATGTATTCGAAGATCACATGGGTGCCGACGATGTCGAGTCCGCGCGTCGGTTCGTCGAGGAGCATCACCGGGGGGTCATGCAAAAGCGCCCGCGCCAAGGTCACGCGCTGCTTCTGGCCGGTGCTTAAGGTCGAGCAGCGACGGTCGACGAAGGTCGAGAGATCGAGCAGTTCGACCAGGGCGGCGACACGCTGCTGCGCGGCGTCGTACGCCAGGCCGTAAAGGTCCGCAAAGTAGTGCAGCGTCTCCCGCGGCGACAGCCACTGGTAATGGCCGCTGCTGGCGGAGACGAGGCCAATCTGCCGCTTCACGGCATCGGGATCCTGCGACACCCGGACGCCGCCGACCAGCGCGTCCCCCGAAGTCGGAGGGAGCAGGCCGAGGATCATACGCAGCGTGGTCGTTTTCCCGGCTCCATTGGGACCGAGCAAACCATAGACTTCGCCGGGCTGCACGCGGAACGACACGGCGTCGACCGCGCGCAACGGTAATCCGGCGGACGAATAGTCCTTGGTGAGAGCCTGCACATCAATCATGCGAATTCGTCGGCCGCCCGAGGGATGAGAAGCATAGTATCGTCGGCACGGCGTTCGTACGCAATTCGATCGCGAAATGTTGGTGATCCCACCGAGGGGGAACGGCCGGGGCTGCGGGCTGAGCGGAAATTTCAGGCGCTCGTCGAACAGGCGCGCCGTACGAACAGAGTCTTCCGAGTGCGCGAATCGACATTCACTTCATCTCGCAGCAGCGATGCAACCACCAGTCGGCCGAACTGGCGATCTCCCCGCGGATGGGAGTCGTGTCGTCCAACCATTTCCAAAAACGCGCACCGCCGCGACGTTCAATTCAGGGCGCCAGTTGCTCACGCAGCCAGCCCGGGCGATCGGTGGTGATGCCCTGCACTCCCGCGGCGATCATCTGTCGCGCGAGGGCCGCATCGTTCACGGTCCAGACCAGCAGTTCCAATTTTTGCTGGAGCACCGCGTCGCCGAACGCCTTGTCGATGAGGGCGCAGGCCTGAAGATCGAGACCATCGACCCCCAATTTGAGGGCGTCTGCGATCAACTCCCCGGCGGTGTGATTCCACGCTCCCGTCTGTGGATCCTGCTTGAGGGCCACAATCCAGTAGACCTTTCGATCGGGAAACGCTTCAGAACAGGCGGCGCAGACGGCGCTGGAGAAGCTGATGACGGCGGTCGCTTCCACGGGACGTTTCGCCGCCGCGAGGACGCGCCCAAGCTCCGGCACGATCTCAGGACCGCACTTGACTTCGATGAAAACTCGCTTTCCTGCGGGGATGGTTGCCAGGGCTGCGCTCAACAGCGGGATCGGCTCGCCGGCATACTTCGGGTCTTTCCACCGGCCGACGTCGAGCTGTTTCAATTCGGCGTAGGTCTGCTCATCGATCCGGCGATCGACGCCCGCCGTCCGCTGGGCGTCTTTGTCGTGATGCAGCACGATCTGGCCGTCCTTCGACAGCCAGACATCGAATTCGACGGCGTCCGCCCCCTGTTCCCAACCGAGCCGCAGCGCGGAGAGCGTGTTCTCCGGCGCGTCGAACGACGCCCCCCGATGGCCCACGATCTCCACGTTGAGTTCTCCTGCAGGCAGCGCCCGCGCCCCCGTCGCTCCCACGGCGGCGACGGCAATCATCAACCAGCGACGGCCCGCGAAATGCGTGCGGTTACAGTCCGTTCGTGACATGTGCATCTCCGGATCATGGAACAGGCGTCAGCACCATTTGCCGCAAGTCCATAACCGCGGGTCCCGGCTTGGTTTTCGGCGCCACCACCAGTGTGTGACGTCCGGGGGCCGCGAATGTGACTTCGCCGAGGTCCTGCGGTACGAACTGCTGGAATCCGCCCGTGACGGGAACCACCAGGGTCAACACCTGATCGCCGAAGCGAAACTCCACCGTGCTGCCGCCGCTGCCGTTGCCGCAGCCCACCAGCGCTTCGACACGATATTTTCCGGGGCGGACGACTTCGAACTCCCAGCTCGCGGTGTCTTCCACCCGCACCCAATAGCCCAGCGTGTTCTTGTGAGGCAGGGGTTCGTAACGCAGCATCAGTCCCTGCACGTGGGCGGTTTTGGCCGGCAGCGTGATGCGGCCCGAATCCTGCTGCAGGTGGGGGCGATAGCCGGGATTGGGAGTCATCATTTGCGCACCGACCTCGGTGCGCCATTGCGCGAGCTGAGCCGCCAGACGTTCCACCACATCCGGCTTCTCGGCGGAGAGGTTGCGTCCTTCGCGGGGGTCGGCCGCGAGGTCAAAGAGCTCACGCCGACCGGTCTCGTAGAATTCGATCAGCTTGAACTGGCCATCGCGAATTGCCGCGCCCGGGCGGCCCCCTTGATTGCTGTAGTGGGGGTAATGCCAATAGAGGGGCCGCGGTCGCTCGATCGGGGCGCCGCGCACCACTGCTGAGAGGTCCACGCCGTCCACACCCGCGGGAGACGTCAGACCGCACAACGAGCAGAGAGTGGGAAGCAGGTCGTGGCTGACGATGATCTCGTCGCTGGTTCGCCCGGGATCGATCACGCCGGCGCCGGACAGGATCAGCGGGACGCGGATTCCCCCTTCATACAACCACCCTTTCCCCTCCCGCAGCGGCGCATTGGACGTCGCGGGAGTCTGCGGGCCTTCGGTGGTGGCCAGACCGCCGTTGTCGGACGTGAACACGATGAGCGTTCGATCGGCCAGCCGCAATTCCGCGAGTTTGGCACGGAGTCGCCCCAGACCCTGGTCGACCGCCAGCAACATGGCGGCATACGTCGGATTGTTCTGCTGACCTGCAAACGGGGTGTCGGCGGGAAACTGCTGCACGAGCTCCGCCGGGGCCTTCATCGGTGTGTGGACGGCGTAGTGCGGAAAGTAGAGGAAGAAGGGCTGTTCGCGATGGCGTTCCACGAAGCGCTCGGCCTCGCGATAGAGGCGGTCGGTCAGATACTCCCCCGCGGGGGCCTCTTCCAAACCCGGCATTACGCGACCGTTCTTGACGAACGGCGCGAAATAACTCAGCGGCGTCCCGGTGTGGTCACCCGCAATGTTGCTGTGGAATCCCTGCTGCAGCGGGCCGAATCCATCGCCGCCGAGGTGCCACTTGCCGATGTGCCCCGTGAGGTAGCCGCCATCCCGGAAGACTTCCGCGATGGTCACTTCTGCCAGCGGCAGCTCCTGTCGGAGCGCCGGGCGATTGAGGGCCTGATCCGGGCGATCGGGACGGCCCGGCAGCCAGTCGGTGAGCTGCAACCGAGCCGGTGCTTTCCCCGTCATGATGGCCGCGCGCGTCGGCGAACAGACGGGACAGGCGGCGTAGGCCTGCGTAAACCTGACACCCTCCCGCGCCAGACGATCGAGTTCGGGGGTTCGATGAAACTTGCTGCCGTAACATCCCAGATCGTGCGCGCCGAGGTCGTCGGCGACGATGAGAATCACATTCGGCCGCATCGCGGGTGCAGCGGTCTGAAGGAATGCCGCTGCCGCCAGCCAGCAGGTTGTCGAGAGAAACATGCGAGGGTCTCGCGCGGGGGAGCGATCGCGAAGCGTTAGTGCGGTCAGTCTGACGCTCCCCTCCCAAGTTCACAAGCATTTGGGTTTCCCTCCACCAACGGCAGACCCCTCTGCGCGGCTGAGATAGCGTCGCAACCCGCGGCCCGGTAAAATCGATGTTCGTTGATGAGTTCCAATGTCCGATGAGGCGCGCTCGTGGACGTGGTTTGTAGTCTGTGGCTGATGTCGTCTCTGGCGGTGGTCGCCGCGGAGCCGGAAGTGCGGTTTCGCGAGCAGGTCGTCCCGATTTTGGAGCGGCGCTGCGTCAGTTGCCACAACTCGGGGGATCCCAAAGGGGGACTCGCGCTCGATACGCGTGCATCCGCCCTGAAGGGGGGCGATCTCGGCGCCCCCCTCATACCGGGCAAACCGGAGACAAGTCTGCTGCTCGACTATGTCAGCGGCGACGCACCGGAGATGCCCAAAAACGGCCCCCCGCTGCAGCCCGAAGAAGTCGCGGTGTTGCGGGATTGGATCGCCGCCGGGGCGATCTGGCCCGAAGGTTTCTCGCTCAAGGAACGTCCCGCCGCAGACAAGGACTGGTGGTCGCTCCGCCCGCTGGCGCGTCCCACAGTGCCCGAAGTTGCTGTGGAAGACGCCCCCCTCGTCCGGACGCCCATTGATCGATTCGTTCTCGCCCGTCTCCGCGCGCAGGGGTTGTCTCTCTCCCGGGAAGCCGACCGCCGAACGCTGATTCGACGCCTGTCGTTCGACCTGATCGGCCTGCCCCCCCGACCCGACGCGATCGCAGCATTTGAATCCGATCCTGCCCCCGACGCCTACGAACGGCTCGTCGATCGTCTGCTGAGTTCGCCGCAGTATGGCGAGCGCTGGGCACGGCACTGGTTGGATGTCGTCCACTACGGGGAGACGCACGGCTACGACAAGGACCAGCCGCGACCCCAAGCCTGGCCCTACCGCGACTATGTGATCCGCGCGTTCAATGACGACAAGCCCTACGCACAGTTCGTGCGTGAACAATTGGCCGGAGATGTCTTCGCCCCCGAAACGGTCGACGGCATCACCGCGCTGGGATTCATCGCCGCCGGGCCGTGGGATCAGATCGGCCATGCGGAGGTCCCGGAGACCAAGATCGACGGCAAGATCGCCCGCAATCTCGACCGCGACGACATGGTCGTCAATACGCTCAACACGTTCTGCAGCACCACCGTGCAATGTGCGCGCTGCCATGCGCACAAGTTCGACCCGGTGAGCCAGGTCGACTACTACCGCCTGCAGGCGGTCTTCGCCGCGCTTGATCGGGCGAATCGGACGTTCGACAGTCAACCGGAGATCGGGCGGCGTCGGTCCGAATTGCTGGCGGAGCAGCGCGCGACGCGACAACAACTGGAGCAGTTGGAGACGCAGGTCCGCGAACTCGCCGGCCCGAGGCTGGTCGAGATTGCGACGCGTCTGGAGTCCCTGGCTCAACAGGAGCGTACGGGATTCCGTGCTCCGCCGGAGCATGGCTACCACTCCGCCATCGCCCCCCGCGACGACGTCGAGAAGTGGGTGCAACTCGATCTCGGGAAGGAGGCCGCGATCAGCCAGATTGCACTCCAGGCCTGTTTCGACGACTTCAACAACATCGGCGCCGGCTTCGGGTTTCCGCGGCGCTATCGCATCGATGTCTCCGCCGATCCTGAGTTTCGCGAACAAGTCGTCACCGTGGCCGATCGCACGGCGATCGATGCTCCCAACCCAGGGTTGACGCGGCAGACCGTCGACGCCGGCGGTCTCCTCGCGCGCTATGTCCGCATCACCGCGACGCGGCTTGCTCCGCGGCAAAATGATTACATCTTCTCGCTGGCCGAAGTCGAAGTGCTGGACGCGAGCGGACAAAACATCGCACGGACTGCCGCGGTCACGGCGCTCGACAGCATCGAAGCACCGATCCGCTGGAGACGCACCAACCTCGTCGATGGCATCTACCCGCACACCCGCGGGAGTGATCTGGCCGCAGAACGCGCGCGGCTCAGCACCGAACGGGAACGGTTGCTGGCCGAGCGCGTCCCCGCCGAACTCCGACGAGACCGTGATGCCGCACAAGCCCGCCTGGCCGAGCTCAGTGCACAACTGCAGCAGCTACCCCCGGCTCAGTTGGTCTATGCCGGTACGGTCCATCATGGCACGGGAACCTTTCGCGGGACCGGGCCGGACGGCGGAAGGCCGCGGCCGATTCACGTGCTGCATCGCGGAGACGTTCTCAGCCCGCGAGAAGCGGTCGAACCGGGGGCTCCGGCGTTCGTTCCCGGTTGGCCGGAAGTATTTCCTCTCTCGGAACAGCACCCCGAACAGGCACGTCGCGCCGCACTGGCGGAGTGGGTGGTCGACGTCCGCAACCCGCTCACATGGCGATCAGTCGTGAACCGTGTCTGGCAATACCACTTTGGTCGCGGACTGGTCGAGTCTCCCAACGATTTCGGGCGCATGGGACAGTTGCCTTCGCATCCCGAACTGCTCGACTGGCTCGCCGTCGAGCTGCGCGACGGAGGCCAGTCGCTGAAATCGCTCCACCGGTTGCTCGTCACCAGCGCGGTCTATCGGCAGGTCTCCGAGGATCGCAGCGATGCCGCGCAGATCGACGCCGGCAACGCCCTTTTATGGCGGGCCAATCGACGCAAGCTCGATGCTGAAGCCATTCGGGACAGCCTGCTGTCTGTCGCGGGGCGACTCAACCTGCAGATGGAGGGTCCCAGTTTTCAAGACTTTGTGATTGAGCACCCGGCCCATTCGCCGCATTACGAATATCGTCTGCACGACCCGCAAGACCCCCGCGCCCATCGGCGGTCGGTCTATCGCTTCCTCGTCCGGTCCCAACCGCAGCCCTTCATGACCACGCTCGACTGCGCCGACCCGTCGATGTCGGTCGACAAGCGGAACGAAACCATCAATGCACTGCAGGCGCTGGCGCTGCTCAACAACGGGCTGACGCTGGTCGCTGCACGGGAGTTCGCTGCCGAGTTGGAGCGCAGCATCGTCGCTGCGACGCCGGACCGATTGCGCACGCAATTGACGGCCGGCTTCGAAACCGCACTGGGTCGGCCGCCGACACAGGAAGAATTGGCCACGCTGGCGACTTATGCACAGGCCCACGGACTGGCAAATGCTTGTCGATTGATTCTGAATTTGAACGAGTTTGCGTTTGTGGATTGAGATTGGAAGGGGAACCACAGAGACACGAGTGGTGCTTAGCAAATTCGGAGGTGGGCCGCGAAGAGGCGCAAAAGGCGCAAAGGATTCAATGAGGGCAGGACAAATCAGGGCAGGACAACAGGTGGAATTTCTGGCGTTCGCGCCGCAACGACACTGCTGACGCAGTTCTCCGAAAGGGCATGAATGACCGCGATGTCCGGCAATGTCCCCCTTTAGAGTCCATGCGCCGAACTTTGACTTCTTGCCTGCGTCGCCTTTCTTTTTTGCGCCACTTGTGACTCTTTGCGGCCAACTGCCTGGAATGCTTTTGCTTCCCCTTTGTGTCTTCGCGGTTCATCCTTCACCCCAGCGATTGCGACGTTGAAAGCCCATCATGAACTTCGAAGCAGCCGCCAGCAGTCGTCGTGATTTCTTGTGGCAATCCGGCGGCGGTCTGGGGGGCATCGCGCTGGCGGCGATGCTGGCGCAGCAGGATGCGCGCGCCGCTACGCCCGGAGTGCTCACCGACCGGCTGCATCATCCCCCGCGGGCAAAGCGCGTCATCCAGCTTTTCATGGCCGGGGCGGCCAGCCATGTCGACATGTTCGACTACAAGCCGGAACTGGAAAAACGCCACGGCGAACCTTGGGATCCGGGCGAGAAGGTCGAACTTTTCCAGAACGGCCACGGCGCCACATTCGCGTCTCCCTGGAAGTTCCAGCCTTACGGCGACTGCGGCAAGCCCTTGAGCGAAGTGGTGGCGCCGCTGGGTGCCGTCGCGGATGATCTCGCGTTTGTACACAACGTCGTCGGCAAGACCGGCGTTCACAGCACCGCCACACTCCTGCAGACCACGGGCTTTCAACTCCCCGGATTTCCCAGCATGGGGGCCTGGGTCAGTTATGGCCTGGGGAGCATGAATGACGACCTGCCGACCTTCGTCGTCCTGCCGGATCACCGCGGGTTTCCCTCGAATGGGCAGAAAAACTGGGACTCGGCGTTCCTGCCGGCCCAGAACCAGGGGACGATCATTCGGCCCGGAGCGGAAACCCCCATTGAAGATCTCTACGCGGCCAGGAACGACTTCGTCACCGCTGCGGGAGACGCTGCCGCCCTCGAGGCACTCCGTTCGTTGAATCGGCGACACGCGGCGGTGCGTCCGGGCGACTCACGCCTGGAAGCCCGCATTCGCAGCTATGAACTGGCGGCACGCATGCAACTGGCCGCCCCCGAAGCCCTGAACATCACCGGGGAGCCGGCCCACATCCTGAAGATGTACGGCCTCGACCACGCCGACCGCACCTGGCCTGCGGAAATCAATGTCCCTGAAGAGATCGCCCATTTCGGCCGCAAGTGTCTCGTCGCCCGGCGGCTGCTGGAGCGCGGCGTCCGGTTCATTCAGATCTGGTCCGGCAACGACAACAGCTTCCCCCGCCGCAACTGGGATTCCCACGAAGACATCGCCCGCGATCACGGGCCGCTGGCGCTGGGCATGGCGACCGGGGCCGCAGCCCTCATTCAAGACCTCAAACAGCGCGGCATGCTCGATGATACGGTGATTCTTTGGACCACCGAGTTTGGCCGCATGCCCTGCGCCCAGTCCGGCAAAGGCCGCGACCACAACCCGTTCGTCTTCACGAACTGGCTCGCCGGCGGCGGCATTCGCGGCGGCATCAGTCACGGCCCCAGCGACGAATGGGGTTACAAGCCTCTCGACCGCGATCACCCCACCCAGGTCTACGACCTGCACGCCACCATCCTGCACCTCCTGGGGATCGATCACACCCAGCTCACATTCCGCCACAACGGCATCGACCGCCGTCTGACCGATGTGCACGGGCAGGTCATCTCACAGCTGCTGACGTAACGAACATCGACTCCCATCAGCCATGGCACAACCACCGCTTGGAAGCCAATTCGATGCGGTCGTGGTGGAACTCCATTCGGGACTCGACCAACACCACGGTGGAGTCGTGTGACTTTCCATTTGTCTCAGGCCTAAGCACAACTCCGTATGCCGCCAGCCTGACGGCTCCACTTGTCGATCGCGTTCGCTCGCGCAAAGCTGCCGATAGCGGACTTGAACTTGATCGCGCTCGTTCGGGGTAAGACCAGCCCAACTGCGGATGCCGGTCTCGAACTGGGGGCGAAATCACAACACTTCATCCGCGGCGATTTCAGTCTGGCTGCCGATGACGCCAATGGTCATCCAAGAACCGGAACGTTTCAGCGGTTCCAGCGGTTTGGGGATCGCGGTGATCTCGTTCGACTTCTCGTCAAACACGTCCTGCCCAAGGCTGATGTGATTGGCCGTCGCCCACGCACTGACCATGTGCATCGCCGGATTGCTCGTCGGCTTATCGAAGGATCGCTGTTCACGCCATGTTGCATCCAGACACTTTGATCTTCACTCATCGGTCGGCGTGCAGACTTGCTTACCGTCGATGGCCACGACCTGGCCTTCAGTGAACTTGCGTATAGACGCGATTCAACTCACCGGGAACTGTTCGAACTTCGCCAGCATCAAGAGGCCCAGAACGGCTTTATACTGGTCATGCGAGCGGATGCCCGCTTATAGGTCCCGTTACTGCGACAGCCACTCCCGTTTCGCCTTCGGCCAGTTGGCGATGGCGACGAAGTCGTCGACACTACAAATCACCGCGTAGATAGCGGTGGCCACGAAGTCGATCACGGGATACATCCCGTCGTAGCAGCGCGCCTCGGCGACTATGCTGAAGTGATCCAGGATGCTGGCAAAATCGGCGCAGGGCATCGAGACCTTCTTGGTTCAGACCCGAATCGGAGCCTTCAGCCATTCAGGAAACCCCCGTCGACAGATCGTGGTGACAGTTTTTTCCAGATGCCCCGGTGTGACGCAGTCGCCCCATCGCATAAGCAGACAGCGGCCTCTGAGAGATATCGGTGGCTTGCGATGAGCTCTTAGCCCGGATTATTCACCGCCGCGCGTAGTCCGTCGTTGTGGGGTGAATGACTGGTTCTGGCGGTGGTTGTGGCGCAGGTTCCCCTTCCCCAGAGTGACGATGCGTGATGAGAGTCCCTGGCAACGGCGACGTGAGGGCGGCGT
>JANRLN010000062.1:0-11092 GCA_033762515.1 Planctomycetaceae bacterium
TGCAGATCACATTGCGGCATCCGGAGGGGACGGTTCAGAAATTCGACTCGGTCGCCGACTTCCGCGGTCCCCTGCCCGACGCCACACAACTTCCCGCGCAGATCGAGCACGCCTGGCAACTCGCCCTGTGCCGACCGCCGACCAACTCCGAATTCCGTCTCGCCCTGGCGTTCGCCGGACGTCAACTGGCGGACCTGCATCGCGAGCAGCGGGGCATTGCCGCCGGCAGCAGCGGGCCGCGGCAAGTTCTGGTCAATGTGTGTCAAATGCTGTTGAATTCGAACGAGTTCGTCTACGTCGACTAACCGGCGGCCGGGGGGACGTGAGTCCCCCGGGTGACTGAAGCTGAAACCGAATCACCGGGGGGACTGACGTCCCCCCGCTCGCCTGAGGAAGTACTGACTATGTTGCCTCAACTGCCAACACTTCCCTCTCGTCGCGATTTCCTGGCGGAAAGCGGCATGGGCTTAGGCTCAGTCGCTCTCGCGTGGATGTTGCAGCAGGAGTCGGCGCAAGCCAAGCCGCGGAACATTGCCGGCCCCAAGCCCCACAACGATCTCCACTCGCGGCAGCCGCACTTCACCCCCAAAGCAACGGCGATGATCTCGCTGTTTCAGCACGGCGGCCCGTCGCACATGGATCTCACCGATCCCAAGCCCGAACTGACGAAGTTCGACGGCACCGATTACCCGGGCGACATCCACTTCAGCTTCCTCAATCAGGCGAGCAAGAAGCTGCTGGGAACCCCGTTCTCGTTTCGCCCCCATGGAGCGTGCGGAACCGAATTTTCCGAACTCTTGCCGCATACGGCAGGGATCGCCGATGACCTGTGCCTGATTCGGAGCATGCACACCGGCGCGAACGGACATGAAGTCTCGATCCGGTATTTCCACGGGGGCATCCCCGGCGTGCTGGGGCGGCCCACGCTCGGTTCGTGGCTGGTCTACGCCCTGGGTTCCGAATCCCAGAATTTGCCCGCGTACATGGTGCTTTCGGACCCTGGCGGCCATCCAGTCGACGGGGCGACGAACTGGTCCAACGGATTCATGCCGGCGCTGTTCCAGGGGACGGTGCTGCGTCCCCGCGAGCCGCGGATTCTGAACCTGCAGCCGCCGGCCCATCTGGCGGGCTCGTTTCAACGGCAGAACCTCGACCTGCTGCAGGCCCTGAATGCGAAGTATCAGGAAGCTCATCCCGCGGAAGCCGAGTTGGAAGCGCGGATCGCCAGCTATGAACTCGCCGCCCGGATGCAGTCCGCGGCCGCTGAAGCGCTCGACGTCTCCCAGGAGACGGAGGCGACTCAGAAGCTGTACGGACTCGATCAAGACCACACGCGCGAGTACGGCACGCGCTGCCTGATCGCACGCCGGCTTGTCGAACGGGGTGTGCGGTTTGTGCAACTCTTTCACAGCGGCCAGCCGTGGGACAACCACAGCGACCTCAAGGCAGGGCTGACCTCGATCTGCCGCAAGACCGACCAGCCGGCGGCGGCGCTCGTCACCGATTTGAAGCAGCGGGGCATGCTCGACAGCACGCTGGTCCACTGGGGGGGCGAGATCGGCCGCCTGCCGGTGACGCAGACGCACGGCGACCCCGCGAAAGCGGGCCGCGACCATAACGGCCAGGGCTTCAGCATCTGGCTCGCCGGCGGGGGCATCAAGGGCGGCATGACGTTCGGGAAGACCGACGAATTCGGTCACAAGGCGGTGGAAAACGTCGTCACTCCCAACGATTTCCAGGCCACCATCCTGCGGCTCTTTGGCCTGAACTACGAAGACCTCGTCTACGTTTCCAACCAGCAGGAGCAAATCATCACCAATCGCCGGCCCGCCCGCGTGGTGCAGGAGATCCTAGCGTAACAATTCTCCCGACCAACCCGCTGCGCCCTGGCTGGCGCTGCGGGCTGGTCGGAGGTATGATGCCCGCATCATCCTCGACCCACCCGCCGTCGGAATCTCGCCATGCCACGCGTCAATCGTCGACAAGCCCTCGCGACGACCGGGTTCGGTTTGGGGGCGCTCCTCGTCCCCTGGTCCGCGAGTACGGCTGAGGAAACGGCCGTGAAATCCCCCAATGCCCGCTGGCGGATCGGGGCCATCGGCATGCGCTATCAGGGGACCGTCATTACCCGCGAGGCGACCGCGTTCGGCGACGTCACCGCCATCTGCGACGTCGACGGCCACGTGCGCGATCAGGCCCGCGCCAGCTTCGGCAGCACGGCGACGCTCGTCGAGGACTACCGCGACCTCATCGCCCGGAAAGACGTCGACGTCGTGATGATCGGCGCGCCCGATCACTGGCACGTCAAGATGGCCGCCGACGCCTGTCGGGCCGGGAAGGATGTTTACGTCGAGAAACCGGTGTCGCTGACAATCGACGAAGGCAAATTTCTGGAACGGGTGGTCGCCGAAACCGGGCGCGTGGTCCAGGTCGGCACCTGGCAGCGGAGCGATCATCGGTTCCGCCTGGCCGCCGAGATGGTCCGCGCCGGTCGGCTCGGAAAGATCCACAAAGTGACCGTCGCGCTGGGCAAAAATCGCACCGGCGGGCCGTTTGAACCGCTCCCGGTCCCCAGGCACTTCAACTGGGATCGGTGGCTGGGACAGGCCCCGCTGGTCCCGTACACTCCCGAGCGATCTCACTACACCTTCCGCTTCTGGTACGACTACGCCGGCGGCGAGATGACCGACACCGGGGCGCATCATGTCGACATCGCCCAATGGGCCGTCGGCAAACAACATACGGGACCGGTGGAAGTGATTGCCGAATCGAAGCTGCCGCACGTGGAGAACGGCTACAACGTCCCCATCGATTTCCGCGTCACGTTCAAGTACGCCGACGGACTGGAAATCGAAGTTCTCGACACCGGTCGCAACGGCGTCCTGTTTGAGGGCGACGGGGGACGAATGTTCGTCAACCGGGGCGCGATCACAGGCACACCCGTCGATGAATTGGCGGCGAAGCCGTTTGGTCGCGGCGATTTCGAACTGTATGGCGCGGACAATTTCGCCCGCCCGGAACTGGCCGGTAAGATTGACGCGATCAAGAACCATATGGGGAACTTTTACGACTGCACCCAGTCGCGGAAGACCCCCATCTCCGACGTCGCCAGCCAGCACCGCACCGCGACGACGTGCCACCTGGGGAACATCGCCTTCCGCGTGCAGCGCAATCTTCGCTGGGACCCGGAGCGCCAGGTGATCATTGGAGATGATGAGGCGAACGCGCTGCTCGCGCGGGCGCAGCGCTCAGGTTACGAAATTACGTGAGAGTTTCCCTAGAATTCGTTCGAGTTGTGATCACGGTCGCTCACCTCGATGCTGATCGTTGTTGAATGCCGCAATCAGATCAAACCGACCTATGCCATCCATTGGCCATCCTGATAAATGCTCCAGTAAAATCCGAAGAACCAGAGCATATAATACCGAGACCGATCACCCGCATTTGGTCCGACGACATAGGCGCAGTCGATGGCAATTAAGAATGGCGCCGGGACGGTTGTGTTGCCTATGAAGTACCAGGGTGGCAGCGGAGGCTTGCCATGAGTGTCGAAATTGGGGTCGAATTCGAGGCGTGTCGCTAACTCGTGATGATTGAGAAATGTGGAGGTAAGCTCCGCATCGAGTTGCGGAATGCCCCAAACTGCCGTGAGGATCCATCCCATGATGAGGAACGCCACAGTCGCCAGCGCAACCCAACACCGATGATGTTGCCAGACAAGGCGATGTGAAGGGGATGATGACACAACCACCCCAAACTCGAGAATTCTTCCAGTCTTTAGGATCATTGAGTCGGCCCGCCAGCGAACCAGAGTCGAAACATTTCAGGACATTGTCGCTACTTCAGCATCCCATATTTCTTCATCTTGTTGTACAGCGTCACGCGGCTGATGCCCAGTTCCTTGGCCGATTTGGTGCGGCTGAAGCTGTTCTTGAAGAGGGTCTGCTCGATGATTTCCTTCTCGGTGAGGGCCATCTGCCCGCCGAGGCTGGCGTCGTCGACGCGGACCGGCGCGACGCCGGGATGCGGTCCCGATGGCAACACCACCGTCGGGTCGTTCGTCGGCCCCGCCGAACCGCTGAGGATGTTCGGCGGCAGATGGGACAACCGCAGGACACCCTCGCGGCAGTAGATGACGGCGCGCTGAATCACGTGTTCCAGTTCACGGACGTTGCCGGGCCAGGGATAGTCGAGCAGACCCTGAAAGACCGCCGGTTCAATGTGCTCCACACGAATGCCGTGCTTGATCGAGAACTGCTGAATGAATTTGCGTGCCAGCGGGACGATGTCCATGCGGCGTTGCCGCAGCGGGGGAATCACGAACTTGAGCATGTTCAGGCGGTAGTACAGGTCCGGACGGAAGCGATGCTGTTCGACGAGGGGCTGCAGTTCCAGGTTGCTGGCCACAATCAGGCGGGCCTGCGAACGTTGGGTCTGGTTGGAGCCCACCGGTTCGAATTCGCCCGTTTCAATCACGCGCAGCAGCTTGACCTGCTGCTCCAGGCCCAGCACGTCGATTTCATCGAGCAGAATGGACCCGCGGCGGGCCGCCAGGAACTTTCCCTCTTTGTCCTGATGTGCGCTGGTGAAGGCCCCTTTCATGTGGCCGAACAATTCACTCTCGATGAGATCATTGGGCAACGCTCCACAAGCCACCGGGAGGAACGGCTCATGCCGGCGCGGCGAGACTTCGTGAATCAAGCGGCTCAGATAGGTCTTGCCCGCACCGGTTTCGCCGATCAGCAGGATCGTCACATCGTGGCGGGCCGCAACTTCGAGATCGTGCAGCACCTGTTTCAGTTGCGGCGAATTGGTCTCATAACGACGGCTGATGCCGGTGAGGCTGGCCAGCGGCGCCGATTCGTCGGGGAGGGCCACGTCCGACTCCACCGGCGCCGGAGGGACCGGCTCTGGCTCGGCAAAGAGATCGGGGAAGGCGCGGAGCACGGCCTGACGGTCGACCCGTCCGCGAACGAGCGGGAGTTGGTCATGCAGCGCACGCCGTGCGAGCGGTTCGGGACAGTCCTCTTGCGTCAGCAGCGCGACGCGGACGCTGGGCAGGCGCGCCTGAATGGCTTCGAGCATCTGTTGTTCGTGCAGCCCGCCGGGGTGCACCCGCCGGAAGTCGGCGACGATGGCGGTGGGTTCAATCCAGCGGGCCACATCGAGGAGTTCTTCAAGATTGTCGCAGGCCCGCACATCGGCACGACCGGCCAGCCAGCCGGGGAATTGCGCGATCAACTCATGATCGCGACTCAAGACAACCAAAACCGGGTGCGCCATGTTGTCGTTCTCTCGCAGGATCGCAGCCGCGCTGTCGGACCGGTAGAGCACCGCATCCAGCCAGGCGTTAACGAATCACAACGCTGGAGAACAAATGGGATGCCAATGTGATAAGAATACTGGAGCCTCCGAGCGCAACGCGTATCGCTCAAGCTGTTTAGAACTTCAAACAGAAGTCGACACGCACGGCGGGAACGCCGCGGCCTGTTGACGTTTCGCCACGTGCCCGCGGCCGCGTGGCCAGATCGCCACAGCGATCGGCAGCACCCGGTTCTCCGTCGGGAGGACGCGACGGCTTTGCACAAACCATGTAGGGTCCGCTGTGCGGTCCAAGTCTCATAGCAATCGTCCGCACAGCGGACCCAGCGTCTGAATTCTCGCGAATCCCGCGACCGGTTGATGACGCGATCACAGGATGCCGAAGGCGCTGCGCAGTTCCTCAATGACCGCGTCGGACATGGGGACCAGCGGACCGAGGGGCCGGCTTTGAATCAGGGCTTCCGCGGTCGTCTCCAGCACCTCCAGGCGATCGAAGGCGTCGAGCACGCTCTTGCCGCAGACGAGAACCCCGTCGTTGGCCATCAGGGCGATCGGCTGCTCCGGCGTGATCCGTTCCGCCAGTTCGGATCCATCGCCAAAGGGGAGTTCAAACGGGAGCCGCGGAACGTCGCGGAGGAAGAGATAGCTTTCTGGAATCGTGCGCGTCGGCAACGGGGCGTCGGTGACGCAGAAGGCCGTGGCGTTCACCGGATAGGCGGTGACAATGGCCGCGACGTCCGGGTGCGCCCCATAAATCGCCCGATGCATCCCGGCCGACCGGCTGGGTTGCTTGCCCGCTTCGCGCTGTCCTTTTTCGATGAGGACCAAATCGTCCAGGTCAATCCGCTGCCGGTCGCGTTGATAGGGTGTGATCAGGAACGAGTCGTCGTTGAGCCGGGCGGAGAAACTGCCCGCGGTGCTGATAAAGAGGCGCTGCTGATAGCCGCGACGAAGAAAGTCGCGAAGCTGCGTGCGCAGCTCCTTCTCGCGGCTGTTGGCGGGACCGGGGACAAATTCGGGAAACGCCCGCGCCTGCCGGACCGAGAGGGTCAATTGGGCGTCGGTCAAAAGCTGCACGGGCCCGAGCATCGCCGCGTGAATCGTCGTCTGGGCGGTGAACTCCAGGGTCTCGAAGCGCTGAAAGGCTTCGGTGAGATCCTGCCCCCCGACGACCACGCCGTGGTTTTCGAGAATCACGCAGTCGTAGCCCTCCTGAAAGGTGCGGGCGATGTTCTCGGCGAGTTTCAGGCTCCCCGGAAGCGCATAGGGGGCAAAGCCGACTTCACCGCAAACGTGCAGCGCCTGATGAAACAGGCGCGTATCCGGGATGCGGCGGGAGATGCTGCAGGCCACCAGGGCCACGGGATGGGCGTGCACAATCGCGCGGAGATTCGGCCGGGCGTCGTAGATGGCTTTGTGAAACGGGAACTCGGAGGACGGCCGGTGACGGCCTTCGATGTCTCCATTGGGGGCGACGCGGACGATGTCGTCGCGCTGCAGCGCCCCTTTGTCGACTCTCGCGGGCGTGATCCAGATGCCGCCGTCGTCGTCGCGGATCGACAAATTGCCGCCGGAGGTCGTCGTCATCCGATAGCGGTAGATGCGCTCCATCGTGGCGAGGAGTTCATCGCGGGGGTGGACCAGGCTCAATTTGCGATCGCGGGGCATACTGCACATCCTGTGGGCTGGCGAAGTCGATCGAGGAGCGACAACCAGCGCGCGACAGTGTGTGCGATTCCCTCACGCACGGCAACCGAGGGCTGAGGGCTGAGGGTTATGCGCTCCGTGTCTCTCCGGCCCTTAGCCCTTAGCTCTTAGCTCTTGGCCCTTGGCTCTTGCCTCTTGGCCCTCAGCTCCCCGCAAACTGTCGACTACGGCTGTGGGGGGCGCAGGTCGAAGCAGACCAGCTCCTTCTCATTGCGCGCGTAGAGACGGCCGCGCGCGAGGGCCATGCCTGAGAAGCAGGGGGTTTCCAGCAGGGGTTCCGCCGTCATCCAGCGCAGGTCGGGCGCGCTGCGGTTGGGGCGAAAGCAGGCGAGATGGCCATGCTCCCCCAGCACGAGAATATGCCCGTCCGCCGACAGCGTGTAAGCGCGGCAGAGGTCGGATTCGTACTCCCAGAGCTGCTGTCCCGTGGCCAGATCCGCGCAGCGAAATTTGGCGGAGGCCCGCGACGTGACGCCGTACAGACAACCGTCGACGTGCAGCAGGTTGGTGTACTGACCGTCAATCACCTTTTTTTGATTCCACAGCTCCACAAAATTCCCATCCGGCAGAATCTTCAGCACCTGCGTACCCGGCCCGGGGCCCGACGACAGGACGAGCATGTTCCCTACCACAAGGGGGGTCACCGCGGTGGATCGCTCCGGAACTTCGGGAATGCCGAACGGTTGTTCCCAGCGAATCCGGCCGGACTGCGGGTCCAGGGCGACGGCGCCCTGTTCGGTCAGGACGAACGCGTTCCACATCCCGTGCTGTTGAGCGATAACCGCCGTGGCGTAACTGCGACCATCATCAGTGGCGGTCCAGAGCGTGGAACCGTCAGCCGTCGCCAGGGCCACGATGCCGTTGCCGGGTTTCGCACCGACATTCAGCAGAATGCGATCCTGCCAGACGCGCGGGCTGTTGCCCATGCCGAAGGCGCCCTCGGCGCCGCCGAAGTCGGCGAGCAAATCGCGTTGCCATTTCAGCGCGCCGTCACTGAGGGAGATCGCGAGGAGCCGACCTTGAGCCGTGACGGCGAAGACCGCGTCGCCGGAGATCGTCGGGGTCGCGTAGGGACCGTTGCTGTAGGGATATTTGCAGAGGTACGACGTCGGGGTCTTGAAGGTCCACTCTTCCACCCCGGTCTCCGCATCAAGACAACTCACCCACTCCTCGTCGCCCACGCGTTGCTGCAGGATCAACTGCACGCCGCGGATGACCGGCGCGCTGTAGCCCTGACCAATGGGTTTCCGCCAGGCGACCATGGGTCCAGCGGCATCCCAGTCCCACTTCAACCCGGTCTCGCTGGAAGTGCTGTTGAAGTACGGCCCGAACAACTGCGGCCAGTCGCTGGTGATCTCTGCCTGAGGCACCGCCGGTTCCGGTGCGCTAACGGCCGGAAGCATCGTCGCTGAGGCGTCGGCGGACGCTTCCGGCGGATCTCCCGCCGCGGCTGCAACCTTGGCAGCGGCCTCCGCCGCGTCCGTCGCGCGGGAGCCGTCAGGATCCGCCGCCGACGAACAGCCCAGCATCAAACACAGGATTCCCGCGCACAGACCGCGCCGATGAAATGGGAAACGAGACGGTTTCATGGATGCTGGCTGGTGGGTGTGACTTTCGAAGTGCGTCCCCTCGGCAGGTCGACGCGCACGGATTACCATAGGGCCGGGGTTGGTTTCTCACAACGGAGTTGATGAACAATGCAACGGAACTTTCCGGGATGGACGGCGCTGCTGGTGATCGTGGGACAGACGCTCACGGTGAACGCGGCGGTGCAAACGAAAACGGTGACCTACAAAGACGGCGACGTCGAATGCCGCGGCTTTCTCGCTTACGACGACGCGATCGAGGGGAAGCGTCCCGGCGTGCTGGTGGTGCACGAATGGTGGGGCTTGAACGACTACGCCCGCAATCGGGCCAAGGAACTCGCGGCGCTGGGATACGTCGCTTTTGCCGCCGACATGTACGGCGAAGGGAAGACGGTTGATCATCCGAAAGACGCCGGGGAAATGGCGGGAAAGGTCCGCGCCAACGTCGACGCCTGGAGGAAGCGCGCGCGGTCGGCGCTCGATGTGCTGACGTCGCAACCGCAGTGTGACGCGACAAAGCTCGCCGCAATCGGGTACTGCTTCGGCGGGTCGACGGCGCTGCAACTGGCCTACACCGGTGCGGATCTCGACGCCGTCGCCACGTTCCACGCGGCATTACCCCCGGCAACGCCCGCGGAAGCCAAGGCGACCCAGTCGGAAATCCTCGTCTGTCACGGGGCCGACGACAGCTTCATTCCCGACGCCGCCATCCAGGCCTTCAAGAAGGGGCTCGATTCCGCCGGCGTGAAGTATGAGTTCATCGCCTATCCGGGAGCCGTCCACAGCTTCACCGTCGCCGACGCGGGCAAGCACGGCAATCCGGGAATGCAGTACAACGCCGCCGCCGACAAAGATTCCTGGGCCAAGATGGTCGCTCTGTTCGCCAGGAAGTTCGGCAAATAGACCGAACCGCGCGTGGACTGCGAATGGACAAGGGGAAGCCCGGCGTTGGCTCAACGCCGGGCTTCCTGCGTTTCCGGTGCTACACCGTCACGGCAGCGGGTCGGCTGCCGGAAGGCAGCAGCGACTGAGACAGGCGGCGCAGGATGCGGTGGAGCAGATCGAGCGACGCGCGGGTCTCTTCCACTGTGATCGTCAAGGGGGGGCTGACGCGGAGCACCTTGCCCGCCAGCGCGCCGAGCAGGTGGATCCCCTGGCCGTCGATTCCCAGGTAACAGGCCTCCACGATTTTCGCCGCAACTTCCGCCGCGGTAAGGTCCCCCACGGGAGCGGCTTCTATGCCGAAGACCAGCCCCTCGCCGCGGACCTTGCTGATCAGTCCCGTCTCCTTCAATCGATCAAGACCGGCGAAGTACAGCGGGGTCAGATCGGCGACATGAGACATCAGGTCGCGTGCCGCGAATTCGTCCAGCGTGGCCAGCACCGCGGCGCTCGACAGGGGATTGGCGCTCCAGGTGTCCGAGGCCTCTCCATAACGCAGGTGATCGGAGACCGCGCTGCTGCAGGCGACGGCGGCGACCGGCATGCCGTTGCCCAGCCCCTTGCCGAGCACCACCATGTCGGGCTCAACGCCGTAAGCTTCGAACGCAAAGGTCTTGCCGGTCCGCCCGAAGTTGGCCTGCACTTCGTCGAACAGGAACAGGATGTCGTGTTCGCGGCAGAACCGCTGGAGCAAGTGGTGATACTTCGCGGGGGGATGGAAGCTGCCGCCGCCGCCGATGTAGGGTTCGGTGATCAGGCAGTTGATCCGCGGGCCGTATTGACTCCACAGGGCCGCCAGCTCCTGCTCATATTTTTCGAGGGGCATTTTCTCGAAGTCGAGCGTGTGGTCGCCGATCTCGTCCATCGGGAAGCTGAGGAAGCGGACGCGGGGATCCCGCTCCGGATCCTTTTCGGAACCGGTCACCGCATTCGCCCAGCCCTTCTTTCCGTGGAACCCATAGCGGGTCGCGAGCACCATGTCGCGGGTCTTGTCGCGGGCCAGCGACGTGTAAATCGCCTTGTGGACCCCTTCCGAACCCGAGGCCGCCCAGATGATGGTGTCGAGTCGTCGTCCCAGCGGCGTAGCATTCAGCGTCTTCAACAGCCGCTCCACCGCCAGTGTTTCGATTTCAGTAATGCCGTTGTATGCGGTCATGGTCACCGCCTCGCAGTAGACGTCGGGCGACGTCTCGGGAGTGCCGAAGAGCATGTCCGGCGTCCAACCCAGGTACCCCGCGAAGCGCTGCAGCCATCGCCGCGGGTTGTGCCCCAGATTCGCCACCAGCACCCCGGATGTGAAGTCGTACAGGCGGCGCCCTTCCGGCGTGAAGTGGTACACCCCCGACGAGCGATGGAAGACCGCCTGCGACGGCGTAAAGGTCCGCAGGGCGACCGGCTCGAACTGAGCCACCGCCTCACGGCAGGCATTGGAACGGACTTCTCCCGGGAACTGGATAGGGGCTCGCATGAGTCGACCTTGAACGGGATGGACGGCTGTCAACCTGGGGCGGGACGATGTCGGGCGGGCGTCGACG
>JANRLN010000063.1:0-22377 GCA_033762515.1 Planctomycetaceae bacterium
TTCTGGTGATCGAGAACTGGTGCTTCCAGACCGGAATGAACTGGCTTTCTGCCAAGTGGGCCATCGTCCGCGACGCCATCCGCGCCTACCGCACCCACCCCCACTATCGCCATCTAAACCCCGCCACTGCGTAACTCCTAAGACTTTCACGGGCGCCTGTTTTTTGCTTGATGCCTTTTAGCCATTTTTTCGGATTTCGAGTTTCGGATTTGGGATTTCCCACCCTCACCATTCAATACTCACAAAGCCCCCAAGTTGGATCTCCTCAACCCCTGGATGCTGTTGGGACTGGCCGGGCTGGCGATTCCAGTGCTGGTGCATCTGTTGTCGCGACGCAAGCAGGATCTCGTCGACTGGGGGGCGATGCAGTTCCTGGAGCCTTCCCCCAAGGAACGCCGGTCGCTGTGGATTGAAAACTTCTGGCTCCTCGTCCTGCGGATGGGGCTGCTGGCCTGTCTCGCCTTCGCTCTCGCGCGGCCCTGGTTTCAATCGACCTGGCTGGCCCGGTTCACCGCCACCCGCACACAAGACGTGGCGCTCATCGTTGACGGGTCCTACAGTCTGGAGCGCATCGTCGGCAACCGAACGGTCGGGGACGATGTTCGCCGCTTGGCGCGGCAGGTGCTGGATCAACTCGACTCCAGCGACGCTGTGCAGATCTACGACGCCCGCGAGTCGCCGCAAACCCGGTTGAACGGCTATGTGCGCGACCGCGGGACGGCGCGCGACGCGCTGCTGGATCTGCCCACACCGACGGGTTCGTCGAACATCATCGCGGCCCTCAATACCGCGGCACGCGATCTGTTGCAGACGGGAAATCTCGACCGGGAGATTGTGGTCATCTCCGATGGTCAGCGGCGACCGTGGGGCATCGAAGATCTTGCCGCATGGCAGACGTTCGACTCCCTGCGACAACAGGCGCGCGTGCCGCCGCGGGTCTGGGTGCTGGAGGCTCCGCAGCCGGCGACTCCCGCGCGGAATGTGTCCGTGGGGCCGGTGGAACTCTCGCGCGAACTGGCGATGCCGGGGACGCAGATTCGGGTGCGAACGGAACTCCGTTCCACGGGGAGTCAGGCCCCGGTTTCTTGCGAAGTCGCGCTCGAAATGGATGGGGTCCGGTCTCCCGCGCACGCGACGACAGTACGCGTCCCCGGAAATGGTTCGGCTTCGGTCGAGTTGTCGGTGATCCTGGATCGTCCGGGTTGCCATGCGCTCACGGTGGCGATCGATCCTGATGATGACCTTCCCACCGATGACCGCTCCTCAGCAGTGGTGGAAATCGGCGGCGGCTGGCCGGTGCTGCTGATCGATGGCGCCCAGGATGCTGCGGCGAGCGACGGGGAGACCTACTTCGCCCAGGCCGCATTCGACGCCGGCGACCAGGGTTGGCTGCGACCAACCGTCATCCAGCTGGCCGATTGGGACGTCAAGGACCTTGCGAGTTACTCGGCGGTCGTGTTGGCGAATGTGCCCCCCCTCAACGACGAGCAAGTCTCCGCTCTCGATCAATTCGCCGCCGGCGGCGGTGGAGTTCTGGTGACGCTGGGTGACCAGTCCGGGGTGACCCCGGCAGACTCGACGACTGCCTGGGATCGCTGGCTGCCCGTTTCCAGAACAGAGATCAAAGGCTCGGCGAACGACCTCGCCGCGGCCACGACCATCACGGCGGAGAGCCTGGAATTGCCCTGGCAGGAGCGTTTTCGCCGTCAGCGGACCGCTGGCTTCTGTGACGTGCGGTATCAACGCTGGTGGCAGGTCACTCCCGTCGAACGTGAAGGGAGAGAGACCTCCGCGCAGCCGCACGTCGTGGCCCGGTTTGCGTCCGGCGACCCCTGTCTGGTCTGGGAACGACGGGGCGAAGGGACGATTGCGGTCTGGACAACCTCGCTCGATGCCGACTGGAACGCACTCCCCGCGCGGCCGGATTATGTCGCCTGGTGGCACGAGGTCGTGTTCGCGCTGTTGGAACCGGCGGCCCAGCGTAATGTTGCGGTGGGTCAACCCCTCATCGCGCTGGCGCCTCCGGGCGGCAAGGAGCTCGCCGGGCGGTTTCTTGGCCCGCTCGGAATCAACGTTCCCGGAGAATCCTGGAGGTTCGGCACGCGCGTCGGCCGCCGCTTAGCCGTTTCCCGATTCCCCGGCGTCCATCTCTTCGTCCCTCAAGAGCGTCTCGCCGACAACCAGCCCCCCGACGCCGCCAGACTCCTCGCGGAAGGGGTTGATCAGGCGTTCGCGGTCACCACCGATGTGGGGGAATCGGACCTCACGTCCCTGACCGATGCCGATCGAGACACCCTCGCCAACGGTCGTCCATTGCGATTCATCAAATCTCCCGAGGAACTGGAGTCGGCCTGGCTGGGGGAAGCGGGACGGACCGAACTGGCGGATCTGCTGCTGTACGTCTTCATCGGTTTCCTGGTGATGGAAACATTGATGACGCGCCGCATGGTCGGTCGCGGCAGCGGAGATGCGGTCTCGACGGAGTGACCGATGCCGCCGGAAGTTGGGAGAGTTCCGACGCGACCACACGATTCCTCGGCTCCGACACCGTTCCTGCGAGCGGTTTCCAGCTCGGTGGTCTTGATCCCGGAGGGATCTCAGCCATGAGCCAGTGGTCGCCGGCAGGCGCACCACCGGAACAGGTGAGAATTTTGATCGTGAGCGTCCCGGAGAGACGCTGGCGAATCCGCGGAGGGGGCGGATCGTGCTGGCATCCCTCGGGATGCGCGGCGACGGCAACGACTTCAATTCCGGTGGGGCGCCTGCCGGCGACCACCGGCTAACGGCGAATGGCACTCGCTTAAGGAAGCGGCAGCAGCGCGTCTCGCTGGTCGCAGCAATTCGATTCTCTCTCGCAGCGCGGAGACCGCAATTTCCTCTGTTGAGTCGACGCGGATCTTGAGCAGTTCGACGTGCGGCGTCGGCTTACGAGCCAAGCTCAACTCGCAAGGAGAGATAGATCCGACGATTTCGTGCCAGCCTCACGGGAGATTCACGAGCATCACTCCTGGGTAGTGTCCTAATTTGAAATCAGGCCGCGCCGATCCGCCCTGACAGACTCCGTGCTGATCGTTGCCGCCCGATCTGTTTCTCGGATCGCTCGGTTGTGCTCTAGTGCTTCGATGAGGCAGCAAAAAGCACACCCGCATCAGCCGATGAACATCGGCCCGGCGAGCGAGAGGACGTCGATCCAGTATTCAGCCTGCACTGCGAGGAAAATCGTAAACCATCGGAAACCGAGGACATTGTGTTCAAGCGTCCATATTGCCGACATGCCCGCCGCCTGTTATCCATCGGACGTTCGCAGTAGAGATTGTGCGCAACCCCAAATTGGCATTCGTGTTGGGGATACTTAACACCGTTACTTGAAAAATCGCAAGCATTTTGTTGCAAAAGGGTTGCGCGCAGTCAACAATACTGATACAGGCCAATTTCAAGTGTGTCTAAGCGAATGGCTATTGATGGACATTGCGCCCAACCGACTGATTGTTGTTTCTGGCGGGAAGTGACTCATCTCTACGCAAGAAAAATCAATGGCAGGCGAACCGGAAGGCACAATCATCGAGGCGTCAATCGAGCACAGCAGGCTCGACATAGCGCAGCTCGCCAACCAACTTGTTGTTCAGTCTGATGGCGAAATGTTTTACCTACATTTCTGCCAAAGCCAGCCACCGTTCCTGGATTCGGAACGAATCAAGTCGGCAACTGGATTTACCGTTAAGGCCCATCCGGTTGCGAGTATCGCTGTTCCTAGAGACAAAATGCCGAGCTTCTTGTCTGTGATGCAGACGCAATACGAGCGGCTCATGGCAGCAATCGCAAAGCGGACATAAGGCCGAGTATGACACAACTCAGCACGCCCACCTACAGTCAGTACGCATCCTCAACAGCAACGCAATCAGTGCTGCTCTCGGCCATGCCAGAGGAGAGGATGACGATCTATCCCGCCGCAGGGACCTGTGAGCTTCAACAGCGCATCGCAGATCACGTCAGTCGAATTGACGCGATGTTTGATGAGTCTCCGATGGAGCAGCATGAGTTTGCGTTATTCCAGCAAGCGCTCGCCGCTCCAGTCAACACATTTGACGTCCGGCCTGTCCCCTATCGATGACGCTCTCGAATCGGTGATTTCAAGTGCCAGATCTGCTGAGAAAAGAGCGATTCTCGGCCGACAAGCTCCATATTGTGCAAGGGTTTCAGTGCGGGATGGAGGCTTGGCAAGCCGCGCAGTCAGCTTGGATCAGCACCGGCAAGGCGCTTGAGTCGATCTCAAAATACGGTACTGAGGTGTGGCTGTATTTCAACCAAGCAGACGAGCTTGTTGGATTCGGTTCTCTCGGAAAAACACGAAGACCTGTACCGCCTCCTAATGGCCCATACCTGCACATCAGCATCATACCCTCACTTGCTATTCGGCGAGAGCTATGGGGAAAGCCAACGGATCCGCCAAAGTATTCGCAACAGATTCTCGACGACCTAATTTACGAGGCGCGTGCCCACGGTACTGAACTGCTGATTCTGGAGGTGGACCCTCAAAACATTCGAGCCATCAAGCTATATCAGAGCCGCAATTTCATCGCGTATGGCGTATCTCGCAACGGAAACACCGTCATGATGCACCGTCTTCAGGGTGCTGCGGCGAGCTGAACCTGTCGACGACCGTGCGTGTCGACACGAGATACTCTTACACCAGACTATCGTCAGTATCCGCGATGGACTCGCCATCACATAATCGTGGATGCCAGTCCGCGTCTTGGCAGCGCAGCAGTTTTGTACCCTGCCGGAGTGGTCTGCGTGCGCGCGGATGAGTTCGATTCCGCCGATCTCCGTTTAAGGCGGTGACGCTGCACGCTTCTTTTCTCTCTTCGCTGCCGCTATCAGTCGGTCGCGAATCCAGTCTGAAAGACTGAGGTCAGCGCTCTGCACTGCATCCTCGAATTCCGAACGCCCAGCGACGTCAACGCGCACAATGACGTGCGAGTCTTTGCGCTCGCCGGGCGTCGGGTGTCGCAGCGGGTCTTCGGGTTGTCCATTTGGTGCAGGCACGGTACATCTTTCTCTGCAGCGATCGCGGAGTCACGGCGGCCTGGTCATCAGGCTGCGGCTCCGCGAGGTTCGAGATGCCGGCGCAGCATTTCACGGAGGAACACCTGTGCGAATTTTGATCACCGGAGGAGCAGGATTCATCGGCAGCCACATTGTGGATGCCTGCATCGCGGCGGGACATGCACCGTTCGTGGTGGACGATCTTTCCAGTGGTTCCCGGGCGAATCTCCCGGCCGATGTGCCGGTGTTCGCGATCGACATTCGCGACGCGGCCGCGCTGGCCCGGGTGTTCGACGAAGTGCGGCCGGAGGCCGTGAGCCATCAAGCCGCGCAGATGTCGGTGAGCCGCTCGGTTCGCGAGCCGGTGTTTGATGCGGAAGTCAACGTACTCGGCCTGTTGAACGTCTTTGACAATGCCGCGCGCGTGGGCGTGAAACGAATCGTCTTCGCTTCGTCGGGGGGCGTTCTCTATGGCGACGTCTTCGAACCCGCCCCCGAAGAGACCCCCGCCAATCCGATCTCGCCGTATGGCATCAGCAAATGGGTCGGCGAAAAATATCTGCAGTTCTACGCGCGGGAGCGGGGCCTGACCGGAGTGGCCCTGCGGTACGCCAACGTCTACGGCCCCCGTCAGAATCCGCACGGCGAGGCGGGAGTGATGGCGATCTTCAGTCAGCGGCTCCTCGCCGGACAGGCTGCAACCATCAACGGCGACGGCAAATACGATCGCGACTACGTATTCGGTCCCGACGTCGCCCAGGCGAACCTGCGTGCGTTGACGGCTGAGTTGTCGCAGCCGTTCATCGCGGTCAACATCGGCACCGGTCAGCGGGTCGACGTCAACCTGCTTGCGTCCATGGTGCGGACGGAGGTCGCCGCTGTGTGGGCCAGCCGGGGACGGAGCGGCGAACCGCCGGCGCCCAACTACGGTCCCGCCCGGGCCGGGGACTTGCGGTCGAGCATCGTCGACGCCTCCGCTGCGGGCCGCCTGCTGGGATGGCGTCCCACCGTTGCATTTCCAGAAGGGGTCCGACGGACCGTGTCCTGGTTCGCCGAGCAGCTGCCGGGATAGACGGAAGCCTGCAGCGCACCACCGATCGTCGTTTCGACACACTTGCTCCCGTACCGAAAGGAGAGCTATCCTGCGCACCAGCGATTGGGGGGGGATCGCTCAGCCCCCCGGTTGAGTGCCCCTTCGGTAGTGTTGGATTCCCAACGCAACGCGATTGATCCTGCGTTCGTGCGCGGGCGCCGATCTTCGGCCCCGCAGGAGTGATGGCGATCGTGGCGATCCCTGATGCCCCGTCTGACGAAGCCTATCTGGTCGTCAAGACCGGAGCGCTCGAAGGTCGGCAGTACAAGCTGTCGCCCGGTCAGATCACCACGATGGGGCGGGCGCCGACCAACCGCATCGCCGTGCCCGATGAAGTCTGCAGCCGCAACCATTGCGAAGTCTTTCACTCGGGAGGCAAGTGGGTCATTCGGGATCTCGAGAGCCGCAACGGCACGCGCGTGCAGGGCGAGTTCATCGAGAAGGACCACCCGCTGCAGCCTGGGCAGCTGATCCAGTTGGGATCGACCGTGCTGTGGTTCACGACGGATCCCAACAACCCGCCGCTGCCGGTGGTGGGACGCGATCCGCTGGGGGCGGAAACGGCTTCCGAGTTGGTGCTGACCAGTCCCCGTCCGGAGATTTTGCACCGCACCCGCCAACATCGTTACGAAGCCCCGGAAGCGCACACTCGCGACCGCTTCGGCCGTGACCTGGCCCGCTTGTACAAACTTGCCATGTCGATGGGATCGGCTCCCGACCTCAACGCACTCGCAGAGACGGTGCTCGATGGTCTGCTGTCGAGCACGGTCGCCGATCTCGGGGCGATTCTCGTCTTCGACGACGCCGGCACTCGGACGCCGAATCTGGAGCAACTGCGGGTCATCGCGTTCAAGTCCAAGAACGGAACGCAGTACGAGCGGGTGTCGGATTCCATTTCGCGGCTGGCGATCGACGAACGGGACGCGATTCTGGCACGCGACGTCGCGGGAGACGTGCGCCTCAAGTCGGAAAGCGTGCACGAAATCAGCGCCCAGAGCGTGATTTGTGCTCCCTTGCGGGTGCAGAAGCTGTTGTTGGGCCTGATCCATTTGTATTCCACCGATCTTGATCGGCCGCTCGAACCTGAGGATCTGGAGTTCACGCTCGCCCTGGCCGACCAGTTTGCGCTGGCGTTGGAGAATCTGCACCAGCGCGAAGAACTGGCGGTGGGTCTGGCCAAGGCGGAAATCGAGAATCGTACGCTGCGCGAGCAGTTGCGGGTCGAAACCGAGCTGGTGGGAACCAGTTCGTCGATGGACAAGTTGCGCGAGAAAATTGGCCGAATCGCCCCCACCGACGCCACCGTCCTCATCCGGGGTGAGAGCGGAGTGGGCAAGGAACTGGTGGCCCGGGCGATCCACACCAACAGCAACCGCCGCAATGGTCCCTTCGTGACGATGAACTGCGCGGCTCTCAGCGAAACACTCCTGGAAAGCGAACTCTTCGGCCACGAGCGCGGGGCCTTCACGGGCGCGGTCGCCCGGAAGATCGGCAAGTTCGAGCAGGCGGACCGGGGAACAATTTTCCTCGACGAGGTCGGCGAGATGAGTCCCTCGATTCAGGCGAAGTTCCTCCGGGTGCTGGAAGGTCACCCGTATGAACGCGTCGGCGGCGGGACGCAGGTCCAGGTCGACGTCCGCGTGGTGGCCGCGACCAACCGGGAGTTGGAACAGGCGGTGGAAGACGGTGACTTCCGCAAGGATTTGTATTTCCGCCTGCAGGTTGTGGAACTCGGGGTCGAACCGCTGCGCGATCGCCGCGACGACATTGGCATCCTGGCCCGATTCTTCCTGGAGAAGTTTGCCCGCAAGATCGGTCGTGCGGTGCGTGATTTCTCGCCCGAGGCCCTGCAGACGCTCCTGACGTACGATTGGCCGGGCAACGTGCGGGAACTGCAGAACACGATTGAGCGAGCCGTGATTCTGGCGCATGACACGCTGGTGAACGCCGAAGACATTCAGCTCTCGGCCCTGGGGATGCGGGCGGCGCCCAGTTCTTCGACCATTCCCGCGAGTGGTGAATTCCGGCCCGTGGCCCTGGACCTCATCGAACAAGGGCATATCCTGTCGACGCTCGAGTGGACCAACGGCAACAAGTCGCAGGCGGCCCAGATCCTGGGAATTGAACGTTCGACTCTCGACCGCAAGCTGAAACGCTACGACGTGGAGCGCAAACGCAACGATTGAAGCGACGACGGCCCCCTGGTCGTTGGAGGTGTCGCGTCGCTGGCGAAAGTTTGGGTCCGAAGCGGAAAATTCCGCGAGCGGGGCTTCGAGTGAAACACCGATGAATCCGGGATCCTGGAGCAGAATTCGAAGTGGGATTTCTCCCGCACTGGGAGGATGCCTGAATCTGTGGTTCCGCCGAGTTTGATCCGCCGTTCAGTTTTTCCGGGGAGGCGTGATCCATCAGCACCGAGTCGACGTTCTGGTTTCGTCAGCGATTCCCGCATTGGGCAACGTGAGGTTCGGCGGCGATTTCAGTACGATTCCGACCAGTTCGCGTCCCCCTGGGTGTTCCCGATCCGCACCTTCAGACTCCGTCAGCCATGACCGAACGCGTTGAACCCTTGTTTCCCGAGGAAGTCTCCGGCAGCACCGTCTCCGTCGGGGAGGCGATCGACGAAGGTCGCGGCCGCATCTTTCCCTGCGAAACGTGCGGAGCGGACCTCGAATTTTCGATCGGACAGCAGAGCCTGCAGTGCCCTTACTGCGGTGCGGTGAAGGACCTCGCTCCCCCGGCCGACGAAATTCGTGAGAACGACTATCACGCCATGCTGGCGCGACTGGAAGAGCTGCGTCAGCAGGGTTCGGACGAACTCTTCACGGCATCGGGGGTGAATGAAGTTCGTTGCCAGTCGTGCGGCGCGAACGTCGTCTTCCAGGGAACGTTGACGAGTTCCAGTTGCCCCTACTGCGCCTCGCCATTACAGCGCGACAAGGTGCACGATGCGTCGACCCGCATCCGGGTCGACGCCGTGCTGCCGTTCCTGGTGCCGCGCGAACGGGCCGCTTCGAACCTCAAGGAGTGGGTCTCCAGCCGCTGGTTCGCCCCCAATGATTTCAAGCAGTTGGGGGGGCAGGGGAAGTTTAATGGCTGTTATTTGCCCTACTTCACCTACGACTCGGCGACCTACACCCGCTATCAGGGGCAGCGGGGGGATCATTACTACGTGACGGTGCAGGTGGGAAAGGAAACACGGCAGGAGCGCCGCACGCGGTGGAGTTCCGCGAGCGGCGAGTTTTCGCGGTTCTTCGACGACGTGCTGGTGCTGGCC
Source organism: Planctomycetaceae bacterium (assembly GCA_033762515.1). Taxonomy (GTDB): domain Bacteria; phylum Planctomycetota; class Planctomycetia; order Planctomycetales; family Planctomycetaceae; genus DSVQ01. The sequence continues at coordinate 9,417 of JANRLN010000063.1, forward strand.
GTTCAGGATGAGCACAAGACGTTGCTGCGCGATCTGGAGCCCTGGCCGCTGGGGAAATGCACCCCCTTTACGCCGGAGGTCTTGGCGGGCTTTTTCGCCCGGACGTACGACATTTCGCTCGACAGGGCGTTTGAAGACGCCCGGCAGCGAATCGATGCGGCCCTGCGAGCCGACATCTGCCGCCGGATCGGCGGGGACGAACAGCGAGTCACTTCGCAGAAGACGGCCTACAACGCACTCACTTTCAAGCACGTGCTGCTGCCGGTCTGGCTGCTTGCCTACCGGTACAAAGACAAGACGTACCGGGTCACCGTCAACGCAGCGACCGGCGAGGTCAACGGCGAACGTCCCTATAGCTGGATCAAGATCACGCTCGCGATTCTCGCGGGACTGGCGGCGGCGGGGACGATCTTCCTGGTCGCGCAGAGTTGAAGCGCGGCACAATAATCCCAATCTGAAGCACGAAATTCGCAAGACGCAGCATTCTTCCAATCTCAAACCGGCATGCCGATCAAGCCCGTTTTGGGATTTTGGAATTCGACATTTCTTTCGAGTTTCGCGCTTGAGATTTCGGATTTCCTTGAGAGAGTGCGCCCGCAACCGATCCGTTACGTACGTCCGCGGCCGTCCCGCTCCATTTCGCGCTGTTTTTTCTTCAGTTCGCGCCGCTGGCGTTTGCTGAGGCCCTTGTACATGTCGCTCTGCCCATGGGCGCCATCGACGCCCCCGTAGTCGTCATCGTCGTCGCCGCTGTCGTCGGTTTCCCGCGGGTTGCCCGAGGAGCCGGCTGAGTTCGAGGGTTTGCCGTTCGCCGCGGCCGATGCGGTGTTGTCCGGGCGCGTCAGGGCCTCAAGTTGCTCGAGATCGTCCTCGTTCCAGTCCTGCGTCGCCGAGGAATTCGCGGACTCCTGTTCGGTGGTGTCCCAGTCTTCAGCAGCGGCGGATTCCTCTTCGGACTCGTAGCCCTCTTCCTGTTCGGGCTCGGGCTTCGAGCGCGTGCGCGGTTTCGAGGCCCGTTTGCTCTTGGCGGCGGCCGGCTTGCGACGACGTTTCGGCGCCGACGACTCTTCGTCCTCTCCTTCGGCTTCGGTCTTCTTTCGTCGTCGACCGCGCTTCGGGGCGGCGTCGGCAGCGACGGCGGCGGATGGGATCCACCAGCGCGCCGCCAGGGCGACAAATCCGGCCGTGATGAATCCCAGCCAAGTACGCGCGGCGCGTTTCTCCGGCGGGTCGGGACAGGTGTAGGCGACAAAATTGGCGTGACGCCACATCCCCGTCACCAGCAGGCCGAGTCCCACCCAGCGACCGGCCAGCATCGCCGGTGCGAACCAGACCTCGCACTGAAGCTCCGGCGTGTAAACAACGCCGGCGGACAACGCCAAGCCCGCGACAGCCGCAAGTCGGACGAGGATCAGGCTGCTGACGCAGCGACGGATGTCGCGATCCGCCAGCCAAACCGTAACCAACCCGGCCACCGTCAACGGAACCAGCCAGGCCAGCGTCTCTTGACGCCAGGTGAGCCAGGTGAGGCGTTCCGCGTAGGCATCCGCCAGCAGCAGGTGGAGACTCGTCGCCGCCAGGAAGCTCGCCAGCGCCCAGGCGACTGCGATCCAACCCCAGACGCGATACCGGCCGGAAAAGTCGAGCAGACTGTGCGAGCGATACCAGCCCACGATGGCGGCGAATTCCGCCGCCAGCAGCCACAGAACGATGTCGACGAAGCCGACCAGCTTTGCCGACGGACCGCTCACCAGCGGCAGGCAGATGCGGCACAGCGGCGCCGGGATCACGTGGGGCAGGGCCGCGAAGGTTCCCAGTCCGATCAGCAACGACCAGAAGCCGATCAGCAACACCGCTCGCTGCCACATGGCGAGGGGCAGCCAGGGAGAGGCGGAGGTCGCCTCGGCAGCACGTTCGCGAAACGCCGTTGTGCTGGCCGTCTCCCCCTCGGAGCTGTCCGTACCGGGAGCGTCCCCCGAGACGGCCAGACGGCGGCGTCTCCGGTCATCAACGGCCCGGGAACCTGGCGAGGTCACAGACATGACGTCCGTGTGCAGTTAACGGCGGCTGGGCATCCTGCATCAGCAGCGCAGACAGCACCCCGGAGATCGCTCGTTGCCAAGTTCCGACGGGGCGCGCAATCCGCTGCGTCTCCATCGGCAGCGGGGGACGCACAAATTGACTCAGAGTGCGCGTCGTGGCGCCAAGCCCCACAGACCACGCTCGGCCATATTGGCAGTATTTGAGCGACAGAATCTATTGCCATCGATCGCGGTGCCATTTTGGCGGTATTCAGCTCTGGGCGACAGTTCGTCAAACGCCGGAAATCGCCCTCGTAAAATGACTCAAACCTATTTTTTTCAATAGTTTGCGGGACATCCACTCCGATTGCGGATCTCAAGAATCTGAAAATGGCACGAAACTCGCAACAGAGAGTATCGCATAGCAAGAATCTGCCAGAATGGCCACACTCAGCGGCATCTCTGGCGTAACCCGTTTCCAGGAATGATGTTGTGAGGTTTCGCATCATGACCACGACGAATTGTGCCAAGGAAAACTGTGATCGTCGGTTCTTTCGCCCGAACGTGCGCATCCTTGAGTCGGCAGAGGCCGTCGAACTGATTGCCGAAGTTCCGGGTGCAGATGAACACTCCACCGACGTCACGGTCGAGAACGACACCCTGACGCTGACCGCCCGAGTGGCCGATCCGGAAGCGGACGGTCGCAAGGTGGTCTACACCGAACTCCGCGACGGCGATTATCGCCGTTCGTTCCAACTGTCGGACAAGATTGACCGCCAGCGGATCGAAGCGCGGGTGAAGGACGGGGTGTTGCGGGTGCGCATGCCCAAGTCGGATCAGGCTGTCTCTAAGAAGATTGCGGTCCTCGCGGGTTAGTCGCGCCAGAGGCCGTTGGTCAGTGACTTTTGCAGCGTCTCAATGCCTGTGCGGCGTCGTACAGGCGACTGTGAGTTTCCCAGAAAGGAGCGTGGATCATGTCACTCAGGACTCTGGTGCCGTGGCGGCGCGGGCTGGTTCGCAGCCGGGAAGCCGATCCGTTCACGGCGTTGCAGAACGAAATCAATCGGGCCTTCGAAGGCTTCTTCGACGGCGGCGACCTGTCCGGGATGCCGGCGGCGATGGCCGGTCTGAATCCCAAACTGGATCTCAGCGAGACCGACCAGGAACTCCATCTGACGGTCGAACTCCCCGGTTTGACCGAGAAGGACGTGGAAGTCGAACTCCTGGACGACGCCATCAAGGTGCACGGCGAAAAGAAGGATGAACGCGAATCCAAGGACCACAACTTCCATCGCACCGAGCGGTCGTTCGGGATGTTCGAACGGATCCTGCCGTTGCCGAAGCCGATCAAGCGGGAAGGGGTGACGGCGACCTTCAAGAACGGCGTGTTGAACGTTGTGATGCCGAAGGCTGTCCCCGCGGTGACGAGTCATAAGGTCGCTGTGCAGGGCGGCTGATTCCCGGTTGTCGAGATGATCGCAGCACGAGGCCCCTGGTCGCCCCCGACCGGGGGCTGAATGTTGCGCAGAACCTCTCGCCCTCCCGCCGTCGGCGGAGTTATGATCCCTGGGGTGTGAGGGTGAACCGCAACGGAGACGAGGGCATGACGACGATTTTCGATCTGGCGCCGCCGCGGCGACTGGGCCCCTGGTCCAACGGCATGGCCTTGACTCCCGAAGAGTTCGACGTGATTGAGGACTGGCAACCAGGATATCGGTACGAATTGATCCACGGAGTCCTCGTCGTGAGTCCGATGCCGGCGGCTGGCGAACGAAATCCCAATGACCTCCTCGGACACCTCATTCGCCTTTATGCCGAGAGCGAGCCGGCAGGTTCCTGCGTCGACGACACATCCCCGGAAGAGACTCTGGTCACGTTCGGAAATCGCCGCCGGGCGGATCGCGTGATCTGGATTGGACTTGGTCGGGTACCTGATCCTCTGGTCGACGTCCCTGCGGTTGTGATCGAATTCGTCTCCAAAACCCGCCGGGACCGCAAACGCGACTACATTGAGAAACGAGCCGAGTACGCACGGTTGGGGGTGCGGGAATACTGGATCGTCGATCGATTCCGCCGGTGCTTGACGGTCTTTCGCGGGGAAACGGAAACGGTGATCGTCCCGGAAGGACAGACCTATGCGCCCCCTTTACTGCCGGGCTTCGAGTTGCCGCTGGATCGGCTCCTGGCCGCGGCGGATCGCTGGTCGGAGGCGCGAAAGCCCTGAGGCTCACGGACGGAACATGGGCCGTGCGTAGACGATGAGGTCTCGCCGAGTCAGAATCTGGGTTCGATGATTTCTCGAACCTGGAAGTATCCCGCGTGACAGCCGTGACCGTCATTGTTCCGGTGTTGAATGAGGCTGAAAGTCTGCGCGAGCTTTCCGCGCAAATCGACGCCGCCGCGACCGCGAGCCAGATCGACTACGAGTTGATCTTCATTGATGACGGTTCCCGTGATGGATCGTGGGAGATCATTCGCGACCTGGCTCAACGGGCGCCGCGCGTGCGCGGCATCCGCTTCCGACGCAATTTCGGGAAAGCGGCGGCCCTCTCCGCCGGGTTTCGCTGCGCCGCGAAACCCCTCATTCTGACCATGGACGCCGATCTGCAGGACGACCCCGCCGAGATTCCCAATTTCCTGGCCAAACTCAACACCGGTTTTGACGTCGTGAACGGATGGAAGCAGCGGCGGCTCGATCCCTGGCACAAAGTCTACCCCAGCCTGGTCTTCAACGGACTCGTCAGTCGGCTGACGGGTCTGTCGCTGCACGACCACAACTGCGGAGTGAAACTCTTTCGCAGAGAAGTCGCGGACGAGATCCGGCTGTACGGGGAACTGCATCGCTTCATCCCGGTGCTCGCTCATGCGCGGGGGTTCCAGGTCACCGAATTGCCAGTGAATCATCGTTCGCGGCAGTTCGGACAATCGAAATATGGCTTCCGGAGGTTTGCCCGGGGGTTCCTCGATCTGCTGACGGTTTCATTCTTAATGGGCTACCGGCAGCGCCCGCAGCACATGCTCGGGGGCATCGGGCTGAGTTTCTTCGGCGTCGGCGTGCTCGGCTTAAGTTACCTGGCGCTCCTCTGGGTGCTGATGAACGTCCTGCATGTGTGGGAGCCAGTTCCGATCGGCTCGCGGCCGCTCCTGGCCTATTCCCTGGCTTCCACGCTGCTCGGCGGGCAGATCTTGTCGCTGGGGCTGCTGGCGGAACTGATTGTCCATTACAACAGTGGAGATCGCGACGCGTTCAGCATCGCGGAGCGAACCGACGCCCAGGGATAGCATTCTCGGGGCGTCTTCATCGAATCCTCATGCGGGTGCCGCAGGATACCCCCGGTTGGGTGACGCCCCTATAATCCGCGGGTCAACCGAGGGGTCCCGAGGAACAAGGAACGGATCGCGTGTCGGAACATCGAGAATTGATCGCGGCGTTTGAGAGCAATATTTCCGCCGCGATCCTGGGCAAACCCGAACCGATTCGCCTGGCGCTCGTCGCGCTGTTGTCCGAAGGACATATGCTGGTGGAGGATGCTCCCGGCGTCGGCAAGACCTCGCTGGCCAAATCGATCGCCAAGAGCCTGGATTGTGACTTCAAGCGGCTGCAATTCACTCCTGACATGCTCCCGAGCGATATTCTCGGGTCGAGCGTGTTCCTGCCCAACCTGGGGCAGTTCGAATTCCGGCAGGGGCCGATCTTCACCAACGTCCTGCTGGCGGACGAAATCAATCGCACGACGCCTCGCACCCAGAGCGCCCTGCTGGAGGCGATGAGCGAAGGCCAGGTTTCGATCGAAGGGACGACCTATCCCCTGAGCTCTCCGTTTTTTGTGCTGGCCACACAGAATCCGTTCGAGTTCGAAGGGACCTATCCGCTGCCGGAGAACCAGCTCGACCGGTTCATGCTCTGCATCGACGTTGGTTATCCCGAGCGCAGCGTGGAGAAGAGCGTGCTGGTCAACCATCGCGAAGGGCAACCGGTCGATCGCCTGAAGCCCGTCATCAACGGGGATCAATTGCGCCGACTGCAGCATGCCACCCGGGAAATTCGCGTCGACGACTCGATCAACGACTATCTCCTCGACATCGTGCACGCCACCCGGTCTCACGCGGAACTGCAACTGGGCGTCAGCACCCGCGGCGCCATCACCATGTATCGCGCCTGCCAGAGCCTGGCGTTCATCGAAGGACGCAGTTTTGTGATTCCCGACGACGTCAAGCGACTCGCCGTCCCGGTGCTGTCGCACCGCATCACCGTCCGCGGAGAGTTGCGGGAGAGCCAGCGCGATCGGGCTAAGCAGGTGGTCAAGCAGATCTTGTCGAAGACCCCCGTGCCGCTGTAGCAGCGTCGTAAGCTCCAAAACTCAAACACCAAATCTCAAAGAAATCCCAAGTACCAAAATTCCAACAAGTGACCTTCCAACAATTGACCATTGGGGTCCGGTTTGAGATTTGGTGATTGGAACTTGATTGTGATTTGTGTTTTGAGAATTGGAGCTTGTCACAACCAGGAGACCCAACCCGCTCCCTTGTGGCCGAAGTCGCATGCGTCGGGGTAGAGGAGTTCGGCGAAGATCTCGGCCGACTCCGCCAGCCGGGGGCCAGGGCGATTGAAGTACTGGTTGCCGTCAGTGACGTAAACACGGCCGTTGCGGACTGCCGACAGCGTCGCCCATTCCGGCCGATCGACGAGCCAATGCATTTCCGATCTCGACCGCGGAATGTCGAATCCGCAGGGGAGGATCGCGATCACATCGGGATCGGCCGCCGCCAGTTCCTCCCAAGTCATCCACGGGGAATGCCGGCCCGCTGTTCCAAACAGATTTCGACCGCCGACGAGCTCCACCAGCTCCGGCACCCAGTTGCCCGCCGCCATCAGCGGTTCGATCCATTCGATGCAGGCGATGCTCGGTCTTGGTCCTGCAATGGCGCGGCAACGCTGTGAGATTCGCTCCAATCGCTGCTGCAACTCGCCAATGAGACGCTCGGCTCTGTCGGACAGATCGAGGGCGCGGCCCACACGGCGAATGTCGTCCCACACGTCGCTCAGCGAATTCGGCTCCAAGGAGACGACTTGGGGCTGCGACGTCACCACATCACAGACGGCGGCCTGAACGTCCTTAAGGCTGACGGCGCAGACTTCGCATTGCGACTGCGTGAGGATGACGGTGGGGGCCAGTTCATTGAGCAACCCCGTATCGACGTTGTAAACCGACGTCGCCGACAGGAGCGTCGCCTTGACGCGCTCGTCGATCTGCCGGCTGTCGCCGTGGACATCGAATTTGGCCGAACTGCAGGCCGGCAAAGCGAGGACCGACGCCGGGTAGTCGCATTCATGCGAACGCCCGACGAGCCAGGAATCGACCCCCAGCGCGTGGACGATCTCCGTGGCGCTGGCGATCAGCGACACCACGCGCGGCGGCGTAGCCATGCTGGAGAGCTCCGGAAATCGCTCGGAAGCAAATCGCTCGGAAGCCGCAGGGTTGCTATTCGCGGGCTGCGGCGGGTTCAACATCGACATGCTCGGCATCCGCCAGACGAAGTCCCACCGGGCTGAAGAGCAGGGTGCAGTAGACCGAGGTGCTCAGCAGCGATCGCCCGAAGAAGGGCAGGGCCATCGTGTAGCACAGCAGCAGTCCGTTCATCGTCAGGGGATAGCTGGAGCCCTCGCCAAACCACCAGACCGCGAAGTTCGAGACCAGGAAGAAGACCGATTCCGCGCCGATCGCCAGCGGCAGAGAAGTGATCACGCGCGGACGCGAGCGAATCAGCCACCCCAGCACTGCGGCGGCGGCAAAGCACCCGTAAATCAGCGGCTGACTCGGCGGAAAGGCCCAGTCCCAGCGTCCGGTCAGGCCCCAGATGCCGATGTCGCTCAGGAACATGACCGACAGCGGCATCGCCAGCGACCAGCGTCGATTCGCCGCACAGGCGCCCCCGAAGAGCGTGACGGCCATCAACGGAGAAAAGTTCCACGGATACCAGGTCCGCGAGGGATCGAGCGTCATGCCGAACGTTCCCAGAACGTACGGTAACAGACGACAGGCCAGAGCATAGGCGAACAAGGCGACGAAGAACCAGACGCGACTCTTAGACATGCACAGACTCCCCACAACTTCGGGCGCTCAGCGATTCAGAACGCACCGTCAAAGCTTCCAACTCGGCATACCAGAAGTGATCCACCCGCGACGTCGCTCCGACGCGGGCCTCGACGTTCGTTTTCCAGCCCGGACCTTCAATGACCAGGGTGTGGAACTCTCCGCGCTCCCCACACAGGTCGATTCCGGGCGGCAGTCGCCGCAGGAATGCGGCATCGTACCCGCAACCGACAAAATCTGCAGTCAACTGGCGGGCGTCGGCACAACAAACCACGGCCCGATGCCCGGAGTCGACAAACTCCCCCGCCAGTGCCGCGGTGTCGCTCCCCCAGAGCGGGAAGACGGCACGCAGTTCGCGTCGAGCGCAGAAGTCTTCCCGATACCGCCGGATGTCCGCGAGAAACAGGTCGCCGAAAGCGATCGTTCGGACGCCCAGGGATTGAAAGCGGTCCAGACCCCGCTCGAACGCCAGTTCATACTGCCCATTCGAAGGCCACGGGGGAACCTCCGCCAGGACCAGTTCCAGATTCAATCCCGCCGCCTGTTGGCGGATCAACTCCTGAGGCACCCCGTGCATGCTGACGCGCCCATCGCCGGCGGTAACCATCGTGAGCAAGCCCACGACGTTCCAGCGCTCGTCGCGACGGAGGCGATCGAGAGCCAGGACGCTGTCCTTGCCGCCGCTCCAACTCAATACGATAGGCTCTGGCATGACATTCCGATCCATCCGAACGAGAGTCGACTGCGGGGGGCGAAAATCCAAATCTCAAAACGACAAATCTCAAACAAGTTCCAGTTTCCAACTCTCAAAAGCGACACTCACCCACTTGATCATTGGCAATTCAGACTTCCCTGGAATCGGCCATTTGAAGTTTCATTCCGGTGTGCCGCCGACTCCCTCGTCAAATCGGCACCGCGGTCGGGGGAATCGGTCCCTCGCGGAGCAGGGGCGTCTTGCCTTTCGCCGACTTCATCAGAGGGGTCGCCCGCTGCAGGTCTTCAAACGACGGACCGGCGACCCACTTCTGTTGATCCGGGGCGTAAAGACCGGGCATCAACGTCGGCCGCCCCGTGACAGGATGCACCGCCGGCGTCGCCCGCACTTTTCCTACGAACACTTCCCCACTCTCGCGGCACACGAACACCACCGTCGCCAACTCCTCAGACTCCACCGGGGCGCTGTGATCCGCCGGTCGCAGTTGCACGGCGATGAGTCCGCCCCCCGCGACCACGGCGGCCAGCGCCAGCCAGACGCGAATATCCCGCATGTGTTTTCACCTTTCAGAGACTTAAAGCATGTCCGACGGAGCGCGACAGGGGCACGCGAGCCTGGCAGTCCCTGCACTCATCCCCGCGTGAGGGAACTCTCACTGGCGCACTCGGGCATTGAAATCGTGCAATGAATCCATGGTTTGCACTTCGATGGAACATCGGATTCCGACGAGTGCGGATTGATGCAGCATTTGAGAGTTCACGCGTCGCGCCCCGGACGCCTCGCCCTGATCCGTGGTTGATCGGTGGATCCTCCGCGGCCCATCACTTACGGGCTTGACGGCAGGCGCGTCTGCACGGCCCTCATCCGCATTTGTGCTTGCCAAACGCAGCGCTCCCACCACGGCTCGCTGAGCCGCGGCACATTGCCGCCGATGAGAGCGGGCCGGGGCCGGCAGCCCCGGCCGCGCTTCTCGGCGCTGCGCGCGTGACTAGTCTCGGTCGTACAATTCGTCCTGATAGACGGGATCCCCCAGTCGACCATCACTGACGAATCCCAATCGCTTTTCTTCCGCGCGACCTGCCTGCGACTGGCTCATGTAGTTCGGTCCGGGAATCTGAATGATCCAGGAACGCGGCCGCGTTTCCACGTGGCCGTCGACGAACGCTACGTTCGCCGTATCGAGATGCCGGAAATGAACTGTCGGGTAATTGTTGCTCGGGGGATCGAGCCACCAGTTTTCCTGGAACGTCAGCGCGAAATTGACCTCGGCGCTGTCGGCGAAAATCAATGTGTTCGTGAGCTGGCGGACGTCGCGGAACTTGTAAGCGATCGGCCGCGAGTTGTTCACGGTGACCGTGGGATAGTTGGAATAGTCGTAGTCGATCCCAGGGCCGAGATAGTAACCATTGTGGCCATATCCGGACGCCATGCGCCCGACGCGCAGGGCGTCGACCTGCAGTTCCCCGAAGTTAGGGCATTGATAGGCGGTGTAGTTCGTCTCCATGTACGGGGCGAGAATCCCCTGCTCGAACACCAGTCGTTTGGTGATGTCTGGTTGGTCGTAATCCACCAATCCGAACCAGTAGCGGATGGACCCTTGCTGGGGGTAGATCCCCGCGATCGTGCCGTCGATGGCCCGCGCATCGTCGATTTTGTGCGGGACCAGCATCTCGTTGTAGCTGTCGGCGTAGTTGTGGACGGCCAGGATGAGCTGCTTGAGATTATTCCGGCATTGGGTGCGGCGCGCCGCTTCCCGCGCCTGCTGCACCGCCGGCAGCAGCAGCGCGATCAGAATCGCGATGATCGCGATCACGACCAGCAATTCAATGAGCGTAAAGCCGGTTCGGACGATCCAAACCTGGGGCAGGGGACGAGACGGTCGACGATGCATGATCAATCCTCGTTGGGTAGGACGAGGCCTCGACCTGGCACCCAGGCACGGCGCAGCGGCACACCGAGGCGACGTTGTCTCGCGACAACGCTCCCCTGTCGTTTACGAAAGCCTCAACGGAGACGCGAAGCGTCCCCATTCAGCAGACAAGACGATGCCACGTCGGTTCTGGCGAGCGAAGCGTTGGCCACACGGACGACTGATGGGCAGGTCTTCTGGCTCTCGGATCTCTCTACTGGCTGCGCCTTCCCGCGGAATCCCCGCAGTGGCATCGTGCAGCGTTCGTCCCCGAATACAGCGGCGGGACCGCGACGGATTCACACCGTCTTCCCTATTCTCCGGCAGTGCGCCGAGCACACCGGCACCCAAGTCGGGCGTGATCGTACCGCGCGGAATTACGAATTCAAGAGCAGCGTCAAGAAGTGTCGCCGCGGGGGGCGGTGTCTCCCGGCGACGACCGGGAAGCCCGGCATCTCGGAGTCACAATGTCGTTCATGACACCGTGAGCCGATCCCGCACGTCCAGGGACACCCGGCACACCCTTATCGCGCGAGCACGCGGGCGTCGTCGAGCCAGTAGAGTCCCATCGGCTTGCCCCCTTCGGCAAGCATTTCGATGCGGAACGTTCCAACGACATCAAAAGGGCGATTGGGAATGTAGTCGGTGGTGTCCCCCGACTTCATCGACACCTGAATCAGGTCGTAGACTTTGGGATCACGGCCGAAGCAGCAGATCTGGTTGTCGCGCGCCAGCACAAAACTTTCGATGCCGGTTGATTCGAAGGTGGGATACATGAATCCGCGAATTCGAACCGGCTGCCCGTCGAGTTTCGAGAGCCACGCCGGAAAATGGGCCGCGGCGTCGGCCGGCACCGGTTCCATGTTCAAGATCTTCAGCAGATCGAGATCATCGTAGGAGACGCGAACGGCGCCCTGCGGCCCTTCCGCGCGAAACTCTTTCATCGGGACGAGCAATTCAATGCCGCGTGCCGGTGCGGGTAGTGTGGCTTTGGACGGGACGGCGTCGACTGCCGGGATCGCCGCGGGCGACATTCCGCTCCGATCCGCTACCTTCAAAATGTCCAGGGCGGAAGATCCATCGACCACGTTCAGCGGCGCCATCGCCGACGCGGGAATTTCAGGATAGGCTTCCGGAACTGCGTCCCCCGGCGACGTCGGGGCGGGAGACGCGACGACCTCCGGGAACAAACCCCGCGGAACCGCTTCCGTGGTCATCGAACCCGGCGCGTCGTTGCGGACCAGCAGCGCGTCGGCGGGAATCGCGTCCGGGGGAGCCGGGGCAGGCTGTTCGGTCGCGAGAATCTGGTCGTAGGTTTGGAAATCGGAACTCGACTGGGGATTGCAACCAGACAGGAGTCCGCCGAGGACAAGGGCGCCGATGCCTGCGAGAGCCTGATGAGTTCGAGCGTTGGGCATCCTGACGAACTCCGTTGACGATGGTGCGACCAAGCCGTCTGCGGAAGCCATCAATAGGATGTCTTCGCTCCGCTGAAGAAATCGCATTCGAGCTTGTAAACGGCATTGAGTCCAGTCTGATCCACCGTCGGACTGATCTTCAGTTCTCCGGCGACCGCCACCAATCCCGAGCGGAAGTTCACCTGCTGGCCGTCTTGCATCTCCACATACATCATGTCGGTCACTTTCGGCTGGCCGCCGAAGCAACAGTCGCCGCTGTCCTTGCAGAGGACGAAGCCCTTCAGATTCTCGGACTGTTTGGTGGGGTACATGTATCCCTTGAGGAAGACGGGTTCCTTCGTCAGGGCGTCGACATCGGGATGAACCGCAGCCCGCCCCTGGTCCATGAGAAATCCTTTGTCCGAAATATCTGCGGCAAAGCTGATCCGGCGATAACCGGGAGGGATTTCCGTCGCGAATGAGTAGGCATGAACGCCCACCGCCGACAAGGTCATGACCGGCAAAAGAATGAGCGTGGCTTTCGCGACCGCTCCACCGCTGTAAGTTCCCTGTGAAGTCGCGACTTGCCGCCAGGCGATGAACGCAAGAACAGTCCCGATCAACGGCACCGCGACAAAGACGTCCCAGGCGAATGCCATCACCGAGAGCAACACAAAAGCGGCGCTGACGGGGACGAGTGGGGGAACAGGGCGGTATTCGAATTCGTTCAGGGTCGCGTTGTCCAACGATCCAGTCATTACCGCAGATGTCGACATAATCCAGCGTTCCGAAATGCTGAGCTGCTGACGAACCGGCGACGGGCG
>JANRLN010000064.1:0-2227 GCA_033762515.1 Planctomycetaceae bacterium
GCCAGGGGATTCTTGACATCGACGATCACCAAACCTTGCGGGCCGGCGGCAATGTAGGCATAGGTGCGGGCCACGTAGACGCTGTGGGCGTGCTCGATGTGCAACGACGCTGCCGGTACGGGGTGGGTCAGGTTGGTGACGTCGAGCACTTTCAACCCCTCATGGTCGGTGACGAAAGCGTATCGGAATTGAATCTGGACGTTGGTTGGTTCGTGCAGGAATTCATTTCCCACCACGCTCATGACCTGCGGGCATTTCGGGTCATCGAGCGAGACCACCACCAGACCGGCGTCACAGAGGACGTAGGCGTAGACCCCGGCGGTCGCGATGTAGTGCGCCCCGGTCAGAATACCGTTCGGATTGAAGACCACATCCTTCTTGATGAAGTTGTTGGTCGGGTTGCCGTCCAGCAGCGTTCCCGCGCCAACGAGAACGAGTCCTTCTTCGCGATCGGCGACGAGCAGGTAGGCATAGATCGGATGAATGTTCGGTTCATGGTTCTCGGGGAGGTGCGTTCGAGTCGGATCGGGAGCCGTCGTCGCCGCGGCAGTAACGTAGGCGCAGTCCGGCGTTCGCACGTAGAATCGCTGTCCGATGGGAGAGACTGGAGCCGTGGTGATGCGCTCCGAGAAGGCCTTGTCGTCAATAAACGCGATGTCGAAGACCCGCATGCCGGCCGGACCACAGGCGGCATACAGGAACTCCCCGCGCGCCATGACGTTGTGGACGACTGGTTTCTTGAACGGCCGGGTAATGTTCTCGACGATGTCGTTCCCCGGATGCTCGTGGGCATGCGGGTACTGAAACTCGCGTTCGACGTGCTCGTGGTAGTTGTCGGGGAACGCCATCCGATGCAGGGTGCTCCCGATGACCGCCTGCGGCTCTTCTCGCTCGGTCACATCGACCGCGAACAGGCCGTGGTCTTCGCACGCGACCCAGCAGTAGCGGCCGATGAAGTTCAGGTAGTTGGTGCCGTGCATCAGCAACTGGGCCATGACGGCGTTGTTGTCGTTGGCGGTCGAGAGGTGGCAGTCGTTGCACATCTTGGTTTCCCCCTTGCCGCGCACGGTGTGGGGGACGTTGGTGCTGAAGGCGATGCCCGAAGGACCTTCCGCGGAGATCGTCTGCTGCTGCACATAGATCGATTCGCGGTTGAGGTTGTACGAACCGACGTGGATCGCACAGGACGACCTTGAGGGACCAATGCGGTTGCCGGTGACGTTGCCGTCGCGGGCCAGCATGAAGACTTCATCGCGCAGCGTCTGGAAATTGTACGAGGTGTAGTTGCGGGTGATGTCCCCTTCATTGTGCAGTTCGGGCATCTTGCGGTTGGCCTTCTGCGGGAGATGGCAACCGTAGCAGCTTGGATTCCAGGACGAGTGACAGGCGATGCAGCTCATGTTGCTGTTGGCGTGAGCACAGACATGTTCATCGTCGGGTACATCGCCCCAAGCGAGCCGGCCCTGTGGATCGAACCGCACCGTCTTTGAAAGGGCTGACAGTGCGTTGTATTCGGGGTGCGTCGGAGTCACCGTGTTCTTCACCTGGGTGACTTCCCAACTGATCCCCTCTTCCACCATCGAGTGCTGCACCAACCGGTCGCCGCGGCGTTCGAAGCGCCGCTTGCCGAACGGCGTCCGCATCACGCTGAGGTCGCGTCCCTGAGGCATGTTCGGCGCTCGTTCTTCCGCACAGGGGCCGGAGGTCCGCAGCGTGGCGTACTTCTGGGCGGTGCCGTGACAGTCAATGCATTGAATCTCGATGGCGGCCCGCACTTCGCCGTACAGCTTCCCGTTTCCGTGACTGTCCTGGACGTAGTGGCAGTCGACGCAGTGCATCCCCTTTTCCAGATGGATGTCGAGCATGTGAACGGGAATGAATTTCTGATATTCGCGCAGCTCGGCTTCACGGCGGAACACGTCTTCCTTTGAGACTGGGTCGAAGTGGTCAACGCCCCGATAGATTTCCTTATGAATCTCCGCGACTTTGACGGCAGCCTCGCGCTGTTCGATCGAGACCGTCGGCAGGCGGTTGCCTTCATGGTCCAGCGGCGTGCCATCGTGATCCTTTTTGAAGACCGCCTTGTACAGCCAGCCGTGGCCGTGGTAGTCAGCCACGTGCATCGTGGGGAATTGGCTGTTGAGGTCGCTGACGTTGGCGAGGAACTCCGGATCGGAAAGCTTGTTACGCGCCGACGACTCGTTCGGATTGGACATATTGGACCGGG